>JAPYPT010000412.1 GCA_029937535.1 Alphaproteobacteria bacterium
AACACCGTGGGGACGAATTTCATGCGGTAGACCACCGCGTCCAGGCGCCGCTCCAACAGCCCGATCAGGCCCTCGGTGGTGTCGCCCTTGACCTTCACCGCCTCGTTATAGGTGCTGCGGAACTGTTTCTCGGTGATGTTGCCGTAATAGCCGCGCAGCTTTTGCTTGGCGGCCAGTTGGATGCCGTAATCGGATGGTTTGCGCCGGCGCGCCTGGGCGTGCTGACCGGGGGGATAATCGCGCTTGTTGACCGGGCTTTTCGGACGGCCCCAGAGGTTTTCGCCCAACCGGCGGTTCAATTTGTATTTCGAGCGCAGTCGCTTCGTCATCTAATTCCGTCTCTCAGCAAAAATAGCTTGATTATTGAATAGCGTGATTGGCCATGCGCGGCCAACCGATCCAAGCAAGGGACCGGGCGCGCAGTTGGGCGGAGTTATACCAATCCGTCCGTCTAAGTCAAATGCCAATTTAGTCGCCGTCCTTGTCATCTTCACGGCGGATAAGCGCGGAAATCACACCATGCAGGCTGCGCACTTCCTGGCCGGTCAGATTGGCCCGGCGAAAGATATTGCGCAGGTTCCGCATCATGGATGGACGCTTCTCCGGCGGCTTGAGAAATCCGGCGCGGGTCAACTCATCCTCCAAGCGGTTTTCGAAAAAATGCAACTCGTCCAAACTCACCGGCAGGGCGTCTCCCGCCGCCTCCACCGCCGGAATGGGGCCGGAGGTGAACCATTCATAGGCCACCAGCAACACCGCCTGGCCCAAATTCAGGGACGAAAAAGCCGGATTTGCGGGGATCTGAATGATCGCCTGGGCCAGGGTGGCGTCGTCATTGTCCAACCCCGCCTTTTCGCCGCCGAACAGAATACCCACCCGCTGGCCCGCGCCCAGACGGGTGCGCATATCCAGCACGGCGTCTCTCGGGCTCAGGCAGGGTTTCTCCATCTCCCGCGAGCGGGCCGTGGCGGCGTAGACCGCATGCAGATCGGCGACGGCGGCGGGACTATCATCATACAACGTGGCGCCCGTCAGAATATCGTCGGCCCGGCTGGCCATGGCATGAGCTTTTTCGTTGGGCCAGCCGTCACGGGGATCGACAATGCGCATTTGCTCCAGGCCGAAATTCTTCATGGCCCGGGCCGCCGCACCAATATTCTCCCCCATCTGGGGGCGCACCAGGATGACGGCGGGGCTGGGTCCCACGCTGACCGCCGCTTTTGTGGAATCGGTGCCCGCCACCAGCCGTCAGGGCGCCGCCGCGCCGTCCTTCAATAACTTATAGGTAATGCTGTCCAACAGCGCCATGAACGAGGCATCGACGATGTTGGGGGAAACCCCCACGGTGAACCAGCGCCGGCCCTGCCCGTCGGCGCTTTCGATCAGTACACGGGTGACCGCGCCCGTGCCGCCGTCCAGGATACGGACCTTGAAATCCACCAATTCCAGATCGTCGATATATTTGGCGAAACTGCCGATATCCTTGCGCAGAGCATTGTCCAGGGCGTTGACCGGTCCGTTGCCCTCCGCCACCGACATGATCTGCCGGCCATCCACGGACAGTTTCACCGTTGCCTCGGACACCGTGATCAGTTCGCCCTTGGCGTTATGACGCCGTTCCACCATGACGCGGAAGCCATCAACGCCGAAGAATTCCGGCACCTGGCCCAGGGTGCGCCGGGCCATCAGCTCGAACGAGGCCTCGGCCCCGTCATAGGCATAACCCTCGAACTCTTTTTGTTTCACCTCGTCCAGCAGGCGGTTGATCCTGCGATCCTTGGGATCGAATTCAAGGCCCACCTCGGTCAGCCGCGCCAGAATGTTGGAGCGGCCGGCCTGGTTCGAGACCAGGACCTGGCGGCTGTTGCCGACCAGTCCGGGATCGATATGTTCGTAGGTTTCCGGGTTCTTCAATACGGCGGAGACATGCAGGCCGCCCTTGTGCGCGAAGGCGGAGGCGCCCACATAGGGCGCTTGGCGGCCGGGCGCCCGGTTCAGTAATTCATCCAGCAGATGAGATGTGGCCGTGAGGCGGCGCAGGCCGTCGTCATCGACCCCGATATCGAATTTATCGGCGAAACCCGGCTTCAACTTCAAGGTTGGGATCAGGGCCACCAGATCGGCGTTGCCGCAACGCTCTCCCAGACCGTTCAGGCTGCCTTGCACATGGCGCACGCCGGCCTGGATGGCGGCCAGGGAACCGGCGATGGCGTTGCCGGTGTCGTTGTGACAATGAATGCCCAGATGATCGCCGGGGATGTGTTCCCTCACCTCGCCGACGATGCGGGCAATTTCGTGGGGCAAGGCGCCGCCGTTGGTATCGCACAGCACGATCCAGCGGGCGCCCGCCTCCAAAGCCGAGCGCAGGCAATCAAGGGCGAATGCCGGGTTTGCCTTGTAGCCGTCAAAAAAATGTTCCGCATCGAACAGGGCTTCCCGCCCCTTGGCGAGGCAATGGGCCACGGACTCCCCGATCATCGCCACGTTTTCGGACTGCTCGATGCCAAGTGCGACGTCCACGTGAAAATCCCAGGTCTTGCCCACCAGACAGACCGCGCCCACTTCGGCGTTCACCACTTCCGACAAGCCCGGATCATTGTCGGCGCTGCGGCCCGGCCGCTTGGTCATGCCGAAGGCGGTGAAGGTGGCGCGCTTCAGCTTCGGCGGGTTTTGGAAAAAGCTGCTGTCCGTCGGGTTGGCGCCGGGCCAGCCGCCTTCCACATAGTCCACGCCGAGGCGGTCCAGGGCCTGGGCAATGGCGCGTTTGTCCTCGACCGAGAAATCGACGCCGGAGGTTTGCGCCCCGTCGCGCAGAGTGGTGTCGAAAATATAAAGCCGTTCCTTTTCCATTGCCCTATCCCCCCCGCCGCCAGGTGGTGCCGCCCGTACCGTCTTCCAAGACGACGCCTTGCGCCGCCAGGTCGTCGCGGATGCGGTCGGAGGTGGCGAAATCCTTGTCCGCGCGCGCCTGACGCCGTTGCGCGATCAGATCTTCGATCGCTTCAGGGCCGAGATCATCATCCCCCCCCTGCCCTTGGAACCAGACCTCCGGCGTGACTTGCAATAGGCTCAAAATTTCGCCGGTTGCCTTCAATGAAGACGCCGCATCGCTATCGCCGTTGTTGGCTCGATCGGCCAAACGATGCATCTCCGCAATGGTTTTAGG
>JAPYPT010000413.1 GCA_029937535.1 Alphaproteobacteria bacterium
GCAAGTCCACGAGATCGGTGATGGAGGCCGGCAGGCTCTGGGTCATCAGCATGAAGCCATCGCCTTCGCCAATGTCGTACAGCTCTTCCAGCCGGTCGGCAGCCTGTCGCGGCGTGCCGGCTATGGTCATGACGCCAACCGCGGTGCCGTACCGCCGCGCCGCCTCGATCAAGGTGACATCGTCGCCGAAATCCTTGATCACCATATCGATCATGCCTTGGATACCGTCGGTCTCCAAGGCCCCGATGGGTTCATCAGCAGGCAATTGCGAAAGATCGAAATTGAAATGACCCGACATCAGGGCCAGGGCGGCCTCGTCGGTGGCAACGGACAACAACGCCTCTTTCTTCGCTTCCGCCCCTGCCGTCGTCTCGTCAACGATTACATTGACGCCCCACAGAACCTTGAGATCAGCCGGCGCCCGGCCCTGACGTGCAAGAGCTTCATTCAAGGCCCGGCGGTGCTGCTTCATCCCTTCCGGCGAACCCCGGACCGCGAATTGAAGCTCGGCATGTTTCACGGAAAACGCCAAACCCCTGGGCGATGAGCCCGCCTGGATCAGCAAGGGGCTGCCTTGCGGCGATGGGATCACGTTCAGAGGACCGCGGCAGGAGAAGTATTTTCCCACATGCTCGACGCGGTGAACCTTGGCCGGGTCGGCATATTCGCCGCTTTCCCGATCCATCAAGACCGCGTCCGGCTCCCAACTGTTCTAGAGCTTGCCGCATAGTTCGACGAATTCATCGGCATGGTCATAGCGCTCGTCGTGATCCATGACCGTATCGCGGCCAAAATTCTCCGCCTCCGCCCGGCCGCCGGAGGCGACGATATTCCAACCGATGCGGCCGTCCGTCAAATGATCGAGGGTGGCAAACTGCCGGGCCAGGGAAAACGGATGGGAATAGGCCGTCGAGACGGTCACGCCTATGCCTAAATGTTCGGTCACGCCGCTGCAAATGGGTACCAGCGGCATGGGATCGTGGCGGGGAAACTGCGCCGCATAGCGGATCGCGCCGTCTGGCGAGTTCTTGTAGTTATCATGTAAATTGTTCGAGTCAGAGAAAAACAGCAGATCGAATCGTCCCCGCTCCAAGGTCCGGGCGATGTGTTGCCAATATTGCGGTTTGGCGAAATCAAACCCCCGATACGAATGCGGCAGCCGCCAGGCCCCGATGGAATGCGGCGAGACGCCATTGTTGATGATCAGCGCCAAATGCATCTGGTCGTTCATGTAGGTCTCCCGCCGCCATGGCGCCGCGATAAATTCAAAAAGCCGGCCAATAGCTGCGTTCCAATCCGATGCGGTCTAAAATGTAGCGGGGGCGCTCGGGGATGCGGTCGCGCCAATTGTTGGGGAACCTCGCCCTAAATGCAACCCAATCGCGGAACCAACATTGGACAGCTTCCGTGCCCAAGCTAGATCATTGGTGTTGGCCTTGCTACGCTATCAAGATAACTGGCGCGGAGCTTGAACTCCACGTTGGCGAGGCTCTGGAGCGGGAAAACCAGATCGGCATCCTGGGCCTTTGAACAAACAATCGGAGGGAAGACCATTGAATAACGGTGATATGCAATTGAGCAGCGAGAGCGCCGAAGCGCGGGACGCACTGGCAAAAGCCATGCACGGGATGTGCCTGTGGAAGGCCGATTTCATGAACGACATCAAGACTGCCCTGGGTGCCGATCCCGACTTCGCCATGGCCCATGCGGTCAGGGCGCTGGCGCTCACCGCCGGGCGGCACGTGCGCTTTCTACCGATGATGCGGAGCGGTCTGGAAAAGGCCAAGGCCGGAGCCGCGCCGTTGAGCGCCCATGAGAGCGCCTATATCGAGGCGCTTGAGCATGCGGTCGATCTACGCCCGGACCTGGCGATCGAGGTCTACAAGCGCATACTTGCCGAACATCCTTGCGATATGTTCATGCACCGGCTGGCCCAGCAGGAGTTGTTCAATTTCGGCCGCAAGGCCGAAATGTATGAACTGGCGGAGACGGCGGCGCCGCACTGGTCGTCGGAGATGACGGATTATCCCATCTTCCTTTCCAACCGCGCCTTCGGCAACGAAGAAATGCTGCATTACGCCGAGGCCGAACGTTATGGCCGCGAAGCGATCGAGCGAGACCCGGGCGATCCCTGGGGCGCCCATGCGGTGGCCCATGTTTTGGTCATGCAGGGCCGGGTCGAGGACGGCGTGAACTGGCTCGAAGGGCTGTGCGGCAACTGGGCCGGCAAGAACCAGATCGTCCATCACAACTGGTGGCACCTGTGCCTATTTCTGCTGGAACGGGGCGAGCACGAGCGCATCCTGGAGCTTTTCGACACCGAGGTTTACAATCCGGCTTCGCCACTGATCCAGGCCATGCCCGACAATGTCATCGATGTCACCAATGTCGCCGCCCTGCTGCTGCGTCTGGAACTGCGCGGCGTCGATGTCGGCGAACGTTGGCAGGTGGTGTTGGAACCGGCCGAGGGCCGCATCGGCAATCACGCCCACCCCTTCACCTCCGCCCATGCCGCCATCATCCTGGCCGCCTGCGGCAGCTTCGAGCAGGCCGATGAATTAATACGGTCCATGACCGATTTCGCCGACAGCGATGACGGCCCGTTCGGCGTCTGCATGCGCAAGGCGGCATTACCGGCGGCCAAGGCGGCAATCGCCCACCGCAAGGGCGATCATGAGGCCGTGGTGGCGGGCTTCATGCCGGGCCGGCTCGATCTCGTGGCCATGGGCGGCAGCCAGGCGCAGCGGGATGTTTTTTTCCAGATCCTGGTCGATTCCTGCCGCCAACTAGGCCGCAAGAAGGAGCTCGCGCAACTGGCGCAAGACATCAGCGCCATCGGTTTTGAAGCTGTCGGCCAGCGCACATTGTATGCTGAGGCTTTCGCCGCGTAGCGGTTAGATCGGCGTTCAAGGCGCCTCTGGAACGGCTACCGGGCGCGGTGGTCCCTATTCAGTCCAGGCTTCTTTGGGTGTGGGTAGGGGTGGTGAAAATCCGGCTGCACATAGTCGATGGCGGCCAGCTTTTCGCAGGCATCCCGGTACACGGCCCCGATGGCGTCCTCCAACTCATAGCTCTTGGCCAGCTCGGCGGCGGCCTCGGGCGTTTCCTCCGGCGGGTTGTCCCGGTACCAGTGCACGGTACGTTCC
>JAPYPT010000089.1 GCA_029937535.1 Alphaproteobacteria bacterium
GGCCATTGCAATAATTCCAGCGGTCCATCCTCGTATGATTGGAATTCCCAGGCATCGGCGAAGTCGTCATACACCGCGACCGTGACGATGAAGAAGGCGATCAGACCGACAAAAACACCAAAGGTTTCGAAGATGACCTTTTTGCGGTTCGGCAGCCATTCCGTGAAGATCGTGACGAAAACATGCTCCCGCGCCGCCTGTACCGAACTCAAGGGCAGAAAAACAATGAATATCATCAAATATTCACTGAACACCAAATCGTCGGGAATAGGCATGGCGAACAGGTAACGTCCCGATACCGAGATGCAAACCAACATCACCAATGTGACCAGTGCGGAGGTCGCGATGACAACCAATATTCGGTCAATCCATTCAAATATTTTCACATTAAGACCACGGGGTTCCGATCCGCCATGGATCGAAACCCCGCCCCTCTAGGCTAATTTTTACTACGTCAGTTCGTCAGGTCAGTTCGTTGTTTCCCAAGGATAGCCTTTATCCGCAACGATCTTTTTGTATTTTGCGTGGACGGCATCGAAGGCAGCCATGAAAGCTTGGGCGTCGATGCCCTTTTTGGTTACCTTGGCGATCCAGTCTGTCTTGAAGACGGCCGCCGCCGCCTCCATTTTATCACGCTCACCGGCGTCCATTTGGTGGAACACCACTTTTCTGCCGTCGATACCAGCGGTCAATTGTTTCTTGGCCGTGACCGAATCTTCCATGTAAGTGCGGGCATAGTAATCCATGTACTCATCGGACGTTTTGACCATGATGTCCTGCAGATTCTGCGGCATGCCCTTCAGCAGCTTGGTGTTAATGCCGATGCCATAACCCAGCACCTGGCCCATGCTGATTTCCGTCAAGTGGCTCGCCACTTCGTAATGCTTGTAGGATTTGACGAAGGGCGTGTAATTGACGGTGCCGTCAATGGTGCCCCGGTCCAGGGCAGAGTATAGTTCACCAAAACCGATCTTCACCGGCACGGCGCCCAGAGCCTTGAACAGATGGGTCCAACCGCCCGTCGAGCGGATCTTCTTACCCTTCAATTGAGCTATGGACGTGACCGGCGACTTGGCCATGAGCAGATGCACCGGACCGGCGGTGTTATTGGCCAGGATGGTGATGTTCTGCCTGTCGGTTTCCTTCCGCAACTGCGGTGATTTCTGGCGCAGCTCAAACCAGGTACGCATGCCGATCCAGGCATCCGTGTGCAAGAAAGGTGTATTGGCATAGTTCCAGACCGGAAATTCAGCCGGTGTGTAAATGCCAAGGACCGTGCCCATGCCCGAAAGGCCAGAACTCACGGCTTTCATGGTCGCCTTGCCCTTGACCAGGGACTGGCTCCAGAAAAACTTGATCTTGATATTGCCGCCCGAACGGCTCTCCAGTTCCTGGGCCCACCATTTCAAGGCTCCGGCGCGCGGACCGCGGGGCGGGCCGATGTCCGCATAACGAAGATTGTAGACCTTGGCTTCCGCCGATGAATAGCCGACCGGTGCGGCCAGCAGCGCGGTCGCCGCAACGGCGCCACAAAGTACGAGTTTCAACATGTGTAATCCCCCGATTAGGACAAGTTTTCTAATAATTGTTACCTGATTTATCCCAGACAACCTCCAAAACGCTTATGACCTTAAAGATATTTCGTGAAAAATGAAACAGTTTTACATATGGCCAATCGGCGCAAGAAATTTGCCTAAGCGGAATTGCTAGGCGGCTCCCCGGAACCATGACAATCCGCCCATGGTCCCGGAGCACGCCCAAATTTTGTTAGCTGGGATCTTTTACAAAGCGCAGGTAGGGCTTTGGCGCGTTCCAGCCGTCGGGGTATTTCGCCTTGGCATCCTCGTCGGACACCGCCGGAACGATGATGACATCCTCGCCCTTCTTCCAATTGACCGGCGTGGCGACCTGATGTTGGGCTGTTAGCTGACAGGAATCCAGCACGCGGAGCACTTCATCGAAGTTCCGGCCCGTGCTCATGGGATAGGTCAGGGATAGTTTGATCTTCTTGTCGGGGCCGATCAGGAACACCGTGCGCACGGTGGCGTTATTGACGGCGGTACGGCCCTCGGACGAACTACCCTCGTCGGCGGGCAGCATTTCATAAAGTTTCGCCACCGCCAGCTCCGTATCGCCGATCATCGGGTAGGTCACTGCGTGGCCCTGGACATCCTGGATATCCTTGGCCCAGGCGGCATGATTGTCCACCGGGTCCACGGATAGGCCGATGATCTTGCAATTGCGCTTTTCGAATTCCGGCGCCAGGCCCGCCATATAGCCCAGTTCCGTGGTGCAAACGGGCGTGAAATCTTTTGGATGCGAAAACAGGATGGCCCAGCCATCGCCAATCCAGTTATGAAAATCGATGCTGCCTTGCGTGGTTTCCGCCGTGAAGTTCGGGGCTTCGTCATTTATCCGTAGCGACATGTTATTCGCCTCCATGTTGTGATTTTTGCGCCGGGAATCTCCGGCATTTCTGATAAATTTTACGCAACAACATATCCAATCGGCCAATCTAAACGCAGGCCGACAACAAGGATTGTTCCAGCCATGTTGGATCAATGGCCTGGGCGGCGCCAATCAAAATCAGTTGAGTACCCGGCCCCGCCTGGTCCCAGGCCGGACCCTTCTCGAGACTGTGGCGGTTTCCGGCCAGTTGCAAGATGTAGGCATGGGATGGATCATCATGCAAATACACCAACCCCTTCGCCCGCAGCACGGACCTGGGCCACGTGGCGATTTGTGCCTTCAGCCGGGTCCGGTCCATGGGCCGGGCGGTCTTGAAGGGCACGGCGCAATAGTCGTCGTGGGCGCCGGTGTCAGTATATTGCGGTTGGCCGGCGGCATGCTGGCCCAACAGGACCGCCGCCGGAAGTTCGCCAAAGCGGGCCGCCAAAATTCGGCATTCGGGCGCCTGTTGTTCAAGCCAGGCATGGGCCGCCCGGGCCTGGGTATCGGAAAGCAGATCCATTTTGTTCATGATCAACAGATCGGCGGCGGCCAGTTGCTGGCGCACCGTGGCGCCGACGAATTTATCATCTGCCCGCCCTTGCACGGTCTCGCCATCGGCCACGACGACGATGGCGTCCAGCGACAGGCCGGGCCAGCCTTGGCCATACATGGCAATCTTGGCGGGATTGGCGACGCCGCTGGCCTCGATCACGATGTGATCGGGCGGTGCTGGCATGGCCAGAACCTTGTCCAGGGCGTCGCCCAGGGCATCGGCGATGGTGCAACAGACACAGCCGTTGGCGAGCGAGATGGTATCGCCGTCATGGGCGGTGATCAGCTTGGCATCGATATTGATGGCGCCGAAATCATTGACCAGGACAGCCAGGCGCCGGCCCAGGGTGTCCGCCTCCGCCGACAGCAAACCATTGATCAAGGTGGTCTTGCCGGCGCCCAGATAGCCCCCAATGACCGTAACGGGGATCATCCCTCGAGCTTGGTGGGAAAGGGCCGGCCCTCGAACACAGTGCCCCAGATGGGGATTTCGCGCAGATTTTCGGCCCCGACCTCGTAAGGGTCTTGTCCCAGAATGGTGAAATCGGCGGTCTTGCCCGCCCTGATGCTGCCGATCTCGTGCTCCAGACCCAGGATATAAGCCGCATCGATGGTAATCGCGCGCAGGGCCTGATCCAGGGTCAGGCGTTCTTCCGGTCCCATGACGTGGCCCGCTTCACTGATCCTGGTGGCCGCGACCCAGGCGCTGTTCAGGGGCAGGGCCGGCGCCATGGTGAAATCCGTGTGCAGCGCGGTGGTTACATTGTGCCGCGCCAGGGTGCCCAGGCGGGACATTTGCGAAGCCCGTTCGTGGCCCAGCTTGTGGCGCCAAAAAGCATCGCCCAGTTCGTGGACATAATAGATGTTGACCGAGGCCAGGGCGCCCAGATCCGCCATGCGGCGCACCTGCTCGGGCGTGGAGACGCCGAAATGCTCAATGGTGAAACGATGGTTGAAACGGGGCCGCTCCCATTGCAATTTTTCCAGGGTATCGAGGGCCAGTTCAACGCCCAGGTCGCCGGTGCAATGCACATGGATTTTGAAGCCTTCATTCCAATACACCCGCGCCACCTGTTCGAAGGTTTCGGGCGGCGTCATCCACTCGCCCGCCTCGCCATCAATGGCGCCGGGCGGGCCCAACTGCATCAGGCCGGCGTAAAAACCACCGTCGGCGAACAGTTTTACATGGTCATAGAAACGCAGACGGTGGGTATTGCGCTGGCGCAGGCCGACAGTGCGCTCGATCAGCCGGTCGCCGTCCACGGCACCACCTCCACTGCGGAAGCCCGGCGGGATCATCTGCACCCGGAACGGCGTGTCATCGCGCTCCAACACCTTGACCAGCGCATCCCACTCCATGTTCAGATCGAACATGCCCGCCGCCATGTCGCCGATTGTCGTATGGCCGCCATGATGGACGACCTCGCGCAAGCGGTTCAAGCCGCCTTCAAACCGATCCGGCGCCAGGATATAGGGGTTGAAATAGCGATAAGCCAGGGACAGCCCGGTTTCGAAAAAGCGCCCCTCCGCCATGTTGACCTGGGGGTGGCGTTCACCGTCCGCCTCGTCCATGCCCATCCAGGCCACGGCGGCATCGTTCACCACTAAAACGTGGAAGCCTCGGTGCCAGACAACGATCGGCCGGGTCGTGGAGATGCCGTTCAGGGTCTGGCGGTCGACCTCGCCATGCCAGATCGGGTGATGGCCCCAGGAAAACAACGGCTCTTCCGGGTCCGCGATCTCCAGATCAATGGCTTTCAGGCGGTCCAGAAACTCGTTGTGGCCCCGGGTGGCCGGCACCTCCTGCCAGGGCAGGTGCCATTCCAGGGCCGTGATGAAATGCATGGGCAACAGCACGGCGGCCATGGAGGGGTGCAGATGGGGGTCGATGAAGCCCGGCATGATGACATGATCGCGGAAGCGGTCGTCGATTTTGTGGGGGTGGGCCGCCAACCAGGGCTGCATGGTCTCCAGGCTGCCGACCTCGACAATCTGGCTGCCGCGCACCGCGACCGCTTCGGCCACGGGCAGGGCCGGCTCCATGGTCCGGACCACGCGGGCCGGGTAGACGGTAATCTGTTCCATATTCCGTGCCATCAGTTCTCCTCCGCCTTCGGCATGCGGGCCAGCCATATAAGCGGTAGGGGAATAATGGCGATCACCGTGTAGATACGGAAGGCATTTATGTATCCGATCATGGCGGCCTGGCGCTTAATCTCGGCCGAGGTCGCGGAAAGACCTTCGACGGTGCCGAGATCGAGGATCCCGGTGACCCAGGGCAAGGTCAATATTTTCGAGAATTCAGACAGCGGCACACCCATTTCCGCGCTGTTGACGTAGGTGGAGCGGATCACCACGGCAACGCAGATGGAGATAAACAGGGACGAGGAAAAGTTACGGAACATATGAAACACGGCCGAGGCATCATCGAGAAATTCGGGCTTCACGGTGGAAAACATGATCAGGGTCAAGGGCACCCAGGACATGCCGATACCCATGCCTTGCAGCGCGCCGGTCCAGGCGATGCCGAAATAGGTCAAGTTGATGTCGTATTGCGCGATGGCATAGCCCGAGACGGCCTGACAGAGAAAGCCGAAGCACAGGGTGGCATGGACGTTCCATTGCGCCATGCGGATGACCAACAGGAATGACAGAAAATTGCCCGCGCCCCGGATGGCCAGCAGGATGCCGATGGTGGAATCGGGAAAACCGCGCAAATCCTGCAACATGGACGGCATCAGGACCATGGGGACAAAGTTCAACATGCCGAACATGAAGGCCAGAACCAGGCCAATGCTGTAATTGCGGTTCAGGAACAGTTGCGGGCGGATAAAGGGCCGGGGCGAGGTGGTGATATGGACGATGAAGATATACGCGGCGAGGAAACCGATGGTGCATTCGACGATGGTTTCCGGGGACTCAAACCAGGAATTGCGCTCGCCCCTATCGAACATGAATTGAAAAGAGGCCAGGGCGGCGGCCAGGGCGAGAAAGCCGAGCCAGTCCAAAGGCGCGCTGGGCGGCCGGTTCGGCCGCCGTTTGATGAACAGCCAAATGGCGGCGAAGGTCAGCACCGCGAAGGGCACGATCATGAAGAACACCCAGCGCCAGCTATGTTCCTCGGCAATGTAGCCGCCGAATGTCGGACCCATGATCGGCCCCAAAACCACGCCCAGGCCCCACAGGGCGGTGGCCAGGCTGTGCTGGCTGCGGGGAAAGGTATCGAGAATGATGGCCTGGCTGACCGGCACCAGGGGGGCGCCGAAAGCGCCTTGCAGGACACGGAAGAGAACCAGGGCTTCCAGACTGTCGGCGAGGCCGCACAGGACGGAGGCGATGGTGAAACCGAAACAGCCGGTCAACAGCACATTGCGGCGTCCGAAACGGTTCGACAGCCAACCCGAAATGGGCGTCATCACGGCGGTGGCCACCAGATTGAAGGTGATCACCCAGGCAATCTGGTCCGGCGTCGCCGACAGCGCGCCACGCATTTGCGGCAAGACCACATTGGCGACGGTGATCGCCATGGCGTACAGCATGGTGGCGGCGGAGACAGTGGCCAAAACGATGAAGCGCCGCGACGCCGGCGCCATCAAGGCCGGATCGGCGGTCATGGTCATGACCAAGAGGTATATCAGGCAATGGTGGTGGGTACGAGGGATTACCGGTCGCTAATTTCCGCCATTCGCGGTGAACTTCTCGCGGCTAACCGCCGAGAGACAAATCGGCGTCCGGCAAGGGCGCCTTACCACCAACACGGTGGGTCACCATGCGCCGGTACAAAACCGAAATCGCATTGCTGCCCGTACGTTTATACATGAACGGAAAGACGCCGTGCAGCAAACAGGCCAGACCGGCCGCCACCATGGTCACGCCAAAGCCCGTGGCGGTCGTGAAATGTTCGCCGTAGGTCTCGTTCACGGAGGCCGGGTGTGCGGTAAATGAAATGCGCGCCATGGATAGCTTCCCCTAACAATAGCCATCGAATTGTGTGGGAATAATGTAATCTGAATTCATGGGAATTTTATTGCATATATTCATTAAATTGATGAATTTACGAAATAAATTCTCTATAATTTTATAAACTTTAGTATATTTTTCTCAATGGATATTGATGGAAGGTAAACGTCATTGGACGACTTTGACCGCCGCATATTGCAAGTCTTGCAAAAAGACGCCGCCTTGTCCGTGGCCACCATCGCCGAACAGGTGGGATTGTCATCGACCCCTTGTTGGCGGCGGATCCAGAAGTTGGAGGCCAAGGGCGTTATCCGCGGCCGGGTTGCCTTGCTGGACGCCGAGCGGCTGGGTCTGGGCCTGACGGTCTTCGTTCATCTGCGCATCGCCCGTCACGGCAGCGACTGGCTGGCGGACTTTACCGCCGCCATGATGACCATGCCGGAGGTGCTGGAGGTAAACCGCCTGGCCGGCAATTGGGACTATTTGTTGCGGGTTCTGGTCGCCGACATGCCGGCCTATGATCAATTCTACAAACGCCTGATCCAGGTAGAGGGCCTGAACGATGTCTCTTCCAGCTTCTCCATGGAGCAGATCAAATACACCACCGCCCTGCCGATATAGACCTTTTTCGCTCACGCTTGTGCGCAAGAGCACACCGCTCCGCGTGGGCGGCGCATGAGCGCCGGGCCGCCGTCGCGGCCTTGTTCGGCCATTTCAATCCCGAATATGGACTAACTACGATGACCGGGCCGCCGGGCGATGATGATGTCGCGGTGGACATAGACGCTGAGGATCAGGCCAAAGCCGATCAGCAGGGACATCATGGATGTTCCGCCATAGGACACCAGGGGCAGGGGCACGCCGACCACCGGGATCAGGCCCATGACCATGGCCATGTTGATGAAGACATAGATAAAAAACGTCGTGATCATGCCCGCCGCCAGCAATCGGCCGAACTGACTGCGCGAACGCAAGGCAATGGCGTAACCGTAGACAATCACCAGAATATAAAGACTCAACAGGCCAAGACAGCCCATTAGGCCGAATTCTTCCGCCAGCATGGTAAAAATGAAATCGGTCTGCCGTTCGGGCAAAAACGCCAGGTGGCTTTGCGTGCCTTGCATGAAGCCCTTGCCGAACAGACCGCCCGAGCCGAGAGCGATCTTTGATTGCATGATGTGATAACCGGCGCCCAGGGGGTCGCGTTCCGGGTTCAGATAGGTCAGCACCCGGTCCTTTTGATAACCATGCAGCATGAACCGCCAGGCCACGGGGATCGCGGCCAGGATGGTGCCGAACAGAACCGCGAATTTCCACAATCGAACCCCGGCCAGCAACAGAATGGCCGTTGCCGTCGCCAGCAACAGGATCGCCGTGCCCAGATCCGGTTGCCGGGTGACCAGGGCGACGGGAACCAGGATCAAGATGATCGGAACAACCAGCCAGCGCATCCGGCCCACCTCTTCCAGGGGCAGGCCGTGATAGAACCGCGCCAGCGCCAGCACCAAGGCGATTTTCATCACTTCCGAGGGCTGCAACTGGAACAATCCCAGATTAACCCAGCGCCGCGCGCCCATGCCGACGACGCCCATCACTTCGACCGCGATCAATAATATAAGAGCGGCGGCGTAAATCAGATAAGCATGGCGCAGCCAGGTGCGGACATCGACCACGGCAATCATCAGCATCAAAACCAGTCCGCCGCCGAACCGCATCATCTGCCGCGAGGCCCAGGGATCGATGCTGCCATTGGCGGCGGAATACAACATGGCAAAACCAACACTGGCGATCAGCGTAAGCAAAATTATCAGCAGCCAATTGATCTGCACCAGTTTTTGCAACAGGCTCAGATCCACCTGCCGCCCCATGGGGCCGCCCAGGGTCATGTTTTTCGGCCGCCACCCCGGTCCTCGCCGCGGCTGGCGCCCAGAGCTGTACGGGCAAGGGGGTCGGCGCGTAGCACCGCCGTCATGATGTCCTTGGTCAGTTTCGCCGCATAGGTGCCGGAGCCGCCATGTTCGACCACCACCGCCGTTGCATACCGCGGCGCGCCCACCGGCGCGAAGGCCGTGAACAAGGCGTGGTCGCGTTCCTTCCACGGCGTTTCCTTGGCCAGCTTGCCACCCGCCTTGCGTTCCGCCTTGGTTATGCGCCGAACTTGCGCGGTGCCGGTCTTGCCGGCCATTTTGAATTCAACATCCTTGTCCAGTTTGTACTTCCGCGCCGTGCCGCGCGGACCGTTGACAACCTCTGACATGGCATCCGCAATAAACTGCAAATGGGCCGCTGAAACCCCAATGGACGGTGGGACGGGATGTTCCGCCGGCGCGCCGTCCGCCCCTAGCCGTTCCGGGCCCTGGCGGCGGGACAGTTTTGGCGTCACCGCCAGGCCGCCGTTGGCCAGACGGGCGGTCATGACGGCAAGTTGCAGGGGCGTCGCCAGCAAATAGGCCTGGCCGATGCCGGTGATAAGGGTTTCACCCAATTGCCACGGCACGCCGGTAACGGCCAGTTTCCAGTCCTTGCTGGGCACCAGGCCGTTACTCTCGCCGACCAGCTCCACGCCCAGGGCGGCGCCCAGACCAAAACGCCGGGCCATCTCGCCAATCCGGTCAACACCCAAACGCCGGGCCAGGTCATAGAAATATATGTCGCACGACTGGGCGATCGCCTGTTTCATATCGACCCAACCATGGCCGCCATAGCGGTGCCGCCAGCAATGGAATTTGGTATTGCCCAATTTAACAACGCCATTGCAAAAGACCCGGTGGCCCGGCCCGGCGGCGCCCGCGTCCAGGGCAGCCAAGGCGACAATCATCTTGAAGGTGGAGCCTGGCGGGTATTGCCCCGAGATCGCCTTGTTGATCAGCGGCTTGCGTGGATGCTGCACCAGAGCCCGCCAGGCCTTCGTCGACATGCCTAGGTTAAAGGCGTTGGGGTCATAGCTGGGCGCGGAGACCATGGCGAGAATTTCGCCCTGGTGGATATCCATGACCACTGCCGCGGCACTTTCATCGGACAGACGGCGGGAAATCGTTTCCTGCAAGCCCGCATCGACAGTCAGGACAACGTCATCGCCCGGCTGGCCATCCTGGCGCGCCAGCTCGCGGATCTCGCGGCCATAGGCGTTGACTTCGACCCGGGAATTGCCCGCCTTGCCGCGCAGGGATTCATCATAGACTTTTTCGATGCCATTCTTGCCGATGCGGAAGCCCGGCAGTTCCAACAATGGATCGCCAGTCAGTTCGGCTTCCGAGACGGAGGAGACATAGCCGACGATATGGGCCGTCTCCACACCCATGGGATAGTGCCGGCCCTCGCCCACGTCCGGCTGTACGCCGGGCAGGTCGGGCAGCAGGACGTTGATCCGGGCAAACTGCTCCCAGGTCAGGTTTTCCGCCACCTTGACCGGCACGAAGGGCCGCTTGCGCTTGACCTCGCGCAGGACCCGCCGCCGCTGATGCGGGTTGATGGGTATGACGCGGGCCAGGCGGTCAAGGGATTCCGCCACGCCATTGGTTTGTTCCGCAATCAAAACGACCCGGTAATTCTGCCGGTTGGAGGCCAGCTCCCGGCCAAAACGGTCAATCACCAGGCCCCGCGGCGGGGCCAGCAGGCGCATGGAAATTCGGTTTTCCTCGGCCAGCATCTGGTATTGATCGGATTCCAGCACTTGCAGGTAATACATCCGCCCCATCAATAGCGCCGCCAGGGTCAGCTTGCCGCCCGCCAACAAGGCAGCGCGGCGGGCGAAGGTTTTATGGCGGTTGCCGTCCCGTTCCATCGCCGGGCTCAGGCCGGTTGGGTCAGGGGTTGCATGCGGGCCAGAAAAATCGCCACCAGGGGATAGGCCGCCGTGCCGATGGCATGAGAGACCAAAAGCGGCACCGGCTCAATAACCGTGGCGTGAAACAACGAGGCCACCAGCCAGTTGATCACGGCGGCGCCCGCGGCGATCAACAGATAGCCCAGCCAGCCGACGGCGAAGGACTTGCCGGCCAGGGCGCGGCGCTGGCCGGAGGCGGCCCAATGCACCAGGATCAGTACCAGGGCATTCAATCCCGGCGGTCCCCCGCTCAACACATCGACCATCAGTCCGAGCAAAAAGGCAGCGCCGGCGGGCATCAGTTCGGGCCGGAAAACACTCCAATAATAGACCGAGATCAAGGCCAGCACCGGGGCGGCCAGGGACGACTTCGGCAGGCCATAAGGCAAAATAGCGGCCAAAATCAATAATACGGTAATCGCGAACGGGATCCCGGCCCGGGCAATATTTGTCACCTTAATGGTCAGCGGCGAAACCGGTCTCATGGCGGCGGGGCGGCGTCAGGGAGAGATTTTTTTGCCCTGCCCGAGGCCCCCCCTTTGTGGGCTATATCCGCCGCCGGGATGGCGCGATAGCGCAAGACAGTTACATATTCCAGCCGCGCCCAGTCCACGAAGGGCTGAATGCGTGCCTCGCCATCGGTAACGGAGGAGATAATGCCCACGGGCAGGCCCGGGGGAAAGACTCCGGCATGGCCGGAGGTGACGACCCGGTCGCCAGCATTAACCTTGGCATTGGCCGGCAGGAAGGTCAGGCGCGGGCGGGAGGAGTTATCGCCGGCCAGGACGGCCCTATGACGGGATTGTTCCACCACCACCGGTACGCGGGAGTTCAAATCGATCAACAGCAACAACCGCGACGACCGCTGCCCGACTTCGACCACCCGGCCGGCCAGGCCCAGGCCGGCGGTCACCGCCAGGCCCGGCTCCACGCCATCGCGCCGGCCGGCGTTCAACAGCGCCGATTGTACGAACAGACCGCCCGTATCGCCGATCACCCGGGCCGAGATAAACATTGGCGCGGGATCATGGGCCGGGTTCACCAGGGTGCGCAGGGAGGCGTTTTCCCGCTCCAGATTGCGGGCGATGGTCTGCCATTTGGCCAGCAGCTCAACCTGAGTGCGCAGCGCCTGATTGTCGCGGTTGGTATACCAAAAATTCTCGATCTCGGAGATCGCATGCCGGGCGGAACTAACCGGGGCGCTCAACACTTCCAACAAAGGCGCGACCGCCTCGACCGCCATGACACGCAGATGGCGGACGGCATCGCCGTGGGTTTTCCCCAAAACCAGCAGGGCCACGGCGGCGGTCATCAACAACAGCAGGCCAAAACGCTGCGCCACCCCCCGCGCCGGCGCGGCAACCTTTGACAACGTCGTTAATCTTGGCCCTTTCGCCACTGCCTGCCCTGCCCGTATAGCGCCCCATGCCGATATCTAGGATCGCGCCTGGAGGCTCCCTCACCTAGAGCATTTCCGAGTAGGAAATGCTCCGAACTTTAAGATTAGAGCAATTTTTCCAATCACTTAGAATCGCTTCGCGATTCACATTGGATGGGAATCGCTCTAGTAAGTGGTATCAAAAATCTCTCTATCCTTGAATTTCTTCATATCCTCAAGCACCCGGCCCGTGCCCAAGGCCACGCACGACAACGGCTCATCGGCAATCGATACCGGAAGCCCCGTTGAATGACGCAGCACGAAATCCAGATTGCCCAGCAAGGCGCCGCCACCCGTCAGGACGATGCCCTTGTCGACGATATCGGCGGCCAGTTCGGGGGCGGTATGCTCCAAGGCGACTTTCACCGCCTCGACAATGGCGCCGACCGGTTCGGCCATGCTTTCGGCGATCTGCCGTTGGCTGATGATGATTTCCTTCGGGACGCCGTTCATCAGGTCCCGGCCCTTGATGGTCATCTCCACGCCTTCGCCGTTTTCCGGCGCGCAGGCGGAGCCGATTTCCTTTTTCACCCGTTCCGCCGTGGCCTCGCCAACCAGCAGATTGTGGGTGCGGCGGATATAGCCGATGATCGCCTCGTCCATCTTGTCGCCGCCGACCCGGACCGAGCGGGAATAGACGATGCCGCCCAGGGACAGCACCGCAACCTCCGTCGTGCCGCCGCCGATATCGACCACCATGGAACCGGTGGGTTCGGTCACCGGCAGACCGGCGCCAATGGCGGCGGCCATGGGTTCCTCCACCAGATAGACCCGGCGGGCGCCGGCGCTTTCCGCTGATTCCTGAATGGCCCGGCGCTCCACCGCCGTCGAGCCGGACGGCACGCAGACGATAACCTGGGGCGAGGCGAAACTGCGGCGGTTGTGAACCTTGCGGATGAAATGCTTGATCATTTCCTCCGCCACCTCGAAATCGGCGATGACGCCGTCGCGCAGGGGGCGGATGGCTTCGATATTGCCGGGCGTCCGGCCCAGCATCATCTTCGCCTCGTCACCGACCGCCTGAACCATCTTTTTGCCCTTGCGGGTGGTGATGGCGACCACGGACGGCTCGTTCAAGACAATGCCCCGGCCTTTGACGTAGACCAGTGTGTTGGCCGTGCCCAGATCAATGGCCATATCCGCTGACAGCAAACCGAATAACTTTGAAAACACCTAGTCTTGCCCCCGGTACCAAGGACCCATGTCATAAAACATATGATCACAATTCATACAGCGATTCCTTCCGCCCGTGTGCGCCCGCCCGCCCCTCCAGCGCAACAAACCCAGCCATGCCGCCGCCGCGGCGCGGATGACGCCACGGCACATCAAATAAGTTTCAATGTGGGCAGCATTGAGGCAGCGAACAGAAAAATTCTAACGAACATAAGTTAAGGAATCAGTAAACTAGGCATTATTACCCAATTCCAATTAGTTATTACGACTAATTCGACCATTGCCGCAAGTGAAAACGCACCGGCCCCGCCCTGGAATTTCGGAGTTGGGACCCAAAACTGCTTCCGCAATTGGCACCCGGGTCCGTCCTTGAGAGCTTTGCCGTCAGGGGCCCGTCGCCCCGGTCCCCACCCTTCTTGCCCAGCCCAGCAAAATCGCCCGCTGGACAGGTTTTTTCCATTCAGGCTATGTAAGGCCCGATTGCGTGGCCCGAAAACCTCAATGCCGGGGCTGCCGCCGTAAAGAAGCCGTACCATCCGAGGAGTAAATGATTATGCATATCGTGGCACCGGAATCCGTCGGACTGTCAGCCAGTCGCCTGGAACAGGTCACAACGTGGATGGAGGCGCAAGTCAGCTCGAACCGTCTGGCGGGTCTGTCCACGATGATCCACCGGCACGGCCAGTGCGCCTATTTCAACACCACCGGGCAGATGGACCGGGAAGCCGGCAAGGCGATGGCGGCGGACACAATCTTCCGCATTTATTCCATGTCCAAGCCGATCACGGCGGTGGCGGCGATGATCTGTTATGAAGAGGGCCGGTTCCAGCTTGATGATCCCATCGCCAAGTTCCTGCCCGAATTCACCGAGATGGAAGTCTGGGACGGCAATCCGGACGCCCTGAACACGGTGCCCGCGGAAGGTTACATCACCGTGCGGCACCTGATGACCCATACCGCCGGCTTCTCCTACGAATTCATGGAAGCGGGCCCGGTCGAGGCTTATTACCGGGAGCACAAAATCTCCTTCAATCCCGGCCGGCAGAAAGTGGGCGGCGCCGATCTGGCCGCCGTCACCACCCGTCTGGCCGCGGCGCCCCTGGTGCGGCAGCCGGGCAGCGGCTGGGGCTATTCCGTTTCCATCGATGTGCTGGGCCGCCTGGTCGAGGTTTGGTCGGGCCAGGCATTGGACCGGTTTTTCGCCGAACGCATCTTCCAGCCCCTGGGCATGACGGATACCGCATTCAATGTCGCCGACGGCAATGTGGACCGTTTCGCCGCCTGTTACGAGCCCACCACGGGGGGCGGTCTGGGCGGCATCGGCTCCCAGAACGCGGGCATCCGCAAGTCCGAAGGCATCGGCCTGAAACTGCAGGACGCGCCGTCCGATAGCCACTATCTGCAAATCCCCGATACCTTTTCGGGCGGCGGCGGGCTGACCGGCACCATTGGCGATTATGGCCGGTTCTGCCAGATGCTGTTGCAAAAGGGCGAGCTGGACGGCACCCGCATCCTGGGCCGCAAGACAGTCGATTTCATGGCCGTCAACCATTTGCCCAACAATAACGACATGGCCGCCATGGGACAGCCCGTGTGGAGCGAATCCAGCGCGGAGGGGATCGGCTACGGTCTCGGCATGGCCGTGGTGATCGATGCGCCGACGACGCAGCTGATCCGTTCCAGTGGCGAATATTTCTGGGGCGGGGCCGCCTCCACCGCCTTCTGGATCGACCCGGAGGAGGATCTGTTCGTGGTCCTAATGACGCAGTTGACCCCGTCATCCTTCTACCCCCTGCGCTCCGAACTGCGCGTCGCCACCTATCAGGCGCTGATCGACTAGGGACGGATAGTTCGGTCCGAATTGAACATTAGCGAAATCTGAAACCAATCAGTAAACACAAATAGGAGGAGACTTGAGCATGTCGGAACAGGATAAGGACCTTTTCAATCTGGCCATGTCGGAACAGGCCCAGCCGCTGTTGTATGCGGTGAAGAAGCATATCGCGGAGAACGTGGACCCCATCACGGAGGAGTTTTTCGAGCTCAACAAGGGCAAGGCGGACCGCTGGGCCTGGCATCCCCGGCAGATGGAACTGCTCGATGGCGCCAAGACCAAGGCCAAGGAATCGGGGTTGTGGAATTTCTTTCTGCCCGATGCGGAAACCGGCGAGGGTCTCTCCAATCTGGACTATGCCTATATCGCCGCCGAACTGGGCAAGAGCCCCCTGGCGCCCGAAAGCCTGAACTGCTCGGCCCCCGATACGGGCAATATGGAGGTTTTGGAGCGCGTCGGCACGCCGGAACAAAAAGACAAATGGCTAACCCCCCTACTGAATGGCGAGATCCGCTCGGCCTATGCCATGACCGAGCCGGCGGTGGCCTCGTCCGATGCCAAGAATGTCGCCACCAAGGCGGAACTGGTGGACGGCGAATGGGTCATCAACGGCGAAAAATTCTATATTTCCGGCGCCGGCGATCCGCGCTGCAAGATCATGATCGTCATGACCAAAACCTCGCCCGATGGGCCGCCGTCGCGCCAGCAATCACAGATTCTGGTGCCGATCGACACCCCCGGCGTGGATATCGTCGAGCCCATGCAGTTTTTCGGCGAGGACAGCGCCCCGCACGGCCATATGCGTATCATCTTCGACAACGTCCGGGTGCCGGAGGAGAACATGCTGCTCGGCGAGGGCCGGGGCTTCGAGATCTCCCAGGTCCGCCTGGGCCCGGGCCGCATCCATCATTGCATGCGCTCCATCGGCCAGGCGGAAGTGGCCTTGGAAATGATGGTCAAGCGCGCCGGCAGCCGCGAAGCCTTCGGCCGCCCGATCCTCAGGCTGGGCAAAAACGTCGAGGTGATCGCCCGCGCGCGCATCGAGATCGATGCCTGCCGCCTGATGGTCCTGCAAGCCGCCAAGGCCATGGATGTCCTGGGCAACCATGAGGCCCGGGTCTATGTCTCCGCCGTTAAGGCCATGGTGCCCGAAAAGGTCTGCCAGATCATCGACCAGGCCATCCAGATGCACGGCGCCACCGGCGTTTCCCAATGGACGCCCCTGCCCACCATGTATATCCACCAACGCGTCCTGCGTCTGGCCGACGGCCCCGACGAAGTCCACCACATGGTCGTCGGCCGCGCCGAAGCCCAAAAACACGTGGCCTGGTAACCAGCGCAAGAATAGCGGGGACGTAACCGCTTTTCGCCCCCTTAAAAGGGGCGAAAGAGCGGATTACGTCCCCGATTTTCGGTCTATCCGGACAGGCTCATCCACCGTTATAACGCCCGCGTCCTCACCGCTTCGTAATATCCCCCAACCCTTTCAGCGCCACGGGTGGCCGGTCGGGAAATTCGGCCACCAAGTTCAGCCGGCCGCCCAGGGCCGCGACATAGCTGCTCAATGTGGAGAGCAGCAGATCGCTACGCTTCTCTAGCTTCGACACCGCGTTCTGCTTGATGCCAAGTATGCCCGCGACCTCCTCCTGGGTCAGTTGATGGGCCTGGCGCAGGGCGCGCAGGGTCAATTCCTCCGCCACCAGATCCGAGGTCATTTTCTCCACGGCCTTTCGCCGCTTTGCCGGTAAGGCCTTCATCAAGTCATCAACGGTTCTCATTTGGTATTCCCTTCAGCGCCGCCAGATGCCCATCGAAGCGTTGATCGGCGGTCCTGATCAGCTTCCTGTAAAAGGCCTTTTCGTTCCTGCCCTGTTTGTCGCCGCAAACAAGGATGATGGCCCTGCGCCGGGGATCAAAGGCAAAGGCGGCGCGCCAGACACCGTTATCGGCGTCAAAGCGCAACTCTTTCATATTGGCGTGCCTGGAACCCTTGAGGGTATCAACCTATGGCCGCGACAGCTCCGGCCCGAATACCTTCAACACGCCCATCATCGCAATAAGCTTGTCCTGCACGTCAGGCGACAAGCCATCAAATTCGGCGTCGAACTCTTTTCCCAGGACGACATTCCAATCCATGGCTCTATATGCCTTTGAGAGAATAGTATGTCAAGAGAATATACCGTTCATGGAATATCACCCAAGCTGGTGCCAGCAGGAAATTCAAGACCCAGCCATGTTGACGTGGTAGCCAGGTTTTTCAATCAAGCGCAAGAATAGCGGTTACGTCCCCGATTTTCGGTCTCTCCGAATGAGTCTGACGGACATTTCAAGTCCTGACCTCTGTCTTTCAGACTACTTTGGAAATGTCCCAGTCCGCGAACTCGTGGCCGCACCCAAAACATGTCCGGGAGGCTGTACTTTTGGGACATTGAGAGCCAACAAAGTTATACTTGATGAATTCGGAGCGGGCAGCCGTGTCACCCGCTCCAAAATACTTTCGGCTAAAGGCTTTGAATTATGACGAATGATCGCTTTGGTATTCGCTGGGGACTAGCCGGCGGCACGACGCTGGCGTCCATGGATGAAGTGCGCGACGCCGCCCGATTTGCCGAGGAAGCGAGCTTCGACAGCTTCTGGATTTCCCATGCCATGGCTGTCGATCCTATTGTGGCGCTAGCCTGCATTGGCGGCGATTTTCCCGGCATCGGCGAAGTTGGCACGTCGGTTGTACCGTTGTATGGCCGCCATCCGGTCGGGCTTGCCCAACTGGCACGGACAGCTCAGAATGCCTTGGGTGGGCGGTTCACCCTTGGCGTTGGGGCCGCCTCCAAGCGCCATGCCGAGGACGTGCTCGGCCTTTCGTGGGACAAGCCATTCTCCTACGTAGCTGAGTTCATAGATGCGTTGGAGCCGTTGCTGGCGGGCGAGGCGGCGGATACGGATGGCGAACAGATCTCCGCCCACGCCGAGCTCGGGATCGAGGCGGGACCGACGCCCATTCTGCTGGCCGCGCTCGGCCCGCGGATGTTGCGGTTTGCCGGCGGCAGGCTGGCGGGCACGACGCTGGGGCAATGCGGCCCACGGACCATATCATCCTACATCCTGCCGCACCTCCAAGCCGGTGCCGAGCGGGCCGGCCGCACAAGCGGCGTGCGCGTCATGGCGCTGGTACGGATCTGCGTCACCGACGATATTGCCGGCGCCAAGGTTCTGGCGCGGGAAATCGCCGCGCAATACCAATCGAACCCCTCTTATGCCAATGC
>JAPYPT010000414.1 GCA_029937535.1 Alphaproteobacteria bacterium
GGGTTCGTCGCCGCTGATACGTTTTGATAGATCGATATAGAGCTGCGTCAACGCATGGCCCTGCGGACATAGGTCTCGCCCTGGAGCATCGCCTTCGCGGCCTCGATCTGAAGGTCGATCGCTTCGAGCATCTTGCCACGTAGCTTGACTTCGGGCGAGGTGAGCATGGCAGCACGGGTCTTGTCGCTGAAATTGAGCTTTTCCAGAATTGTCATTGGCCGTCTCCATCGTTGCTGATGTTTCGACGGTAACGCCAACGATCGCTCTGTCGACCGGAACCTGACAAGACATGAGACGCAGCGCAACGATCAATTATTTGATGCCGAAAAACTGATTTGGCATGTCGGCTGTGCCCCCAGCAGCGGCCGTATTATTAGCAAACTCTAACGGGCTGCTTGTGACCCAAAGCGACCTTACGGCGTTGAAATCGGTCAGTGAAATTGGACGGCAGACAGGCTGCCTGGGTCGCGCCATGCCACTGATCATGCAGTAATTTCCCAATTTGTTACTTCAATTCATCGCAGGTGACAGGACACCAAATGACCGGGGCTGTATTCCTTCAGTTCCGGCACTTCGGCCGTGCAGCGTGCCTCGGCATAGGGACAGCGGGTATGGAAATGACAGCCCGGCGGCGGTTTGATCGGGCTGGGAACATCACCTTGCAGAATGGTCTTCTTGCGTCTGATGGTCGGGTCGGGGATGGGTACCGCCGACAACAACGCCTCGGTATAGGGGTGCTGCGGGTTGGTAAACAGGGATTTCTTGTCGGTGTATTCGACGATTTTGCCCAGATACATCACCGCGATGCGATGGCTGATGTGTTCGACCACGGCCAGATCATGGGCGATGAACAGGTACGACAGGTTCAACTCCGCCTGCAGATCCATCAACAGGTTAATAACCTGGGCCTGGATCGAGACATCAAGGGCCGAGACCGGCTCGTCACCGATGATCACCTGCGGGTTCAAGGCCAGGGCCCGGGCGATGCCAATGCGTTGACGCTGACCGCCGGAAAATTCGTGGGGGTAGCTTTCCAGTTGCGCCTTGCGCAGGCCCACGCGCTCGAACAGCTCCGCTACCTGCTCCTTGCGTTCGGCCGGGGTGCCGATGTTGTGAACGCGCAACATTTCCTCGACAATACCGCCTGCCGTCATGCGCGGGTTCAATGAGGAATAGGGATCCTGAAAGATAATCTGCATCTCGCGGCGAACCGGGCGCATTTCTGTCTTGCTCAAATGCGTGATGTCACGGCCATTTAGCTTGATCGTGCCATCTGTCGGATCCAACAGACGTAAAACGGTACGGCCAACGGTCGACTTGCCGCAGCCGCTTTCCCCGACCAGGCCCAGGGTTTCGCCCTGGTTGATGTGAAAGCTGACGCCGTCAACGGCATAAACCTTTGACTGATCGCGCGAAAACAACCCTTTGGCGAGAGGGAAGTGTTTCTTCAGGTCAGTGACTTCGAGCAGCGGCGGCGTGTCTTGGGTTGCGCCAGTTTGAGATGTGTCAGTCATTCTGACCTCCATACAAGCTGTCAGAATGCCAACAGGCGGCCCAATGTCCGGGCCGTTTTTCTTCGTAGGGCGGATATTCCGCATGGCATTTATCATCGGCGTGTTTACAGCGCGGTGCGAAGGCGCAACCGGGCGGCAGGTCGTTCAGCGGCGGCACGATGCCGGGGATCTCCTCCAACCGCTCGGCCAGATGATCGCCGCTGCCCTGTTCCACACCGGCCATAATCTCAAGCTGCGGTACCGAGGCCATAAGGCCGTGGGTATAGGGATGCATGGGCTCGGCGAACAGCGGTTCCACATCCGCCTCTTCCACCTTGCGCCCGGCGTACATGACAACGACGCGGCGCGCGGTTTCCGCGATAACGCCCAGATCATGGGTAATCAGGATCACCGCCGTGCCAAGTTCCTCTTGCAACTGCACGATCAGGTCCAGGATCTGCGCCTGAATGGTGACATCCAGGGCCGTGGTCGGCTCATCCGCGATCAGGACTTTCGGGTTGCAGGCCAAGGCCATGGCAATCATCGCCCGTTGCCGCATACCGCCCGACAGCTGATGCGGATATTCCTTGGCGCGCTGTGCCGGCTCCGGGATCTTGACCAGGTCCAGCATCTCCACCGCCCGTTCCAGGGCCCTGGCCTTGGAATAATCCTGATGCAGGATCAGGGCTTCGGCGATTTGAAAGCCGATGGTCAGAACCGGATTAAGCGAGGTCATCGGTTCCTGAAAAATCATCGAGATATCGTTGCCGCGGATCTTCCGCATCTCGGCTTCGCTCAAGGCCAGAAGATCCGTACCATCCAGCTTCACCGAGCCACCGATAATGCGGCCGGGGGGCTCTGGCACCAAGCGCATGACGGAAAGGGCCGTGATGCTTTTACCGCAACCGGATTCGCCGACAATACCCAAGGTCTCGCCCTTGCGCAGATTGAACGAGACGCCGTCCACCGCCTTGACCGTGCCCTGACGGGTAAAGAAGTAGGTCTGCAATCCTTCCACTTCCAAAGCCAATTCATCACTTTGGGGGACAGCCCGCGCGGAAGGGCCTGGATCGCTATTCGCCAGATCTGTCATGCTGCTACCGCCTAACTACGCTGTCTTGGGTCAAGGATGTCGCGCAGGGCATCGCCAAACAGGTTGGCGCCAAACACCGCCAAAGAGATTGCCAGGCCGGGGAAGATCACCAGCCAGGGCGCGACACGGACATATTCAGCGGCTGATTCCGACAGCATGCGGCCCCAGGAGGGATGCGGCTCCGGCACGCCGAGGCCAAGGACGGAGAGCGAGGCCTCGACCAGAATGGCGGCGCCAAGCTGGGCCGTGAACAGGACGATCAACGGCGCCAGAATATTGGGCAGGACATGGCGCACGGCCACGCGCATTTCGCTCATCCCCGCCGCCCGCGCCGCCTCGACAAACGGCATCTCGCGCAATGACAAGGTGGAGGATCGCACCACCCGGGCGACGTTCGGTATCAAGGGAATGGAAATGGCCAGGACCGTATTCTCCAGCGACGGCCCCAACGAGGCCGCCATCACAAGCGCCAGCACCAACAGCGGCAGCGCCTGCA
>JAPYPT010000090.1 GCA_029937535.1 Alphaproteobacteria bacterium
ACCAACGTGGTTGTCTACGATGCCCGCATCAAGGCCGACATGATCATGATTTCCTCCCGTATCGATGGTTGGGTAACGAAAGTACCGGCATCGGAGGGGAATAAGGTCGCGGTTCGCGATCCCCTCGTCATGATCGACAGCCGGGACACTGCACTGCGCCTGCGCGAGATCGATGCCCAGCGCAAATCCCTGCAAGCGGAGCGCCAGCAGATCGAGGCGGAAATCCGCATGATCGATCAGCAAACCCGTGGCCGGTTGGAGGCTAGCCGCGCCGCCCTGACCGCGGTCCAGGCGGCAAAGACCGGCATGGATACGGAGATGGAGCAGATCAAGAATGATTTCGAGCGGGGAGAGTCCTTACTGTTGAAGAAGGTGATTTCGCGCCAGCGTTGGGAATCCCTGCGCACGGCCTACCGCATGGCGGGGCAAGAGGTTCTGAAGGCGCAGGCGGATGTGGCGCAGGCCAATGCCGCCGTCATGGAGGCCCAGGCGGAACGTCAACGCATGGATGTCTTGCGGGGCAGAATTGCCGGTTTAAGTTTTGATGAGGAGCGCTTGACGACCCAGCGGGAACGCCAGAAATTGGACCTTTCCGACCGTACCATCAAGGCGCCCAGCGAGGGCACCATCGACCGCACCTTTATCGAACCCGGGGAATATGTGGCGCGGGGACAGCGCCTGTTGTTGATGCATGATTCGGGCGTGATCTGGGTCGAGGCGAACGTCAAGGAAACCGACATCCGCAACGTCAGACTTGGCGCCAAGGCACAGATTTCCGTTGATGCCTACCCGGACCTGGAAATCGTCGGTGAAGTGGTGCGGATCGGCAATGCGGCGACCAATCAATTCGCCCTGCTGCCCTCTCCCAATCCTTCGGGGAGTTTTACCAAGATTACCCAGCGCCTGCCCGTGAAGATCGCCGTGCCGCAGACAGACGGGCTGCTGCGTCCCGGCATGATGGTCGAGGTCGAGATTGCAATCACCCGCGATTGAGGAAATGTTCGCGCGGTTCGGACCGCGCTATCGCTTCTACGTAACCTTCACCGCCATGTTGGGCACCATGGCCATGGCGTTGACCGCGACCATGACCAATGTGGCCATACCCGTGATCATGGGCACCTTCGGCGTGGGCCAGGACAAGGTGCATTGGATCTCCACCGGCTTCATCGCCGCCATGACGGTCTCCATGCTGTTGAATGATTGGTGCGTCCGTGCCTTCGGCATGAAGGCGACCTATATCTGCGCCATGTCCGTCTTCATATTCGGCGGTATCATGGGCGGGCTTTCCAGCACTATCGATCTGGTCATCTTCTCCCGTATCCTGCAGGGTTTGGGCGCCGGGGTCGTGCAGCCACTGACAATGGTCTTGGTGCTACAGGTCTTTCCCGTGGAATGGCGCGGCCGCGCCATGGCCTTGATGAGCGTGGGGATCATGGTCGCGCCCGCCGTGGGCCCGGCCTTTGGCGGCGTCCTGTTGGATGCCTTCAATTGGCAATATGTGTTTTTCATGTCGACGGTGATACCGGTCTTTGGCATAGGTTTGGCCACGATATTCATGCCAGGCGGTGAACGGCTTCGACAATTTCCGCCCTTCGACTGGACGGGCCTGGTCCTGGTCAGTTTGTGCATTGCCTGCTCGTTGACCGGGCTGTCGTCCGGTCAGCGGGAAGGCTGGGGCTCACCGATTATCTCGGTGCTGTTTTCCGTTGGCCTGGTTTCGGGCGGCGCCTTTATCGTATGGGAGCTGATGACCGAGAGCCCCCTCCTGCAGGTCAGGGTTTTCGCCAACCGTAAATTCACCGCCTCGATCATCGTCGGCCTGGTGCTGAGCCTCGGGTTTTACGGATCGTCCTATTTGGTGCCGCTGTTCGTGCAGACCATACAGGGCTATAGCCCGACCCGGGCCGGTATGTTGATGATCCCTGGCGGTATATTAATGATCCTGGCGCTGCCCATCGCCGGGCGGCTGGCGGACAAGGTGCCCGGTTACCAGATGACCCTGTTTGGCCTGGTGGTCTATGCCTGCTCGTCATTATTGATGATGCAGGCCAGTACGGACACTTCGTTTTGGGTTTTTGCCTCATGGCTGATGATTGGCCGCATTGGTCAGGCCGCCATGATGCCCACCCTGATGGTCACCGCCGTCTCCACCCTGAAACCGGAAATGTTGAGCCAGGGCGCGGGCGCCCTCAACTTTATGCGAAACCTGGGCGGCGCGGTGGGGATCAATTTCATCGCCGTGATGTTGGAACAGCGGACGGCGTTTTTTTCCGATGCCTTTGCCGGACTGCAAACACCCGACAATAACGCGACCCAGCATCTCATATCGCAATTCGGCTATTTATTGAGCCAATTGGGCTGGTCGTTCGAGACCATGCGGTCGGGCATCTTGTACCTGGTTGGCCGCAGCGTCTATTTGCAAGCCAACATGATGGCCTTCAAGGATCTTTTTCTCATTGTCGCCTTGTTTTTTTTCGCGGCCATCATACCCGCGTTGTTGATGCGGGACCGGCAGCCGAAAAGCAAATCCCGCCCCGCCCTGGCGGCGCGGCCTGGCTAGGATATGTCAAACCCGGCAATAGAGGCGATGTTCGCGCGGTTTGGTCCGCGTTACCGCTATTTCGTTTCCTTCACCGCCATGCTGGGCACCTTATCCATGGTGCTGACGGGGACCATGACGAATGTGGCCATTCCGGTGATCATGGGGGCCTTCGGCGTGGGTCAGGACACCGTGCATTGGCTCGCCACCGGTTTTATCGCCGCCATGACCGTGTCCATGTTGCTGAACGACTGGTTCGTCCGTTCCTTCGGCATGCGGGCGACCTATGTGGGCGCCATGTCGGTGTTTATCTTTGGCGCCATCATGGGCGGGCTCAGCCCAACAATCGATATCATGATCATCTCGCGCATCCTGCAGGGCTGCGGGGCCGGCGTGGTGCAGCCGCTGACCATGGTTCTGATGTTTCAGGTCTTTCCCGCCGATCAGCGGGGCCGGGCCATGGGCCTGTTCGGGGTTGGCATTATCGTTGCCCCGGCCCTGGGCCCGACCTTGGGCGGTTTGCTATTGGACGGCTTCAATTGGCATTACGTCTTTTTTGCCGCCGTGCCGGTGGCGGCGATCGGCATTTTGCTGGCGACGGTTTTCATGCCGGGCAGCACCCGCAAGGGGGCATTGCCGGTCTTTGACTGGACCGGATTGATCCTCGTCACGCTTTGCATCGGCTCCACCCTAACCGGGCTGTCCAACGGCCAGCGCGAAGGCTGGGGTACGCCCATCATCTCGATCTATATTTCGGTTGGGGCCATTGCCGGCGTGGCATTTGTGTACTGGGAATTGCTGACCGAAACGCCGCTGCTGCAATTGCGGGTCTTCTTTAACCGGAAATTCGCCGCCGCCGCGGCGGTGGGGATGGTTCTAAGTCTGGGTCTGTACGGTTCCACATATGTCATCCCACTGTTCGTGCAGACCGTCCAAAGCTACAGCCCCACGCGGTCCGGCTTGCTGATGATCCCCGGCGGTGTGCTGATGATGGCGATCTTCCCCATTGCCGGCCGGCTAACCGACAAGTTGCCCGGCTATCAGATGATTATTTTCGGCCTGGTGGTATTTGGAATATCCTCGTTATTGATGATGCAGGCCCATACGGATACGCCGTTCTGGGTCTTCGCCCTATGGATCATGCTGGGACGGGTTGGTCTGGCCTCGATGATGCCCTCATTGACCGTCGCGGCTGTTTCGACCCTCAAACCGGAACTTTTGAGCCAGGGTTCCGGCGCCTTGAATTTCTCGCGGAATATTGGCGGGGCGATCGGCGTCAACATGATGGCTTTGACCTTGGACCGGCGCACGGCGTTCTTTTCCGATGCCTTCGCCGGCTCGCAAACGCCGGATAACGCCGCCACCATGCATTTCATGACGGAACTTGGCCGTATGCTCGCCCAATTGGGCTGGCCGTTTGAAATGGTGCCGGCTGGCGCGCTTTATCTGATGGGGCGCAGTATCTATTCCCAGGCTGCCATGATGGCTTACAGTGACGTCTTCCTGCTCATGGCATTGGTCTATTTCTTCACCGTTATCCCGGCGTTACTGCTGCGCGACCCACCCCCCAAACGCCGCGCCCGCCCCGTTCTGCGCCCGCGGCCCGGGTAAAGGGTTATGCAGGAAGCCGCGATCAAGGTCCTCTTTGAACGCTACGGACCGAAATACCGGTTGTTCGTGACCGTCACGGTCATTTTGGGCATCGTTTCGATGCTGTTGAACGCCACCATGATCAATGTCGCCATCCCCGTGATCATGGGTGCTTTCGGGGTCGGCCAGGATACGGTTCATTGGCTGGCCACGGGCTATATCGCCTCCATGACCGTGACCATGCTGTTGAACGACTGGTTCGTCCGCTCATTCGGCATGCGCACCACCTACCTGTGCGCCATGGCGATCTTTGCCGCCGGCGCCATTGTGGGCGGGCTCAGCAATAATATCGACGTGATGATCGCCGCCCGCGTCTCCCAGGGCCTGGGCGCGGGCCTGGTGCAGCCCTTGTCCATGGTCCTGATGTATCAGATTTTTCCCATCCATCAACGGGGCAGGGCCATGGGTTTGTTCGGTTTGGGCGTGGTCGTGGCCCCGACCATGGGGCCGACCTTTGGCGGCATTCTGTTGGACGCCTTCAATTGGCATTATGTGTTCTTCGCCTCCGTCCCGGTGGCGGTGGTGGGGAGCATGCTGGCCTGGTTGTTCATGCCGTGGCGCACCGGCAATGACCCCAAACCGCCCTTTGACTGGACCGGTCTGGCACTGTTGGTGGTGTTCGTCTGCTCCATGCTGGTGGGTCTGTCCTCGGGCCAGCGCGAGGGCTGGCATGCGCCCATTGTCGCGGTCTATTTTTCCATCTTCACGACAGCCTTCTTCGCCTTTTTGTGGTGGGAATGGCATACCCCGGAACCGATCCTGCAACTGCGCCTGTTCCTGAACCGCCAATTCGCCGCCGCCGCCGTGGTGCGCATGGCGCTGGGCGCGGGCCTGTACGGCACCACGTATCTGATCCCCCTGTTTGTCCAGACCGTGCAAGGCTATTCGCCGACGCGCTCCGGCTTGCTGATGGTGCCGGCCGGTCTGGCCATGATGTTGTTGATGCCCGTCGGCGGCCGCCTGGCCGACCGCCTGCCGCGCTATTGGCTGATCATGGGCGGGCTGGGCGCTTTTGCCGCCTCGGCCATGTTGATGACGGGCGCGCACACGGATACGCCGTTCTGGACTTTCGCATTCTGGCTGGTGTTGGGCCGGATCGGCATGGCCTTCGTCATTCCCACCATCAACGTCACCTCCCTGCAAAGCCTGCCGAACCATCTGTTGAGCCAGGGCTCGGGCGCCGTCAATTTCATGCGCCAACTGGGCGGCGCCATGGGCGTCAATCTGATCGCCGTGGCGCTGGAACATCGCACGGCCGTCTTTTCCCAAGCCCTGGCCGGGCTCCAAACGCCGGACAATATTTTAACCCAGGACCTGATGTATCGCCTTTCGGGCTTGTTGACGCAATTGGGCTGGCCCCTCGACATGCATCCCATCGCCGCCCTGCAATTGTTGAGCACCAGCCTCTACGCTCAAGCTTCCATGCTGGCCTTCAGGGATGTCTTTCTGTTCTTGGGCCTGGTGTTTTTCTTCGCCATGATGCCCGCCATCCTGCTGCGCGAACGGTCTGGCGAGGCCCGCCCTTCGCCCCTTGTCGACGGTAAGGGGTCGGCAGTGGGCCAGGCGCGGAGCTGATTCCGCAACGATTTGTGGCTGAATAGCGGTCCAATGCCGGTTATGCTACCGTCGAGATCATTAAGTCCAGTTTGCGATATAAACTTTGTTGGGTGAGGGGGAGAATGTCCGACATATTGGAGTGGTTGGAGGGGTTTGGGCTTGGCGAATACAATTCCCTGTTCGATGAAAATAAGATCGATTTCGAGATCCTGCCGGAGATATCGGAAGATGATCTGAAGGATCTCGGCATCCCGCTGGGTCATCGCAAACACATCATGCGGGCCATTCGCGGGCTGACCGCTGAAACACCAGCGCCGGCCACTTCATCGGATGCGGCCGCCGCGCCTTTTGCCCCCGCACATCTCACTGAACGGGCATTGCGCGGCAAGGCGGCGATTGAGGGCGAGCGCAAGCAGGTCACGATCCTGTTCGCGGATCTGAAAGGTTCGACCGAGTTTATCGAATTGATGGACGCCGAGGATGCCGATCGTCTTTTGCGCCTGGCGGTCGAAGGCATGATGGCGGCGGTGCACCGCTTCGAAGGCACTGTCAACAAGGTGCTGGGCGACGGGATCATGGCCATCTTCGGTGCGCCGCTGGCGCACGAAGACCACGCCATGCGTGCCTGTTTCGCCGCCCTGGCCATCCATGCGGACATGCGTGCCATTGCGGAAAAGGCCCGGCACCAGTTCGGGGTTGAGGTTCAGGTGCGTATCGGCATCAATTCCGGCGATGTCATCGTCCGCGCGATCCACAACGACTTGACCATGGACTATGACGCAATCGGCCCCACCGTGCACCTGGCCGCGCGCATGGAACAGATGGCAGTCCCCGGCACGACCCGGATCACGGAAGTCTCCCATCGTCTGGCCGAGGGCTTTGTAGAGGTCACGCCCCTGGGGCCAATTCCCATCAAAGGTGTTTCCGCGCCCATTGATGTTTTTGAGTTGACGGGCGCCGTAGAGGTTAGGTCCCGCTTTCAGGCCAACCTGCGCCGAGGCCTTAGCCTGTTTGTCGGCCGTGACAGTGAAATGACCTCTCTGATGGAGGCTCTGGAACGGGCCAAGACGGGCGCCGGTCAAGCCGTTTCTGTCGTGGGCGAGGCCGGTATTGGCAAATCGCGCCTCTATTACGAGTTTCTGCAATTGCCTGTGCTAAACGACATTTTGGTATTGGAAAGCGGTTCGGTCTCGCACATGCGCGCGGCTGCATTTCACCCCCTGGTCGAGCTGTTGAGGCATTATTTCGGCCTGACACGCACCGCCGATGAACGCGCGATCAACGAGCGGGTGATTGGTAAACTGATGGCCTTGGACGAGGAATTACGCGCCATTGCCACGCCGATCCTGGCCCTGTTCGGCGTGGCGCACGATGACAATGAATGGCAGGCCCTTGATCCGGTGCAAAGGCGCCGCCGTACCCTTGATGCCTGCCGCTCGTTGTTGTTGCACGAGGCCCGTATCCAACCCCTGGTCGTCGTATTCGAGGACTTGCATTGGATCGATTCGGAAACCCAGGCGTTTCTGGAATTGCTGGTGGACGGTATCGCCGGTGCGCCCATTTTGCTGCTGTTCAACTATCGGCCTGAATACAAAGACCCCTGGCTCGGCAAGAGTTATTTCACGCATCTGCGCGTGACACCGCTGGAAGAGCTAGGCGGTGATGCCCTGCTGGTGGATCTGTTGGGACATAACGCGGCGTTGGAGCCGTTGCGGGCGGCAATCCTGACGCGGACTGAGGGCAATCCCTTCTTTATCGAGGAAAGCGTCCAGGGCCTTGTTGAGGACGGCGCGCTGGCCGGGGAGCGCGGGGCCTATACATTGGCCATTCCCGTCCGTTCGATTTCGGTTCCCGCCTCGGTGCAGACGGTGCAGACGGTGCTGGCGGCGCGTATAGACCGTTTGGAGCCGAATCTGAAACGGCTGTTGCAGACGGCCGCAGCGATTGGCAAGGATTTCAGTCATGCCTTGCTTGATCGGGTTAGCGAAGGCGATGGCGGCGATCTAAGCGGCTCTCTGATTAGTTTGCAAGCCGCTGAATTTTTGTTCGAAACGCAGCTTTTTCCCGAACCAGAGTATACCTTCAAACATGCCCTGACCCATCAGGTCACCTATGAAGGCATGCTGCATCCCCGCCGGCGTGAGTTGCATCAGGCCATTCTGGAGGCGATGGAGGCGTTTTCAACCGATAACCGGACGGAGGCGCTTGAGCGGCTGGCCTATCACGGCATGCGCGGCGAGATGTGGGAGAAGGCCTATGGCTATGCCCGGGAAGCAGGCATCAGCGCGGTTGGCCTGAACGCCAATCGCAGCGCCCTGGAAAGTTTCGAGACCGCCGCCGATGCCCTTGCCCGGCTGCCCGAGACCGATGAACACCTGGCGACCGCGATCGGTCTGCATTTTGAAATTCGCGATGCCCTGTTTGTTCTTGGCGAGCCCGAAGCAATTCTCGCCCATATGGATGTCGCCGAAAATTTGGCGATGAAATTGAAGGACGATCGGCACCTGATCGAAGTCCTACTTTATAAGAGCGGCTATTACTGGGGCGAAGGCGATAACTTGGCCCAGGCCATACCGCTCGCCAGCCGGGCCTATGACTTGGCAAGGAATTTGGAAGATGCCGAACTGATAGGTCTCGCTTGTTATCGGCTGGCAACCGCCCACGTCTTGATCGGTAACTACCGTGAGGCTGTCAAGTACGCGGAGGAAGGCCTCGCCCTGCTCGAAAACCAATCGGAATCATTAGTTCGGTTTGGGGGGCTGGTTTACGGCTTTCTCGGCTCGTTTTATGCAGTTGCAAGCTCCGAAATGGGCGATTTCGAGAGTGCCGACAGAATTGGCCGGCGCTGTTACGAGATGGCGGTCGCCGCTGATCATGCCTATTCCATAACGGTGACCTGTTTCGGAATTGCGCACTCATATTTGCTGCAAGACCGGATCGACGAGGCCCTGCCCATCCTTGAACACGGGCTTCTGCAGATCGAGACTCGAGAAGCGAGGGCGGCCGCCCCATGGGTTGCGGGACGTGCCATTTACGCGCTGGGACGGGCGGGACGGGAAGACGAATTCGAAGGGCTGCTCGATTTGATCCGCGATAGCGCCCTGCTCCTAAGCATGCGTCATGGCTTCGCCTTTACCTGGGCGGCGCGGGGCTATCTTGACCTTGGTCAACTCGATCAGGCGGAAGCCCTGGCCCGCACGGTGTTCGAGGATAGTTCGGGAGATCCCGAAATTGGCGTCCAGGGCTGGGCCCATTGGGTTCTAGGAGAGATTGCGCTGCGGCGAAACGATGATAAAACCGCAAATCAGGAATGTGAACGGGCTCTGGCCATCGCTAATAAACGGGGCATGGCGCCGCTTACAGCGCTTTGCGAAGCCTTGCGGGCGGCGACGCAATAATTGCATGGCCTGACGGCGGTGACCGGGCATCATGAATAGGGAAATTCGCCTCGTAAATGGTCAATTTCGAGGCGAATTCAGGCGCTGAAATATTGCTGAAAACCGCAAGACCTGGTATAGTCCGTAATCTTATCCCGCAATATCTCGTGATCGCCCTAATTTGTGCGGCGGCTGCGTAATCGCACCTTCAGGACCAACGAATTTGACCGACGATAGCCAGACGCCACCGCCCGACGATCCCGCGCCACCGCCTGGCGATCCGCCGTCCGGCGATGGCCGCTCGGATGGCATAGTGCCCATCGCCATCGAGACGGAGATGCGGCGTTCGTATCTGGATTACGCCATGAGCGTGATCGTCAGCCGGGCCATTCCCGACGCCCGCGATGGCCTGAAACCGGTGCATCGGCGCATCCTCTTTTCCATGCACGAGGCGGGCTATACCTCCGACAAACCGTACCGCAAATCGGCCCGCGTCGTGGGCGATGTCATGGGCCGCTATCATCCCCACGGCGATCAGGCGATTTACGATGCCATGGTGCGCATGGCGCAACGTTTCGCCATGCGGCTGCCACTACTGGATGGCCAGGGCAATTTCGGTTCCATGGACGGCGACCGCGCCGCCGCCATGCGTTACACCGAGGTCCGCATGGACAAGCCGGCGGAGATGCTGTTGGCGGACATCGACAAGGATACCGTCGATTTCCAGGACAACTACGACGGCTCGGCCTCCGAACCGGTGGTTTTGCCGGCGATGTTCCCCAATCTGTTGGCCAATGGCGCCGGCGGCATCGCCGTCGGCATGGCGACTAATATTCCGCCCCATAACCTGGGCGAGGTCATCGACGGCTGCTGCGCCTACCTTGATGACCGGGATATTACCGTCGATGATTTGATGGAATTTGTCCACGGACCGGATTTTCCCACCGGCGGGTTGATTTTGGGCCGGACAGGGATCATCTCGGCGTTTCGCACCGGGCGCGGCTCCGTCGTCATGCGCGGCAAGACGCATACGGAAACCATCCGCAAGGACCGGGAAGCCATCATCGTCACGGAAGTGCCCTACCAGGTGAACAAGGCCGGCATGATCGAGAAAATCGCCGAAGCGGTGCGCGCCAAGCGGATCGAAGGGATCTCCGACCTGCGCGACGAGAGCGACCGTACCGGCATCCGCGTGGTGATCGAGCTGAAGCGTGACGCCATGGCGGATGTGGTCCTGAACCAGTTGTTCCGCTTTTCGCCGTTGCAAACCTCCTTCGGCGTCAACAGCCTGGCCCTGAACCGGGGCCGGCCGGAGTTGATGAACCTGGCGCAGATGATTGGCGCCTTCGTTGATTCCCGCGAGGTCGTGGTCACCCGGCGTACCAAGTATCTCCTGGGCAAGGCGCGGGAGCGGGCCCATGTCCTGGCCGGACTGGCCATCGCCGTGGCCAATATCGACGCCATTATCGCGCTGATCCGTGCCGCCCCCGATCCGGCCACCGCGCGGGCCCAGTTGATGGAACGGGACTGGCCGGCGACGGAGGTCGAGGAAATGATCCAGTTGATCGACGAGCCGGGCCGCCGGGTGGTCGATGGCGTCTATCGCCTGAGCGAAATTCAGGCCCGCGCCATTCTGGATCTGCGCCTGCAACGTCTAACGGCACTGGGCCGTGACGAGGTTGGTACGGAGTTGCGGGAATTGGGTGAAAAAATTCTCGACTATCTCGATATCCTGCGCTCCGAGAGCCGCCTGAAAAGTATTATCCGCGACGAATTGCTGGATATGAGGGAACGTTTCGCCACGCCAAGGCGCAGTGAAATCGTCGCCGCGCAGGCCGACCAGGAAGACGAAGACCTGATCCAGCGCGAGGACATGGTGGTGACCGTCTCGCACAAGGGCTATGTCAAACGGGTGCCGCTCTCAACCTACCGGCCGCAGCGCCGGGGCGGCAAGGGACGCCAGGGCATGGCCACCCGGGACGAGGATTTTGTCTCACAACTGTTCGTGGCCAATACCCATACGCCCATGCTGTTCTTCTCCTCCACGGGTAAGGTCTATCTGCTGAAGGTCTTCCGTTTGCCCATGGCAGCACCTCAGGCCCGCGGCAAGGCCATGGTCAATCTATTCCCCCTGGAGGCGGACGAGACCATTCACACCGTTCTGCCCCTGCCAGAGGACGAGGCGGAATGGGCGGACCGCTATGTCATGTTCGCCACTGCGTCGGGTTCCGTGCGGCGCAACGAACTGGCGGATTTCAAACGGGTTCAGGCGAACGGCAAGATCGCCATGAAACTGCCCGACGGCGACCGCATCGTCGGCGTCGCGATCTGTGACGCCAACGACGATATCCTGCTCTCCGGCCGCCGGGGCAAATGCATCCGCTTCCCCGTGATCGATGTACGCGTCTTCAAAAGCCGCGACAGCGTCGGCGTGCGCGGCATCCGCCTGATCGGCGATGATGAATTGATCGCCATGTCGATCCTGCGCCACGCCGATTTTGAAAGCGACACGCGGGAGCGGTATCTGCGTTGGTCCAACGCCCGCCGCAGGGCGGAAGGAGACGAAGAGGCCGGCAATGGAGGCGAGCCTTTGCCAACGCCGCCCGAGCAGGCCGGCGCCATGGAAGCGGCCGAACAATATGTGCTTTCGATTACCGAAAACGGTTACGGCAAACGGACCTCGGCCTATGAATACCGGGTCACCGGGCGGGGCGGTCAGGGTATTATCAATATCGAAGCCTCCGACCGTAATGGTCCGGTAATCGCTTCCGCCCCGGTGGCGGAGGATCACCACATCATGCTGGTAACGGATACCGGCCGCCTGATCCGGACACCCGTGCACGACATCCGGATCGCGGGCCGCAATACCCAAGGCGTCACCCTATTCGACGTGGAGCCGAATGAACGGGTGGTCTCCGTCGCCTGGCTTTCGGAACAGGGAGATGGTGACGGCGATGATGACGAAGATGGCGACGGAGATGGCGAATAATTCAGCGCGGACCCGGGAAATTGGTCGTTTTCACCTTTCCTTGCTCGCCGTGAGGGGTTAATGATCGGCCAGTCTTGTCGGTTTAGAGCAATTTTCAATTGAAAGCGTGAGCCCAGGACGGATTTGGCGCGCCACAAGTGGTTGGTCCAATTGCTCTATTCTTAAGAATGCGGGCATGTTTTAAATGAACATGTTCTAGTGTAGGAGGCAGTTTTGTCGGAAGGTCGTGTCGGTTTCTATCCGGGTACATTCGATCCCATCACCTTGGGGCACAGCGATATAATTCAACGCGCCGCCAAACTGGTTGACCGTCTGGTCATCGGCGTTGCGATAAATCTCAATAAAGGCCCCATGTTTTCCCTGGACGAGCGGGTCGAGATCCTGCGTAGCGAATTGGATGCCATGAAGGGCCAATTGAATGGCTGTGTGGTCGAGGTGCGTCCCTTTGACAACCTAACCATCCATTGCGCGCAAGAGCACGGCGCGGGCCTCATTATTCGCGGGCTGCGGGCCGTGGCGGATTTCGAGTACGAATATCAACTGGTCGGCATGAACCGGCTGTTGGACGCGGAGATCGAAACAATTTTCATCATGGCCAACCACGAATATCAGTTCATTGCGTCGCGTTTGGTGAAGGAGATCGCCCAACTGGACGGAGATATCTCGGCCTTTGTTTCCGGGCGGGTGGCCAAACGGCTTTACGAACGGGTCGGGCGAAGCGAAATCAAATCTTAAAAGGACGGCAAGATGCTGTTAAGACGACTTATATTCGGTTTCATCATGGCCTTGGCGCTGCCGGCCATGCAAGCAGGAGCGGGTGACTTGGAAAATACCATCTATCTGGAACTTAAAGACGGGCGCGTGACCATTGAATTGCGCCCCGACCTGGCGCCCACCCATGTGGCCCGCATCAAGGAATTGGTGGGGCAGAAATTCTATGACGGCTTCGTCTTTCATCGGGTGATCGAGGATTTCATGGCCCAGACAGGCGATCCCACGGGCACCGGTACCGGTGGTTCGGGGCAACATTTGGACGCCGAATTCTCCGACGAAAAACATTTGCGCGGGACCTTGTCCATGGCCCGTTCGGCCGATCCCAATAGCGCCGACAGCCAGTTCTTCATCGTCTTCAAAACCGCGCCCTGGCTGGATGGACAGTATACCATCTGGGGCCAGGTCACCGACGGCATGGACGCGGTGGACAAAATCAAGAAGGGCGCGGCCGGCAGTGGCGCCGTGACGGACCCGGACAAGATCATCACCATGCGCTTGGCCACCGACGCGGACTAGCCCGGCGTCATCTGTTCGGGCACGGAGCCTGTATATGGGGCAAATGAAGCAATAATTCGGGTTGTTCAAGTGATCCCGTTTGATTGAAAACTGCTCCAGCAGCCTGCTAGAATGCCGCGCCATGGACGTTGATTTATTCGATTTTGATTTGCCGGGCGATGCCATCGCGTTGCGCCCGGCCCGGCCGCGAGATAGCGCGCGTTTGCTGCATATTGGACCCTCCGGCCGCAGGGATCAGGTTATTCACGATCTACCCAGGTTACTGAGGGCGGGCGATTTTCTGATATTCAACAATACCCGCGTGCTGCCCCTGCAATTGACCGCGCGGCGGGGCACGGGCCGGGTTGAGCTGACCTTGCTGCAACCGTTGGGGCAGGGCCGCTGGCGGGCCTTCGCCAAGCCGGCCAGACGGTTGCGCGCGGGCGATATCTTGCTGGTGTCCGAAGGTTTCGCCGCCACGGTGGAGGGCCCTCATCAAGATGGCCAGGTGGTGCTGGATTTTGCCCTTGCCGATGACATATTGATGGCGGCGCTGCACCGGTTCGGCACCTTGCCCCTGCCGCCCTACATCCGCAAACACCGCGCCGTCGATGCGCGGGATGCGGTTGATTACCAAACCATCCTGGCCCGCCACGACGGCGCCGTCGCCGCGCCCACGGCCGGCTTACATTTCACCGAGGATCTGCTCACACGCCTTGGGGATGCGGGTATCGAGCATGGGGAAGTCACACTGCACGTGGGCCCCGGCACCTTTCTGCCCGTCACCGCCGCCGATACGGATGATCATGTCATGCACCATGAATGGGGCCAGGTTGACGGGGATCTGGCGCGGCGGATTGGCGAGACCAAGGCCCAGGGCGGCCGCGTGGTGGCGGTTGGCACCACATCCCTGCGGCTGCTGGAGAGCGCGGGCACGGGCGCGTTTTCGGGCGAGACGGATATTTTCATCACACCCGGCTATCAATTCCGCGTGGTCGATATCCTGTTGACCAATTTCCATCTGCCCCGGTCCACCCTGTTCATGCTGGTTGCCGCGTTCGCCGGGCTCGAGGTCATGCAGGCGGCCTACGCCCATGCTATTGGCAACGGCTACCGGTTTTATTCCTACGGTGATGCTTGCTTGTTGGAGGCGGGAGCATGAGGTTTCGGTTTGACATCCTTGCCAGGGACGGCGCGGCGCGGGCGGGCCAGGTGGCCACGGCCCATGGCGACATCCGCACGCCCGCCTTCATGCCCGTCGGTACCGCCGCCACGGTCAAGGCCATGACGCCGGAGGCGGTGCGCGAGAGTGGCGCCGATATCATTCTGGGCAATACCTATCATTTGATGCTGCGGCCTGGTGCGGAGCGGATCGCCCGATTGGGCGGTCTGCATGATTTCATGAACTGGCAGCGGCCGATTTTGACCGATTCCGGTGGTTTCCAGGTTTATTCCCTGTCCGGCCTGCGCAAAATGGATGAGGCGGGGGTGACGTTCAAATCCCACATCGATGGCGCCGAGATGCACCTGAGCCCGGAGCGCAGTATCGAGGTTCAGTACCTGCTGGACGCCGATATCACCATGGCGTTCGATGAATGCACCCCGTTTCCGGCGACGGAGGAGGCCGCCAGCACCTCCATGCGCCTGTCCATGCGCTGGGCCGAACGCTGCCGCGCCGCCTTCGTGGAACGGCCGGGCTATGCCCTGTTTGGCATTGCCCAGGGCGGCATGTACGCCGAATTGCGGGCGGAGTCCGCCGCCGCCCTAAAGAACATCGGCTTCGACGGCTATGCCATTGGCGGCCTGGCGGTGGGGGAGGGGCAGGCGCTGACCTTTTCGACCCTTGATGCCACGGTGCCCCATCTGCCCGATGAGGGGCCCCGCTACCTCATGGGCGTGGGCAGGCCCGGTGATATTGTCGGTGCCGTGCGCCGCGGCGTCGATATGTTCGATTGCGTCATGCCGACCCGCTCGGGCCGGACGGGACAGCTATTCACGCCCCAGGCAACCCTGAATATCCGCAACGCCCGCCACGCCGACGACCCCCGCCCCGTGGATGCGGCCTGCCGTTGCCCCCTGTGCCGGAACTATTCGCGCGGCTATCTGCATCATCTGTTCAAGGCCAAGGAGATTTTAGGCTCCATGCTGGCGACTTGGCATAACCTGACCCACTACCAGGACCTGATGGCCGCTCTGCGCCAGGCCATCCAGGATAGCCAATTGGACGCATTCGCCGCCGCCCACGAGGCCAGGGCAAGCATGGGCGATATCGAACATCTGTAAAATACCGCTGGTCCAGGTCGAATATGCATTGACCCAACCCCGCCATCGACCTAAATTCCGCCCGCGATGCGCCCATAGCTCAGTTGGTAGAGCACCTGACTTTTAATCAGGTTGTCACTGGTTCGATCCCAGTTGGGCGTACCATACTTCTTCAGTTCCCTGATTTGCACACGCGGTGCTCTTGACATGTTCGCGGCGCGAAGAATGCCGGCCGGGCGGAAGAAAAGTTTCGAATTTTACATAAATCAGCGAATCATATTGACCCCGACGGCATCTTCAGGGCCCGTGACCGTCCGCCGGGGCGCCATAATAATTTCATAATCGCATGCGAACGGGGCGCTCTCCGGACAAAAAAAGGGCCCGGAAATACTAGATTTCCGGGCCAGTCCAACAGGGAGGCTTCACGTCTTGGGAGACGCTAGGTGAACCCGATCTACACGGGGGGGTGTGAGAGGGTTCACCGTGAATGTTGCATCGCAACATCCTGACCTAAAACTTAGGGATTGGAAGGCCTGTTCGCCATTGAAAATTATGCATATTAGATATGCGTGGGACGCATGGCTGGGACGGCATTAGAACCGCCACTGCCGAACCTGGTCTTCAAGAAAATCCCGGAACACTCCGATTCGTTTAGTGTTTCTCAATTCTTCCGGATAGACGAAATAAGCATCCGTGGTGGGGCCGACGACATCCGGCAGGATCCGTTGCAGGGGGCGGTCGGGGGTAATCATATAATCGGGGAGGGAGCCGATGCCGAGGCCGCTTTCGATGGCCAATAACAGGCCGTAAATGTTGTTGACCTGCAAAATCGTGTCCCGCGGCCGGCCATGCGGCTTGACGCCGACGGTGCGCGGCCAATTGACGTTGCGCAGGGTAGTGGGGGCATGGTCGCCATAGGCAATCAGGGGGCAATCATCCAGGTCATCGATGCTTTGCGGCGTACCATTTTTCTTCAGATAGTCCGGTGAGGCATAAATATGGGAATGCACCGTGAACAGCCGCTTTTTTATCAAATCCGGCTGGCGCGGCTCGGTGATGCGGATGGCGACGTCGGCCTCGCGCATGCCAAGGTCCAATTCACGGTCGTCGCAAATAATCGACAGGCGGATATCGGGGTACAGCCGCAAAAAATCGTGGGTCCGGGGCGTTAGCCAGGTTGAGCCCAGGCCGACGGTCGTGGTGATGCGCAAATCGCCCGAAGGGTCGTTCTTGCTGTCCATCAGACGGGCCCGCACGGCGGCCAGTTTCTCGAACACTTCATGGGCGGATTGATACAGCAGGTCGCCGTGTTCGGTGGGTTCCAGGCCGCGGGCGTGACGGTGAAACAGCTGCACGCCCAATTCCGCTTCCAGGGCCGAAATCTGCCGGCTCACGGCGGATTGGCTCAGGTTCAGATCCTCGCCCGCATGGGTGAAGCTGCCGGCCAGGGCGACGGCATGGAAAACTCGTAGTTTGTCCCAATCCATGGCTTACTCGGCCGCCTCGGCCGCACTGTCATCCAGGGCGCCCAGATAGCGCTCCACCTCCAACGCCGCCATGCAGCCGGTGCCGGCGGCGGTCACCGCCTGGCGGTAAATCTTGTCCTGAACGTCGCCGGCCGCGAAGACACCAGGTATTTCCGTCGCGGTGCTGTCGGGCGCGGTAATAAGATAACCCTCATCGTCCATGGCCAGCTTGCCCTTGAACAGATCGGTTTGCGGGACATGGCCAATGGCGACAAAAACGCCATCAACGGCAAGGTCGCTGACCGCATCCGTCTTGACGTTACGCACCCGGGCGCCGGTGACGCCGGGCGGCTGATCATCGCCCAGAACCTCGTCCAGGACATGATCCCAGAGAACTTCAATTTTATCGTGGCGCAACAGGCGGTCCTGCAGGATCTTCTCCGCCCGCAAGCTGTCCCGGCGATGGATCAAGGTAACCTTGGAGGCAAAGTTGGTCAGATAAAGTGCCTCTTCCACCGCCGTATTGCCGCCGCCAATGACGCAGACCGCGCGGTCGCGATAGAAAAAACCGTCGCACGTGGCGCAGGCTGAAACGCCGAAACCCTGAAAGCGCTGTTCGCTCTCCAGGCCGAGCCAGCTGGCCTGGGCGCCGGTTGAAATGACCACGGCGTCGGCGCTATAGGTATCGCCACTGTCGCCCGTGAAGCGCAGGGGCCGCGAGGTCAAGTCCAGATCGACGATGATGTCATTAACAATGTCCGTACCCACCGATTTGGCTTGTTCCTCGAACTGCTGCATCAGCCACGGGCCTTGAATGACCTCGGCGAAACCGGGGTAATTCTCCACATCCGTGGTGATGGTCATCTGCCCACCCGGCTGCAAGCCGTGGATCATCATCGGCTTCAGACCGGCACGGGCGGCATAGATGGCGGCGGTGCAGCCCGCCGGCCCTGAACCCAGAATGATGATACGGCTATGATGGTTCTGCGGCATGGCGCGCTCCTGAAGCTAACAACCTGAACTGACAAAATGAGAGGCGGTTCCCCTCTAATACCAAGGTGCGGTGATAGAGACCCATATAGATCGTTTCAGAGGCCCCTCGGGTAGGAGTGGA
>JAPYPT010000091.1 GCA_029937535.1 Alphaproteobacteria bacterium
ACTTCATCCAGCGCCACGCCCAAATAACGGGCAATGTTCTCCAGGAACTGCCCCGAGCCAGAGGCGCATTGGGAGGTCATTTTGTAAGTCAGAACCTTGCCCCGTTCATCCACCCGAATGGCCCGGCCATGCAGGGCGCCCACATCCATTGCCGCTCTGGTTTCGGGTTGAAGATAGACGGCGCCCCGGGCATGAGTGGTCATGGAATAGAAATGCCCGGTGCGGAATTCGACATTTTCACCCTCGCCCGTGGTGGCGATATAGTCGATATCGTCTTCCCCCAGGCCGGCTTCGCCCAGCATCTCGTCAAAACATTGCCGTGCCAGTTCCAGGGGATCGCGGCGGCGTATACGTTCCACGCTTTTGGCGAGCCAGGTGGGGTTTTCGCCGCCCTCGCTCTGAAACAAGACGCCCTTGACCGCGCCGCTGCCAACATCAATTCCCGCAGTGATATGCATTCTAGTGCTCCGTAGTTGTCGCCGGACCTTCATCCCCATCCCCATCGGTGGCCCGGCGGGCGAAGGTGGCCGCGCCCAGGGCGCCGGTGTAGATGGAATCCGGATCAATGTTGATGGTCAAATCGCCGTAGTTTTCCTTGATCAACTGCTTCAGGGCCTTAACGGCGGCGCCATTGTTGGCGACCCCGCCCGTGAAGGTGAATTGATCGCGGATACCCCCCGATCGCGACAGGATCGAGATGGCGCGCAAAATGATCGCCCGGTGCAGGCCGGCCAGAATATCCTCCCGCGCCTCGCCCAGGGACAGCCGGTCCCGCAACTCCGCGCCGGCGAATACGGTACAGGTGGAGTTGATGCGAACCTTGCGGGTGGATCTGAGCGCCAGGGGCCCCAGTTCATGCAGCCCGAGGTTCATTTCGTCGGCGATATAGCCAAGATAGCGGCCACAACCGGCGGCGCAGCGGTCGTTCATCTGGAAATTCTCCACGATGCCGGACCCATCAATCTGGATCGCCTTGGTATCCTGGCCGCCGATATCCAGCACGGTGGCGGTATCGGGATACATCACATGGGCGCCCAGGCCATGGCAGAGGATTTCCGACCGGATATGTTCCTTCGAGAACGGCAGCCGGGCCCGGCCGTAGCCGGTTCCAATGACGTAGGTTTCCGCCAACACCGTATCAAGCACCGCCCTAACCGGCGCGCGCACCGCATGGGAAGCCGCCGACAGGTCATCGAAGGCGACGAATGTGCGGTCCAGGGCGCGCATCAGTTTATCGGACAGGGTTTCCTCGGAAATCCGGTTTTCCACATCGATGATGGAACGGTCATAGACGTTGAGAACATAATCGAAGGACAATCCGCTTTCCCCCGCAACCGCCTCGCCCACCGCCAGATAGCGGGAGCCGGCGATATCCCGGAAAAAATCCGACTTGCGCTGCGCACCGGGCGCGAACTGATCCGGCGCCTCGATGGTCAAGCGGCGGAAGACCTCCCCCAGCGCCTCGTGCAGGGCCTCCGTGTCCCCACCGAAACGATCAGCAGTGGCGTTAGAAATGCAAGTTCGCTCCAGATCCGCCAGTTGTTCGAGAAACTGCTCCAGGCGGAAGTCACGCACCAGTTGGTCCAGGAAGTCATCCAGCTGGCCATCCAGCGCCGAAACACTGCTCAAACTTTGCCTAAACAAATGGAAGCGGGTGTTCAACAAGGCTTCCTGCTTTGCGACCTCCGCCGCCACATCATAATTGGAGCGGGAGTTGGTGATGCCCCGGCCCAGAACCTGAAAATTCTGGTCCATGACCACAGCCTTGGTGGTGGTGGAGCCCAGGTCGATGCCGATAAAACAATCCATGTTCCGGTCCTCCCTCAAGCCGCCTGGGTGGCGTTTTTTTGTTCCAACATCTGAAAATAGCTCTCCAACCGATTCTTCACGTTGGCGGCGGAGAAATAGCGCGGGTCCACAAGGTCGGTTTCAATGAAGGCGCCGGGCTTGCCCGTACGTTTTTCGATCTCGCGCAGCATCAGCAATTGCCCGGCGGAAAAGCTGTTGCAGCTTTTCACGGAATTGACCAACAGACCGTCCGCCTGATAGTCCTCCATATAGCTGGTCAGCATCCTGATCCGCGCCGGCAGGCTGAGATTTGTGTAGCAACCAAGGCAATAATCGGCGAGGGACTCGATCGGGTTGTCCGGGTCATGGCGAAAACCGAAATCATAGACGCCGCCCACCTTGGTGTAGGTCGAGGCGACGACGACGGCCCCTTCGTCATAGAACATCTTCCAGAATTCCCGGAAATTGGTGTAATTCGGCGTGCCCTCGACCACCAAACGGAAGCGCTCCTTGCCGAAATTACCCTCGGGCGTGACGGGGCCTTGGCCATTGGCCAGGCGTTGTTCGATCTCGCCGCGCAAGGTGCGGTAATATTCCGTTGCCGCCTCGGTACCGCGAAAGGCGGTGAAGATGGGCCCGATGTAGTAGACCCCGCCGAAGAAGGCATCGATGGGTGATGGCGTGTTCTTGGCGGACTGCAATATCCAGACCAGATCGTCCTCGGCCTTGGCGGATTCGACCATGTATTGCCGCAGGCGGTCGATATCGAATTTGACGCCGCTGACCCGCTCCAGGGTGGGGATCACCTCTTCCTTCAACTGCTTGACCACATAGTCCCGCATGTTCTGGGTGATCTTGCCGTCGGCCTGATAGGGCACATGCAGCATGATGGTTTCGCAATCGTACTTCTCGCGCACCAGCTCGAACCATTTCATGAAGGTGAAGCAGCCGGTGTAGGAGAGCAGCAAAACGTCCGGATCGGGCAGTTTGTCGCCGGTGGGCCCGATATTGCCCTGCATGATCATGCCCAGATCGGACTTCACATAGGTGCAGACGTCTTCGGATTGGCCGTTACGCTCCGCCTCCATGATCAGGCGGCCTGATTTCTTGCGCATGCCGTTTTGCAGGGCGTTGATTTCGGGGAAATTGCAGTTCAGATCAAAGCACATCTGCAATTCGTTCAGATTGCCGGGCACGAAGGTGGAAGACACCTTCCGCCCCTCCTCGTTCGCCGTTGCCAGCAGTTTGAAATTCGCGTCGATCATCGCCTTCTGCTTCAGCATGGAAGGTTCCTTGATCACGTCCGGGCCAACTTTGGGGGCGGTCTTGGCGGTGGTGGCGGCTTTGTTCATCATGCGCTCCATAGCTTGATGCTGTCGGCGAAGGTGCCGGCCTGTTCACGGATGGCCTGCAACTGGCCGGTGTTCTCGGCGTATTTGAAGGCGGTGTAGGGAATGTCGTCCCGGCTCAAGGCGTCCTGCAGCATGGGCCGGTCCAAGAGGGCCGGATCGCAGAAGCTGGGGGCCGCGAAGATCACCCCCTCGGCGCCGCTGTTGCGGACCTGGTCGATCAGGAAGCGGCCCTTGTTCGCCTTGTCCGGCTCGTATTTGGCGGAGGTGGCGGCGGAATGATGCAGAAAGGCCTTGGACAGATTGTCCAATGGGTCGCCGTCCGTGGGTACGTCATCCAACAGCCAGCGGGTGACCAGCAGAAAATCATCGTCCACCACATAGCAGCCGGCCATTTCCAGGGATTTGATCAGGCCCAGGGGCGGTTGCTCGCAAAACACGCCGTTGACCACCACCCGGCAATTATCCCGGCGCGGCCGCTCCTCCACACTGGTGGCGACCATATAGTCGCGCAGCAATTGGGTGTGTTCTTCCACCGGCAGCACCATGCCGGCGCGCAGCAGCAGATAAAGCTCCGAGGTCGGCGCCTGCCAGGGCAGGCCCGCGCGCAACCGGTACAATTCCTCTATGGTCGCGCGGTTCTCGTTATAGACGGCGATGGAGCGGCGCAGGTCATCATCCGTGATCTCGCGGCCCGCCAGTTCGGCAAGATCCTCGCGCAGGGTCTGCAGCTCATGGATATAGAAGGTGCCGGCAATGTCGTCGCGGTAGGTTTGCGGGACATCGAAGTATTTGACGTATTTGTCCTTGAACAGCAATTGCCACATGCCCGACAGGTTGCGGATGACATCGCAGATGGAGGGAAACAGCATGCCATCCAGGCTGTCCAGACGTCCGGTCAGGCCCAGTTCGATGGTGGAGCGGGGAATGCGGCAGATGTAACTTTGATAATAGGCATCGCCATGGATCACTTCCAACTGATCGCCGCCGCCCAAAATCCCCACGGGCAGCATACCGGCGGCATGAATGATTTCCCGGGGCACATAGATCGGCAGAAAGCCGATGGCCTTGCCGCCCGGGTTGGCGGCCTTCCACTCCTTGACGACCGTAAAATCCAGGTCGTCGAACAGGGCTTGGCAGCGGTCGACAATATTTTCCACAGTCTCTTTAAGCGTCTCTTGCTGGGTCTCTTGCAGGGGCATCTTGGTCCATCTCCCAATCATTCGTCATGACCACGTCGTCTTCCCCTGACTTATCCGTTTCCCCTTATCGCAAACCGTGTGCCGATCCCGCCTGATCCTCCGCCGCCGTCCAAATTCCCCAAAATTAGGTGAGGAACCCCATAAAGACATTGACGAAATCTAACGGATCAGACTATATTGGTATTTAAGTACCATAATACGTTTTAAGCCGTCAAGAGGAAATACCATGAAAGAAATTTCAGAATTCCAGAGGAAGGCTTGCACCATCGCCATGCTGGGCAGCGGCGGCGCCGGCGTTATGACGGCGGCGGAAATACTGCTGCGGGCGGCGGGCCGGGCCGGCTACTACGGCCTGATGACGAAATCCTTTGGCCCGCAGATCCGCGGCGGCGAGGCGGCGGCTTTTGTCACCCTGTCCACCGCGCCGGTGGACATACAGGGCGATCAGGTGGACCTGCTGTTCGCCATGGATTGGCAAAACACCGAACGCTTCGCCGGCGAACTACATATATCGTCCGATACCCTGGTGATATCCGGCCTGCCCGGCGCGGAACCTCCCGCCATTGTCGCCGGTCACCAGCCCACCCTGGTCGAGGTCAATTTGAAGGCCATGACCCGCTCCCATAAAGGCACCCGCCCCAACATGGTCGCTCTGGGCGTGGTTGCCGGCGCCCTGGGCCTGGCGCAAGAGACGGTGAACGATCTTGTCAACGAACGCCTGACCGCCAAGGGCGAGGATGCCATGGCGCACGGCACGGCGGCCATCGAACTGGGTTATGGCGAGGCCGAGGACCTGGACTTCGACCCCTTGCCGGCCAGCGACGGGGACACGCCGCGGTGGATCATCTCCGGCAATCAGGCGGCGGGCTATGGCGCCATGCGTGGCGGTGTCCGTTTCGCCGCCGCCTATCCCATCACGCCGGCGACCGAGATCCTGGAATGGCTGGCCCCGCGTTTGCAAAAGGCCGGCGGGCTGCTGGTTCAGGCGGAGGACGAATTGGCCTCCATCAACATGATCATCGGCGGCGCCTTCGGCGGCGCGGCGGTGCTGACCGCGACTTCCGGTCCCGGTCTGGCGTTGATGAGCGAATCCATCGGCCTCGCCGTCGCGGCGGAAATTCCCCTGCTGGTGATCGATGTCATGCGCGGCGGGCCGTCCACCGGCATCCCGACAAAATCAGAGCAGTCGGATCTGAACATCGCGGTTTATGGCCTGCATGGCGATGCACCCCATGTGGTGACCGCGCCGAATTCCATTCCCGATTGCCTGTTCACGGCGCAATGGTCCACCCATCTGGCGGAATCCATGCAGGTGCCGGTGATCATGCTGTCCGACCAATCCTTCGGTCAGGCCCTGGGCATCGTGGATCGCCCGGCGGAACTGGCGTTCGCGACCCGCCGCCAGGTCGCCACGACGCCGGCGGCGGCGGACTACCAACGATACGCCGCCACCCTATCAGGCGTCTCGCCCATGGCCATTCCCGGCACGCCCGGTGGCCAGTATATCGCCGACGGCCTGGAACATACCGAGACCGGCACGCCGTCGTCCGGCGTCGCGGATCACAATAAACAGTTGGAAAAACGGCTGACCAAGGTGGTGGATTTTGACTATGGCAATCACTGGGCGGAGATAGAGGGATCCGGCCCGGCGGCCATCATCACCTGGGGCTCGACAACCGGCCCTGTCCGCCAGGCCATGCAACGGATCGATCCGCATGGCGAGCGGCTGCGGCTGATTTCCCTGCGCCTGATTAGCCCAGCCCAACCGGACCGGTTGGCCAAGGCCCTGGCGGGCTGTGGGCGGATCATGGTCATCGAACAAAGCCAGATGGCGCAGTTTTTCGGCCATCTGAAGGCGCAATTCGATCTTCCCATCCACGCCGATCTCTACGCCCGGCCCGGACCGCAACCGTTCCGGGCCGACGAGATCGCCGCCAAACTGGAGGACTGGCTATCATGAGCACCGAAACCGCCTGCCCGCTGACGGCGCGGGACTATAAATCGGAATTGAAGCCGGTGTGGTGCCCCGGCTGCGGTGATTTCTCCGTCCTGATGGCGATCACCAAGGCCTTGGCGGAGACGGGCCGCCGACCCGAAGAGATCGCCGTGATCTCCGGCATCGGCTGCTCGTCCCGGCTGCCGGCCTATACCAATTGTTATGGCTTTCATGGCGTCCATGGCCGCGCCCTGCCACTCGCCGCCGGGCTGAAGCTCAGCCGGCCGGATCTTCTGGTCATCGCGGCGGGGGGCGATGGGGACGGCTATTCCATTGGCGGCAACCATTTTTTGCACGCCTGCCGGCGCAATGTGGACCTGACCTATATCGTCATGGACAATCAGGTCTATGGCATGACCAAGGGCCAGCCATCGCCCACCACGCCGCCCGAATGGGATAGCGCCCTGGCACCGGGGGGCACCGGCCTGCGGCCATTCCATCCCCTGGTCATCGCGCTGGCCGCCGGCGCCAACTTCGTCGCCCGGTCGTTTTCCGGCGATCCGGCAAATACCGCGCAATTGGTCCTGGAGGCGATCCGCCATCCTGGATTCTCGTTGATCGAAATTCTAAGCCCCTGCGTCACCTTCCGGCCGGAAGACCGAAATTGGGCCAAGCGGGTCCACCCGGCCGCCGTGGACGAGACCCAAGACCGGGCCCGGGCCGCGCGGCGGGTCCTGACCGACGATGGTTTCAACACCGGGATCTTGTTCCGGGGCGACCGCCCTCCCTATCAGCCACCCTATAACCCGGCGGAGGCCGGCCCGGTGGATTTCGAGGTGGAGTTCCGGCCATGACCATCACTGATGTGGCCACCCTGCTGGCCCACGCCCATGCCATGGAACAAGAGGCAGCCGAACGTTATGAAGAACTGGCGGCACAGATGTACGCTGTTAACAACAGCAAAATCGGTGACCTGTTCACCAAGCTGGCGGAAATCGAGGCGAAACACGCCGCTCAACTAAGCCTGGAACACGGCGCCGCCAACCTGGCCCTGACCGCGTCGGACTACAAGTGGAACAGCCTGGAAAGCCCGGAAGCCATTCCCATCGGTGAGATGCATTATTTGCTTCCGGAGCGCCGCGCCATGACCCTGGCTCTGGCGGCGGAACACCGTGCCTTGGCATTCTATGAACGACTTGCCGATGACGCGCCGAACGAGAAACTTCGCGCCATGGCGGCGGAATTCGCCGCCGACGAAGCCACTCATGTACGAATTGTCCAGGCTTGGCTGCTGCGCCTGGAAGCAGACGTCGAGAATTGGCATGAGGACATGGACCCACCAGTTTCGTTATAATAGATGCTGGACCGTGGATCACCGGGAACGATGACGACATGACAGATACCGCGATTACCCTTCGTGAGGCCGAGGCCGGGGACATCGCGGCCGTCGCCCGTCTGGACGAACTCCATACCGGTCTGGCGAAACCCGAATATTGGCGGCAGATGCAACAGCCGCACGAGGGGCGGTGTTTTCTGGTCGCCGAGAGTGACGGCGCCGTGGCCGGTTTCATTGTCGGTGAAGTCCGCACCTGGGAGTTCGGCTCGCCCCCCTGTGGCTGGGTCTTTGCCGTCAACGTATCGCCCGATTGCCGCGAGGGCGGCGTCGGCAGCGCCCTGTTGGAGGCCATATGCCAGCGTTTCCGCCGTAGTGGCGTAAGCACCGTGCGCACCATGATCTCCCGCGACGATCCCTTAAATTTGGCATTTTTCCGCAGCCAGGGCCTGACAGCCGGCCCCTATCTGGAGTTGGAAAAAGCCCTGGACCCAGCGGAACCGGCCTGAACGGCATGCGCCTGCAAAAATCCACCCTGTTCGCTCTCTACGCCGTTTTGGAACTGGCCGCCGATCCCAGCCGCCAAATGTCCACCGCCGATATCGCCGCCCGTTACGGTATTTCGGTCCATCATCTGGCCAAGGTCATGCGCCAGTTGGTGCGCGCCGGGCTGATCCAATCAGTGCGCGGCGTGGGCGGCGGCTACCGTTTCAGCGGCAACGTCAAACGGGTGACCTTGTGGGATATCATCGAACAGTTTGAACCCGAAGCCGATCAGCCCGATGACGTTAGCCTCGACACGGCCACGCCCATCAGTCTGGCCCTGGACAGCGTGCGGGGCGAAATTGACGACATCACCCGCGCCACCATGCAATCGATCACCCTGAAATCGCTGCTGAAATTCGCCCCGGCGGAGGATTAGTTTATATCGTAAACCATGGGCGCCATTTCATCCGCCGTGCGGTTGGCGAAATCGATTTCCGGTACCCGTTCCATTGACCTCTGTTGCGCCGCTTCCAACGCGGTTAGCTCGGCATCCAGATCAATGGTCAGGCACTTGCCGTTCTCCACCACCAGACGGCCATCCACGTAGACATCGCGCACGGCCCGTTCGGCGGCCACATAGAGCAGGCTGCGCAAGGGTTCGCGCAGGGGCCGCATGGCCTGGTTTTTCAGATCGACCAGCACAATATCCGCCTTGGCGCCCACCGCCAGGCGGCCGATATCATCCCGGCGCAGGGCCTTGGCACCGCCGATCGTCGCCGCCTCGAATATATCGGAGGTGTTGAGATCATCCACCGTGCCCGCCACGGCGCGGGCCACGGTGGCGGCGTTGCGCATTTCATCCAGCATGTTGTGGGGATAGGTGTCGGTGCCGATACCCATATTGACCCCGGCCTTCAAATAACCGCCCAAGGTGTTCAAGGCGATGCCCCGGCGCATGAAAACTGTCGGGCAGTGAGCCACCGTGGCGCCGCGTTCCGCGATCAGGTCGAGGTCTTCGCGGCTGGACCAGTGCAGCCAGGGATGATGATCGAGAAAAATGCCATGGCCAATTATAGTCCGCTCGGTCAGGACGCCCATGTCGTCCATCCAGCGGATCGGCGTCGTGCCGTGACGGCGGACCATTTCTATGAATTCATTGACCGATTGGGCGGCATGGATCTGGAAGGGCAGATTGCGCTCCTCGGCATAATCATGGGCCTGGCGCAATAATTCCGGGCTCAAGGTATCGATCTGCGCCGGCGACATCATGCCGGATAGGCGGCCACTGGGATGCTGGTTGGCCAGATCGATGGTCCGCTTGGCGGCTTCGAAGCCTTTTGGCCCGCGCTCCTTATCGCTCCAATCATATTCCAGCAGATGGCCGTCCTTGGTATACCAGGGCGCATCCCGGAACGACGGCGCCACGCAGGCCCGGATCCCGGCCTCCGCCAGCAGATCCAGCCAGCCGTCGAAGGCAAAGGAATAATCCACGATGGTGGTGCAGCCGCTTTGCAGCAATTCCGCCATGGCGACCTTGTGACAGGGCGGCGTGCCCTCGGCATCGTTGTTGAAGATGGTCAGATATTCATACAGGGACGAATGATAAAAATTCGGGCTGCGGGTCTCGTCCGTAATGCCCTTGCGCAGGGGTTCGGAGGTAGGATGGCTGTGAATATTGACCAGCCCCGGCATCACCATCAGATCCCGTCCGGATACCTCTATATCCACGGGCCCATCATAGCCGCCGCCCACATGCGTGATCTGGCTGCCCGCGAAAGCCACGTCCACGTTGCGCAAATAATGATGCCCGCTGGTGCCGTGATTCCACGCCACAACCCAGGCTGCGTCTTTTATGAGCGTTGTTTGCACGCAATTCTTCCTTTCATGGCACCAGTGCTAATCCAATTTTAGTCCGAGCGCGCCGATGGCATGGGAGGTAATGGCGCCGCAATTGTCGCATGCGACATTGATGACCGGTACCGATGCACCGCCGGCTTCAACGCCATCCCGAAAATTCTGCTGCAGGATAAATTTAGTGAAACCATCAAGAACGGTAAACTTCCCATGGTCGCAACGATGACATGGTTTGATGACGCCTTTTTGCCGCAGCAGCAGCCCCACTCTATCCGTATCCATCCCGCGTTCGCTCCGCTGATCGAAGTGCCTGATATTACAGATTATCGAGGCATTTCGACCGAATAAAGTTGAATCTGGCGTCGGCTGGCCGGTTTTGTGCGGCAAAATGCCATATGGATCAGATGAAACCCAATCACCATATGATACCCAGCCCCGCGCTTTAAGGAGACACCCGATGGATTTTCAGAAACTGAAGGCCGTGATGTTTTGGTGCATGATCCTGAACGGCGGTTTGTTGGCCATCTCGACGGTGGCCTTCATCCTAAACCCGGATTTCATCTTTCAAATCCACGGCATGCTGTTCGCCATTTCCCGGGACGCCTATGACGCGGCCATTTACAACTTCCTCGGGCTGTTCAAGATCATCTGGCTGACCTTCAACGTCGTGCCCTACATAGCACTGCGCATCGCCGGGAACACCGAGACGGCCTGAACCGGGATACTAGAGCAACCCGCATTCAATTGGATTCAATTGAATGTGGATAAGTTGCTCGATCTTAAAGGTTTTAGCGCATGGCCTCGCGTTCAATTGAACGCGACATGCGCTAATGGATTTCCGGCTCCGGCACCGCTTCACCATCGCGCAGGATGGCGAAATCGCAGCCCTCGTCGGCCTGGGTGACGTGCTGGGCATAGATGGCGCCGAAACCACGAGTGTAGCGCGGCGCGGGCGGGGTCCAGGCGGCCTTGCGGGCGGCCAGTTTTCGTCGTCCAGCAATAGGTCCAGGCGGCGGGCGGGCACGTCCAGGCGGATCATGTCGCCGGTTCGCACCAGGGCCAAGGGTCCGCCGACAAACGATTCCGGCGAGACATGCAGGACACAGGTGCCATACGAAGTGCCGCTCATGCGCGCATCGGATAGACGCACCATGTCGTTAACGCCTTGCTGCAACAGCTTTTTCGGGATCGGCAGCATACCCCATTCCGGCATGCCGGGGCCGCCCTGAGGCCCGGAATTGCGCAGGATCAGAACGCTGTCCGCCGTGACCTCCAGATCGTCTTGATCAATGCGGGCAGCCATGTCGTTGTAATCTTCGAACACCACGGCAGGGCCCGTATGGTTAAGCAACTTCGGATCCGCCGCGATCGGTTTCAACACCGCCCCCGTTGGCGCCAGATTACCGCGCAGCACCGCCATGGTCTGTTGATCGGAGACGGGATTGTCCAGGGGACGGATCACATCGTCGTCATAGACCTCGGCGCCGGCGAAATTTTCGGCTAAGGTCTTGCCGCTGACCGTGGGCGCCTCGCCCTCCAGCAAATGGGACAGCCGCGCCATCAGGGCGCGGATACCGCCGGCATAGTAGAAATCCTCCATCAGATACTTGCCTGATGGCCGCACGTTGGCCAACAAGGGAACCTCGCGGGCAATGGTGTCCAAGTCATCAAGCTTGACGTCAACCTTGGCCCGTCCCGCCATGGCCAGGATATGCACGGCGGCGTTGGTGGAGCCGCCATAGGCCATGGCCAGGCGCATGGCATTGCGGAAGGCGCGGTCGTCCAGGAACGAGGATATTTTCTCGTCATCCCAGACCATCTCCACAATGCGGCGGCCGGATTCCGAGGCCAGGCGGGCATGGGAGCTGTCGGCGGCGGGGATGGAGCTGCCGCCGGGCAGAATAAGACCCAAGGCCTCGGCAATAGCGGTCATGGTCGATGCGGTGCCCATGGTCATGCAGGTGCCGGGCGATCGCGATATGCCGCTTTCAATGGCGTCCCAGTCCTTGGCATCCAGGCGGCCGGCCCGCCGCTCGGCCCAGAACTTCCAGGCATCGCTGCCCGTGCCCAATGTGTTGCCGGCCCAGTTGCCCCGAAGAGCGGGACCGGCGGGGAAGAAAATCGTCGGCAGATCCATGGAGGTGGCGGCCATCAACAGGGCCGGCGTGGTCTTGTCGCAACCGCCCATGAGAACCACGCCGTCAATGGGATGGCTGCGGATCAATTCCTCCACTTCCATGGCCAGAAAGTTGCGGTACAGCATGGTGGTGGGTTTGACGATGGGCTCGGCCAGGGACATGGCGGGTAGCTCCACGGGGAAGCCACCGGCCTGCCAGACGCCGCGTTTGACCTCCTCCGCCCGCTGCCGAAAATGCATATGGCAGGCGTTCAGGTCGGACCAGGTATTGATGATGGCGATCACCGGCTTGCCGGCGAAATCCGCCGTTGAGTAACCCATCTGCTTGGCGCGGGAGCGGTGGCCAAAGGCGCGCAGATCGTCCACGCCGAACCAGCGATGGCTGCGTAATTCGTTCGGTTTCTTGCGCGTCATCGTAGTCTCCGCTTCAAAAGGTGTTGGTTATTGGGAAGCGGTAATGCCGCCATCGACGTAAACAATCTGTCCGGTCACGAAGTCCGACGCCGGGGTGGAAAAATTCAGGGCCGGACCTACCACGTCCTTGGGATCGGCGATACGGCCCAGGGGAATACGGTCCAGCAGGCCCTGGCGAAACTCATCGTTCTCCATGACGTGGCGGATCATTTCCGTATAGACAAATGTCGGCGCCACGCCATTGACGGTGATGCCATTACGCGCCAGTTCCATGGCGTGCTGTTTGATCAACATCACCATGCCGCCCTTGGTGGCGCAATACGCCGAATAACCACGGTCGCGCAAGCCGAGTTGGCTGCGCACGGACAGCAAATGCACCTGCTTGCCCCAGCCGCTGGCCGAGGCCACTTGATGACGCGCCGCCGCCTGGGCCAGGAACATCGCCGCTTTTAAATTGACCTGATAGACCTCGTCAAAGGCCTCTTCCGTGACCTCCAGAAGAGGCTCTTCGCGCTGAATGCCGACGCAGTTCATCAGAATATCGATGGCGCCATGGGTCTCGGCAATGGCGTCGGCGCAAGCACGGATTTCAGTGACGGAGGTCACATCAACCGCATTGCCGTGGGCCTTGAGGCCGGCATCGCGGATGCCGTGCGCCAAGGCCTCGGCCTTGGCGCCGTCGCGGCCGGAAATCACCACCTCGGCGCCATGCATGGCCAACCCCCAGGCGATGGCCTCGCCAATACCGCCGTATCCGCCTGGCAGCCAGGCCACCTTTCCGTCCACCCGGAATAGGCCGTCCAATGTTACCGCGAAGTCTTCTTTTGGCGTGATCTGTTCCATCATTCGGTCCCTAGGCTGCCTGACCGCCGACCAGATCACCCAGATAGGCCGTGACGTCAGGATTTTGCAGCAAACTGTCGTAGTCCGGCGCCTGGGTCAAACGGCCACTCTGGACAAAAATGAACCGCTCGCAAATCTCCCGCATGATCTGCAAATGGAACGGCTCGTTCGGATGCACGCACAACACCACCAGGCGGTCCTCGTCCCGCAGGCGACGGAAAAAGTCGAGCATGAAACCGATATAGCCATCCTGGGTATTGAACTGGGGTTCATCGAACAGATGCACCAGGGGGTAATCCGTAGGGGAGGGTTGCAACATGAAATTGGGCCGCCGTTTGCGGAAGTGACGAACCTGATAGGACTGGTGATAGTGGATCGCCAGGCGGTCGCGCTGGTCACTGCGGACCTGATGAATATCCTGACCATTGACCAGAACCTGTCCCGAACTCGGGATGTTGGAGCCGGTGATCAATTCGAACAGGGTGGTCTTGCCCGACCCGTTCGGACCCATGACACCGACAATACCGGGCTCGGAAATGGTGAAATCCGCCTGCAAATCGAACGTGGTCTGTTTGTTGAACACACCGCGGCTATAGATTTTGTGGACTTGATTGACATGAAGCAGGGCTGGGCTCGCCATGACTTAAACTCCCAACAGCCGTTCGCGCAGGGCGGCATCGTCGCGTAGTTCCCCCGCCGGGCCTTGATAGACCACCTTGCCATGGTCCATGACATAGGCCCGGTCGCTGACCGCCAGGGCGCTATGGACGTTCTGTTCCACCAGCAGAACGGCAATGCCCTCGGTCTTCAGGCGGGTAACGGTTTTCATCACATCCTGCACGATCTTCGGCGCCAGGCCCTGGCTGGGTTCGTCCATCAGAACCAGACCGGGAGAGCCCAGCAAGGCGCGGGAAATGGAGACCATTTGCATCTCCCCGCCCGAGAGATTTTCGCATTCCCGGGACATCAGATGCTCCAGCGCCGTGAAAATATCGAACATCTCCTTGATCGACCAGGCTCGGAAACGGGTCTTCTTGGCGGCGATGGCCAGATTGCGGGCCACGGTCAGGGTGGGAAATATACGCCGGTCATCGGGTACCCAGCCGATCCCGGCGCGGGCGATGTTGTGCGATTGTGCCCGGGTGATGGATTTACCATCGAATGTGATCTCGCCGCTGTGCGCCGGCGTCAAGCCGAGGATTGAGCGCAGGGTCGTGGTTTTGCCCGCGCCATTGGGGCCCAGCAGGCTGACCACTTCACCGGGCGCGATGTCCAGGGAAACGCCAAACAGCACCTGGGTCTCGCCATAAAAGGTCTTGATGTTATCGATCCCCAGCATTAGGCCAACGCCCCCAAATTCGAGGCGCGCACCCATTCGTTTTCGCGCAGTTGGTCCGGTGCGCCCTGGGCTATGACCTGGCCCCAATGGATGACCGAGATGTGGTCGGCCAGATCGAACAGAAAGCGCATGTCGTGTTCGATGATGACGATGGAAACGGACTTTCGAATCTCGCCAATCAATTCCGCCAGGATCGCCGTGGCGTCCGTGCCCAGACCGGAGGTTGGTTCATCGAGAAACAGCATGCGGGGCTCGGCCGCCAAGGCGATGCCGATTTCCAGCGCCCGGCGCTGGCCATAGGGCAGATCGGAGGCCAAGGCGCCCTCCCGTCCACCCAGGCCCATACGGGCCAGAACCTGGGCGCCGCGATCCTGGGCGCCGCTGTCATTGCTCAAGTCGTGCAGGACCCTGAAACCCTTGTCCCGGACTTCCGGCAGGGCGAGCACGATGTTTTCCAGGGCGGTGTATTCATCGAACAGGTTCATCATCTGGAACGATCGCGCGATGCCCCGGCGGGCGATTTTGCGCGGCGGCAGGCCGGTTATGTCCCGGCCATCGAAATGCACCCGGCCCCGATCCGGCTTGAAACGCCCGGTCAGAACGTTGAAACAAGTGGTTTTGCCGGCACCGTTGGGTCCCATGATGCCTGAGATCTGGTTTTCCTCGAAGGACAACGTGATATCTTCCAACACCACCTGATCGGCAAAGCGTTTGTGCAGATGGCTGGCTTCGAACAGGGCCATGTCAGTCCCCTCCCGCCGCTGATGGTTCCGTCACCGATGGTTCCGGTTGCGGGGCCGGCTTGCGCCCCAACAGCGTGCGTCCATCGCGCCACATGCCGGCCAGGCCCTCGGGCTTGAACATCACCATGCCGACGAAGATCAGGCCGAACCACAGCAGCCAGGTTTCCGTATAGGCGCCAAGAATATCCCGCGCCAGGAAGTAGAAAATCACGCCCAGCACCGGTCCCCAAAAACTGATGAAACCGCCGCCGATCAGCACGATCAGGATGGCGATGCCGGACCATTGCAGGCTCATGATATTGATATAGGCGCCTTCCTGAGCCATGGCGAACAAGGCGCCGGCCAGGCCTGTGATGGCGCAGGACAAGGTGAAGATCAGCCATTTATAGAGCCAGACGTTGTAGCCCAGAAAGGCCACGCGGCTGTCGTTCTGCTTGATCGCGGAGATCACCTTGCCGAAAGGGGAATGCACCAGACGCCACAGCCCCACCACGATGATCACGTAGGCGGCGAAACATAGATAATAGAGGCTGAAGTTCGACCTGATGGAGATCTCGGTCAGGCCCAGATCGACGGGCAGGCGGGCAATGTTCAACAAGCCGTCCTCGCCGCCCGTGACATCGGTCCACTTCGAGGCGATGAAATAGAAAATCTGGGCGCAGGCGATGGTCATCAAGGCGAAGTAAATGCCCCGCCGGTGGCTGATCAGCAGGGCCACCAGGCCGCCCAGGATCGCCGTGACCGCGACGGCGCCGAACAGGCTGAGCCAGAGGTTGGCGGCCACGTTGAATTGCGTCAGGCCGAAGGCGTAGGCGCCGATGCCCAAGAACGCCCCATGTCCGAACGACGGCAGGCCCGTGTAGCCCAGCAACAGATTGACGGCCAGGGCGAAAATCACCCAGATCATCACCTCGAGGCCCAGATATTGGTACAGGCCGACGGCATCAATCCAAAGCGGCATGGTACCGAAGACCAGGAACGACAGCAGCATGGGTGCGGTGAACCAGGCCCGGAACGAACTAAGATATGAATTCTGGTTCATCTCCTAGGCCTCCAACGCGCTGGCCTTGCCGGCGAAGCCGCGGGAGCGAAAGGTCACCACGACCAGCAACAACAGATACATGGACAGCAAGGACCACTCGGTCAGGTAGGCCGCGGTCAAGGCAACGACCATGCCGACCAGCAGCCCGGCGCTGACCGCGCCCCAGAAACTGCCCACGCCGCCCAGCACGATGACCACGAAGGCGGGGATGACCGCGTCCACGCCCACATGCGGCCGCACGCCCCAGATCGGCGCCATGATGATGCCGGCGATAGCGGCCAGCGCGGCGCCAAAGGCAAAGACGTAAAGGCGCAGGCGGGAGAGGTTATAGCCCAGGACGCGCACCATCTCGCTGTCATGGGCGCCGGCCTTGATCACCGCGCCATAAGGGGTGCGGTTGAGGAATGCCCACAGCAAACCGATCATGGCCATGGCGAAAACGGCGGCGAAGATACGGTAGTTTGAATAGATCATGTCGCCAAAGAAGAAGCCGCCCGAGATCGCCTTGGGGATGGGCAGAAAATATTCCGCCGGGCCCCAGATTTCGCGGATCATTTCCTCCAGCACCAGGGCGGCGCCAAAGGTCAGCAACAGGCCATAGAGCGGGTCCTTGCCGTAGGTGCGGCGCAGGCACACTTCCAATCCCATGCCCACAACGGCCACAAAGGCGGGGGCCACGATCAGGGCAACGATATATCGAAGGACGATAGGCAAATCGAAATAGGGCGCCATGAAGGGATGGGTGATGCCGCCGTCCTGGCTCATCAACATCACGGCGAAATAGGCGCCCAAGGCAAATAAAGAGCCATGGGCCAGGTTGATCACCTCCATCACCCCGATGATCAGCATGAAGCCCAGGGACAGCAGCGCAAACAGCAATCCCAAGGCGATTCCGTTCAAGAGGTGCGGCAACAGAGTAAGGAGAAAATCAGCCATGGTATTTCTTCATTCTTTAGGCAGCCGCCGACATTCATCCCAAGCATGGCCAGGGATGTCTGTCCGGCGCGGGGCCGCCGCATATTGGCGGCGGCCCCGTCCGTTCAGAAGTTAGCCTTGGTCGTAGCTGGGGGTGTCGGCGAAAGCTTCCAGCTTGCAGACCGCATCCGCACTGGCGCGAACCGATTCAGGATCGGCGGCAGAGAGAATTTCGAAGTAATCCGTCTTGTCCTGGGGCTTCTTGTTGCCACGGGCAAGATAGACGGTCTGTTGCACATGATGGGAGTTCGGATCGATCACCGCGGCATGTGTCTGCATGCGGTCACCGGCCGACATCGTGCGGCCTTCCAGGGCCTTGATGATCTTGGTGTTGTCGGTGCCGCCGGTCTCCTCGACCACTCGCAGTAGTTCGCGCATGGCGACATAGCCGTTGTAGGTGACATTGCCGGGAACCGCGATCCGGGTCGTGGGATAGCGTTCCTGGTAACGGGCGACGAATTCCTTCACGCCCGGCAGGTCCAGCATATGATACCAGGTGGTGCCGAACACGCCAAAGGCGGCATCGGCGCCCAGGCCATAGATATCCGGCCAATCCTGCTGGTTGTTCAACCAGGCCGGCTTGCTGTCCAGACCCATGTCGCTGACCTGCTTGCGCATGACCTTGAAATCATCGCCACCGACGGCGGCGGCGACCACGTCGGGCTTTTGCTGCTGGATTTTCAGCAGGATGGCGGAGAAATCGCGGGTGCCCACGGGGATCG
>JAPYPT010000092.1 GCA_029937535.1 Alphaproteobacteria bacterium
TCGCGTTCAATTGAACGCGACATGCGCTAATCAAAGTCTAGCTATCCCGCAGGAATTCCAGGACCGCCGCCATGGCCCCTTTATGGCCCCAAATATCGTGGGCGTCGCCGCCGTCAATGACCAGCGACCGGGAGCGCTTGGGCGTTTTGAAAAAGGCGCCGCAATGGCCCAACTGCCCGGTCGTGCGGTCGGGCTGATACCACGGATCATCGCTGCGTACGATGGCCATCACCGCCTCTCCCGCGGGTGCCGCCAGGCCGCGGACAAAGGGCAAGCCGTGACAGGTCCATTGGGCGATTACGCGGGCTCGAAACTCCTCACCCCGATACAGGGCCGCCGCGACGCCGCCTTCCGAGGTGCCGATCAGGTAAAGGCGGTCATTGTTGATCCAGGTCAAAAGGGCCATGCGCTGCAATGCATAGCTAATTTCCACCAGGCGGAAATCGTAGACGAAAATATTTTCGCCGCCGGTTTTTTCCGAAGGACGGCATTGCAAGGGCCGGAACCGCCGGGCGAAACTATCTGGTGCGATGACGGCAAAGCCAGCCTTGGCGAAGGCCCGCAGCGGGGCCAGGCTGCCGTATCCGGTACACCCATGCATATAAACAATCACCGGGTAGCGCCAGTTATCGGGTAGCGCCGCCAAATGATCGCGGATCGCCCTATCGGACAGCTTTCCAACCAAAGGCTCCAGTCCGCGCCGACGTGGCAGCACGACCATGGCCCGGTCAAAAGTCCGCGCGATGTCACTGCCGCCTTCCGTCAATAACGAGGGATTGAGCAGTTCGCTCCGGTTGAACACGGCCTGGTCACAAGCAGCCGCCAACATGACCACCGCCAACAGAATGAAACGCAGCATGATATCAATCCCCGGCCATGGCATCATCCGACCCCTTGTACGGCGCTGGCCCGGACCCACCAACTTCTTCGCTTTTCCGCCAATTGGCAGGCACCCGCCCGGGCGGCGGCTAAATCATCGAACAGGCCAAAGCAGGTTGCGCCCGATCCCGACATCCGCGCCAGCCGGCACTGGGGCAAGGCGGCAAGGTCCGTCAGGACCTCATCGATAACGGGGACCAGTTGCCGGGCCGCCGGCTCCAAATCATTACAGGTGCGCGCCAGCGCCGATGCCAGGTTCTCGACCGGTTCGCCGGGCCATGGATCATGCTGGCGCAAGGGCGGGGGGAGGTGCCGGAAAACTTCCGCCGTGGCAAGGGCCTGGTTTGGATTGGCCAATAGCAGCGCAAATGATGGCAGTGCCGGCGCCCTGACCACATCATGCCCAATGCCCGAGATCACGCTGGGCCGGGCGCTCAGGCACACCGGGATATCGGCGCCCAACTGGCGCGCTAAATCATGCAGCCCGCTATCATCCATGGGCACTTGCCACAATCTCCGCAGCGCCAACAAAGCGGCCGCCGCATCAGCCGACCCGCCGCCGATGCCGGCCGCCACCGGTAGTATCTTGTGCAATACGATCCGCGCACGCGCTTTAATCCCGGCGGCCCGGGCCAATAGAACGGCTGCCCGCACCACAAGATTCCGCCGATCCGTGGGCAGTCCCGCCGCGAATGGTCCGGTAATTGTAAGACTTAGATCGTCGCTGGCCTCGACCATCACGGAATCCGCCAGATCGGCAAAAATCACCAGGCTGTCCAGACAATGATAACCGTCCGCCCGGCGCGCGGTAACATGGAGAAATAGGTTTAGTTTCGCGCGCGCCGGCCAGCTTGTGATCCGGCCCGCCTCGGCGTGCGGCTCAACCACCGCTATCGCTTTTGCCGCTCCGCTCCTGAGCCAGAGGCTCGGCGGGGCCCAGGCCATTGACTTGCTTGGCCAGGATCTCCGGGATCAAGGTTTCCTCGGCTCCTAGGTCGATGGCATGGCTCCATTGAAAGCGCGCTTCCAGTTTGCGCCCGGCCCGCCAATAGGCATCGCCCAGGTGGTCGTTGATGATGGGGTCCTGGGGCCGCAATTCGACCGCTCTTTCCAGATGCTTGACGGCTTCCTGGTAACGGCCAAGACGATAAAATACCCAACCCAGGCTATCCACCACATAACCGTCGTTCGGCCGTTTCGAGACCGCCATTTCGATCATCCCCCGGGCCCGGTCCAGATGGATGCCCTGGTCGATCCAGGAATAGCCTAGGTAGTTCAGCACCCTGGGCTCTTCCGGGCGCAGTTCCAGCGCCTTGAGGAAATCGGCCTCGGCCGATGCCCATTGCTCGGCGCGTTCGTAGGCGACACCGCGTTCATATAGCAAAACCCAATGTTGCGTCTTCAAAGTGTCGTTGCGCCGCAGAATGCGGTCCAAAACCTTGCTGTAGGTGGCGATGGTCTCTTCAAACCGGTCTTGGGAGCGCAGGACACGGGCCACCGTTATCAGCGCCGAGGTATCGTCGGGGCGCTCGGCGGCCATTTTCCGTAGCAGCGTGACCGTTTCATCTATCCGGTCCAGATTGTTCATGTTGGAGGCAATGCGGATGCGGGCATTCCAATAATAGGGTGAGCCCTGGGGCACTTTTTCGTAAATGTCCATGGCTTCTTGAAAGCGCCGTTCACGCTCCAATACCTCGGCCAGCAGCATGCGCGCGGCATCAAGACCGGGGCGTAAATAGAGCGCCAATCGGGAATAAATTCGCGCCGTTTCTCCGCCCCGTGAGCCGGAAATGGCGAACCCAGCCGACAGAAAGGCTTCCGCGACGCCTTCGGCCACCGTGGTTATCGGCGGCCACAGCGTCTCGCCCCGCTGCAAGGTGTCGTGGGCGGCCAGAATGACCGGATTGTTCGGGTTGCGCCGCAGAATGCCGCCGAATAGTGTTTCCGCCTTGTCGCGTTGGTCGTTACGGCTCAAGAACCCGCCGTAATTCAAGGCCACCCGCGTGGCCCGTTGGGCATTGCCTTTCAGGGTTGTTTCATAGGCTGCTTGCGCGGCTTCATTATGGCCCGCGAAATCGCTGATCAATGCGGTGTGGTAGGTCTTAAACGGCGCGAAGACCTTGCGGTCGAGAAGCTGCTCCAGCACCTTGATGGCATCGTCATACCTATCGTCGCCGGCATCAATCCAGGCGCGCAGCATGGGCTGTAACAGCGACATGTAATTTTTGCGTTTTGTCTGCAGCAAATGATCACGGGCCGCCGCCAGGTCGTTGCCGCGTATGGCATCGGCCGCCAGGATCAGGCGGGCCATGGCGGCATCGCTGCGTTTCGCGACGCGGCGTCGGGCCAGGCCGATGGCCTCCGCCATGCGTCCTTCCGCCAGCATCAGCACCATGGTCTGGTGCAGCAGCGGTTGATTTTCAGGATTGGCGGCGAGGGCGATATCATAAAATTGCGCCGCGCGGCCCAAATCCTGTTCATCGCGGGCCAGCCGCGCCGAAAGATAATGTCCCAGGGGTGAAGGTGAAAGCGGCGCCTCGGCCTCGGCCCGCATGGCGGCCAGTTTGGCGTTGTCGGCGCCATCCGTGCAGCCCGGCAAAAGCGGCAGCCACAGCGTCGCCGCGGCCAGCAATATCGCCCGGCGCCGGTATTTTTTACATATTTGGATAATTCGGGCCACCCGTTCCCTCCGGTACTGTCCAGGTAATATTCTGGTTCGGATCCTTAATATCGCACGTCTTGCAATGCACACAATTCTGCGCATTGATCTGCAGCCGGGCGTTCGTGCCGTCGTCATCGGTGAGAATTTCATAAACGCCCGCCGGACAATAGCGCTGCTCGGGTGCATCATATAACGCCAAATTGTGCTCAACCGGTAAATTTGGATCGGCCAATCGCAAATGGACGGGCTGATCTTCCTCGTGGTTCGTATTGGATATAAATACGGAAGACGGCTTGTCAAAACTGAAGACGCCATCGGGCCTGGGATAGTCGATGGCTTTGCTTTGATCCTTGGGTTTCAGGCTTTCGTGATCCCGGTGGGGATGAGCCAAGGTCCAGCCCACTCGGCCGCCGATGAATTGATCGAGGCCGCCGTACAAGGTCCCGCCGATCAGCCCCCATTTGGCGAAGGCCGGCCGGAAATTCCGGACGGCGGTCAATTCCTGCCAGACCCAACTTTCACGCAGCGCCGCCGGATAATCATCCAGCACCGCTGCCGGCAATTCCTCACCCGCCTGGTTGCCGGCCTGAATGGCATCAAAGGCCGCTTCTGCCGCCAGCATGCCGGTTTTAATGGCATTGTGGCTGCCCTTGATCTTGGGCACGTTCATGAAACCGGCGCTGCAACCGATCAAGGCGCCGCCGGGGAAAACCAGGCCGGGTATGGATTGCAGCCCGCCTTCGGTCAGGGCCCGCGCGCCATAGGCAATGCGCTTGCCGCCTTTCAGATAGCGGCTTATCGCGGGATGGGTCTTGTAACGTTGGAACTCGTCGAACGGCGATAGATGCGGGTTCTGATAATCCAGGCCAATGACAAAGCCAATGGCGATCTGGTTGTTGTCCAGATGATAAAGGAATGAACCGCCATAGGTCGCAAGGTCCATGGGCCAGCCGGCGGTATGCACGACCAGGCCTTCCTGATGCATATCGTCGGGAACTTCCCAAAGCTCCTTCAGGCCGATGCCATAGGTTTGCGGCTGGCAGTCTTTCTCCAGATCATATCGCGCGATCAATTGCTGTGACAACGAGCCCCGGCAACCTTCGCCGAACAGCACATACTTGCCGTGCAATTCCATGCCGGGTTCGTATGTGGCTTTCTGTTCGCCCTGGGCATCGACCCCCATGACGCCGGTCACCACGCCCTTGACCCGGCCGTCGTCATGAAACAACAGCTCGGAGGCGGCAAAGCCGGGATAGATTTCCACGCCCATGGCCTCGGCCTGCTCACCCATCCAGCGGCAGACATTGCCAAGAGATATGATGTAGTTGCCCTTGTTGTGCGTTGCCTTGGGCAACAGGAAGGTCGGCAGGGGAATGGAATTGACCGCCGTCAGGAACATGAATTTTTCTTTTTTCACCGGTACGTTCAAAGGCGCGCCGCGTTCAGCCCAGTCAGGTATCAACTCGTCCAAGGCGCGCGGTTCCATCACCGCCCCCGACATGATGTGGGCGCCAACCTCGGAACCTTTTTCGATGACGCAAACGGAAAGCTCGGTGCCGGCACCTTCGGCCAACTGCATCAATCGAATGGCCGCTGACAGGCCGGCCGGACCGGCGCCCACGATCAGCACGTCCACTTCCATCGATTCGCGTTCCATGGTCACCTGGTCCCTCATGCTTCGGCCAACGAATTTCGCCCGTTATGCCGCCGAATTCGTCTTTGGGTCAATGCTTACGCCGCGCAACTAATGTGGCTTGGGTTTCGCACGGCGGCCCGCTGTCGCAAACGCCAAGGCCATGATACTTTTCCCGCATGGAGCATACAGGCAATTACCTCGCCGCGCTGAACTTCTATATCGATGCCGGCGTGGACGAAATTATCGGTGAGGCGCCGGTCGACCGGTTCGCGGAAAGCCGGATACAGGCTCAATCTCCGATCCCCGTACCATTGCCACGGCAAGGCCGTCCGGCCCCATCCGCGAACCCGGCGCGGGCGGCCAAACAGGGCGAGACGGAAGCCGAGACATCGGCGAAAGCCCTGGCGGCTGGCGCGGCTGATTTATCCAGCCTACGGGCGGCAATGGAAGGCTTCGATCTTTGTCCCTTGAAAAAAACCGCCGCCAATACAGTCTTTGGCGCCGGTAATCCGGCGGCGGACATCATGCTGGTCGGCGAGGCGCCGGGCGCCGATGAGGATCGCCAGGGCCTGCCGTTCGTGGGCGTGTCGGGGCAGTTGCTGGACCGGATGCTGGCCTCCATCGGCCTGGACCGGGAAAAAACCTACATCACCAATATGCTGGCCTGGCGGCCACCCGGCAATCGCAAGCCAACGCCGGAAGAAACGGCGATGTGCCTGCCGTTCATTCGCCGGCATATCGAATTGGTGGATCCCAAGGTCCTGGTCTTTGTCGGCGGGACGTCCGCCAGCACGCTCCTCGACAGCCGTGTCGGTATCACCCGCCTGCGCGGCCGCTGGCTAGACTACCATACCGGACCAGAAGCGGCGGGCGCCACCATCGCCGCCATGCCAATTTTCCATCCGGCCTATTTGTTGCGTCATCCGGCCTTGAAACGATTGGCTTGGATTGACCTTCTGGCCATCAAGGCGCGATTGGAAGATATATGTTGACGTCTATATTTAGTAGGATAGAGAAAATATTAATCTATATGTTGTGAAATGTCTAAAATGGCTAACTTGCCGGGCGGAACCCAATGGGCTATTAGCGAAGCTATGTCGGAGGACTTAAATCATCGTGGCCGGTGGCTTTTGCGTTGGGGGCTTGTTCTAGGCTCGGCTCTGGGCATTTGCCTCGCCGGTCTGTCCGTGACGCGGGCCAATCAGTTGCTGACGCCAGTGAACGTCTTGGGCGGCGACAGTACGCCGGCGGCCGGCGATGATATTGGCTTGCCCAAGATTTTGAGTCCGAATGACATTGGACTTTACCGCAGGATTTTCACCTTGCAGAAGACGGGCAAGTGGACGGCGGCGGATCGTCTGATCAGGCGTTTGGACAATGATATGCTGCTGGGCCATGTGCTGTTCCAGCGTTATATGCACCCTAATAAATACCGCTCCAAGTTCCGCGAGTTGAAGGATTGGCTGGCGCTATATGCCGACCATCCGGGCGCCAAGCGGGTTTACAATCTGGCTATGCGGCGGCGGCCCAAGAATCACCGCGCGCCAAAGACACCGGTTGGTCCCCGCACCGCGCGGGGCTATGCGGATCTGACCCTGGATGCCGACTATCGCTCGCCCCGGAAACGCGGCAAGGCCAAGCGGCGGCTGGTCCGTCGGATCAAATACAAAATTCGCCGCAATGTGCGCCACGAAATCCTGACGGCGTCGCAGAATTATCTGGCCCGCCGGGATGTCGTCAAATTGCTGGACACGGTGGAGCGTGATGGCTTGCTGGCGCGCATCGCCGCCGGCTGGTTCTATCGTGGCAACGCCAGGAAGGCGCTGGCCCTGGCGGGACCGGCGGCGAACCGTTCCCGCGCTCATTTATCGAACGCTGATTGGATCGCGGGACTTTCGGCCTGGCGGTTGGGAAAGGTCAAACAGGCGGCACGGCATTTTGATGCATTGGCGCATTCCGGCGTGGCCGATGATTGGAACCGCGCGGCGGGCGCCTTTTGGGCCGCCCGGGCCTATCTGATCGACCGACAGCCGCGCCGGGTGAACCCCCTACTCAGGGTAGCGGCCGAGCATCCCCGGACTTTTTATGGTTTGATCGCCGCCCGGCAACTGGGTGTCGAGCTGGACCTGCAATGGAAGGCGCCGCCCCTGACCCTTGATGGGATAGCCCAGGTCGACAATATTCCCGGCGCCCGGCGCGCCATCGCCCTGGCCCAGGTCGGGCAACACCATCTGGCGGAGCGTGAAATACGCCGCTGCTATTTGAACGGCAATCACTTGAGCGGCCCGACACTCCTGGCCCTGGCCCACAAGCTGGAGCTGCCGGCAATGCAATTGCGCATGGCCCATGGGATCCGGAGCAGCGATGACCGGCCCTACGACCGGGCTCTCTTCCCCATGCCGCCCTGGCAGCCGACCGATGGGTTTGCCGTGGACCGGGCCTTGATATTTGCCTTCATGCGCCAGGAATCCGGCTTCAACGCGCGGGCTAAAAGTCCCATGGGCGCCCGTGGTCTGATGCAATTGATGCCGCGGACCGCGTCATTCATGGCCGGCGACCGCACCCTGCACCGGCACAATAAATCGAAACTATTCGATCCGGCCTTCAATTTGGAACTGGGTCAGAAGTATTTGACGCATTTGTTGGGCGACGGGCGGATCAAGGGCGATCTGTTCCGCCTTGCGGTGGCCTATAACGCCGGGCCGGGTAATCTGCGGAAATGGTTGCGCAAGGCCAGGTTCGATGGTGATCCGCTGTTGTTCGTGGAAAGCATTCCCTGGCGGGAAAGCCGCCTGTTCGTGGAGCGGGTGTTGACCAATTTCTGGATCTATCGGGAACGCCTGGCCCAGGACAGCCCATCTCTGGATGCGGTGGCGTCGGGCCATTGGCCCATTTTCTTCAGTCTCGATGGCACAACAAAATCGGTGGCGCGCAATGCCCGGAATTGATGAAAATCTGACGTTTCGCCCCATCAACATAGCCATCCTGACGGTCTCCGATAGCCGCACCCTGGAAGATGACAAGTCCGGCGATATTCTGGTCCGGCGTCTGACGGATTATGGCCATGAATTGGCGGACCGGGCCATCGTCAAGGACGACATACCGTCGATAACGGCGCAACTGAAGGCCTGGATCGCGGACGAGGGTGTGGAGACGGTGATCTCCACGGGCGGCACCGGGGTCACGGGCCGGGATGTCACGCCGGAGGCCTTTGCCCAGGTCTACGAAAAGGAAATCGCGGGTTTCGGCGAGGTCTTTCGCCAGATCAGCTTCAAATTCATCGGCACCTCGACGATCCAGTCCCGCGCCACCGCCGGCGTCGCCAATGGCACCTATCTGTTTGCCTTGCCCGGCTCGCCGGGCGCCTGCCGGGATGGTTGGGATCATATCCTCAAGGATCAATTGGATATCCGCTTCCGGCCCTGCAATTTCGCCGAACTCATGCCCCGCCTGCGCGAGCACCTGGACGCGAGCGGCTAAGAAATTCGGCATAGTCCGCCGGCCTATCCACGTCCCGTAACGTCTCCAGCATCGCCACCCGCGCCGTGACGGGCAGGTTGGCAAGGCTATCGGCCAGGGCGTGGGGGCTGGACCAGCGCACACCACGAAACATCCCCGCTGCCCATGGACGGCGCCGGCCATGGCGCAAACCAACCAGCCAGAAGCCACCGTCCGCCGCCGGCCCAAAGACAACATCGGCCCGCCGCAAGAGTTTTAGCGCCTGGGCGATATGGCGCGTATCAAGAGTTGGAATATCGCCGCCGACCAAAACCACCGGGCCGTCATGGCCCGCCAGGGCCCGCGCCATGCGCCGGCCCAGATCGCCCCGGCCTTGCGGGCGGCGGCTCGGTCCGGACGGCCAGCGGGCCGCGCCCCGGTCCGGACTGACGGCAAGAACGGTATGCCAGCGCGGGTCGCGGCCGAAACGGCGCCATAGGCGCCCCAGCATTAGTGTATAAAAGCGCCAGGCGGCCAGGGTGCCGATTTCGGCGCCCAGACGGGTCTTCACCGCGCCCAATCGCGGCGCCTTCACGAACAGGATAAGATGGCCCGGCCTCATCCATAAACCTTGGCGATGTGTTTGGGCGGCAGCCGCAGGAAATAGAGGCACAGGCAAAGCAGGTTGCGGGCCGGGCGGCGCCAATAACCATTCTGTTGGTAGCGCCGGGCCGAGGTCCGCGCCGATACGGGCAGCATGACCAGCCGCCGCCTGCCGATGCGCCTGACCAAATCCACATCCTCCATCAGAACGAGGTCGCGAAAGCCGCCCAATTGGCCGTAGAAGCGCCGGGACAACAATAGGCCCTGATCGCCATGGGGCAGGCCGAATTTGGCGCAACGCCAGGCGACCATGCGTTCGATGCGCCGGGCGCCGGGATGTTCATCGTCCAAGATAAAACGAAAGGCCGCCGCGCGGCTGGCGTTTTCCCCGTTGGCGACGAATTCTTCCGCCGCGAACAGCCATTCCGGATCCAGAACGGTGTCGCCGTGCAGGAACAACAACCACTCCCCCGTTGCCGCGACGGCGCCTCGTTGCAACTGCCCCCCCCGGCCCGGCGGTCCGGTGACGACCCGCGCGCCCAGGGTTTTGGCCAGGCCCGGCGTGCCGTCCGTGGAACCGCCGTCTGTGATCAGTAACTCTTCGATCAGGCCGCTGTCCCGGCCCGCGCCAAGCGCCATCAGGGTGGCGGGCAAGGTCTCGCCGGCGTTTAGCGTGGGTATGACGACGGAAATCATGGCGCCATCATAGCCGAAATTCCACCGGATCATTTCCGCATATAGTATGTCATAATGTTATTCTTTGTTTGTTCCTGTTTTGTTCTTGACTCTCCCGCCCCGCAAGGTAGTGTCGAAAGATCATGGATGACAGCACCACCAACCGCATGCATCCCGTGGGCCGCCGGGGCCGGGGCGCGGTCAGCAATCAATCGGGCCGCTACGAGGCGCACGAGCGGGAATGGTGCGACGATGGCTGGGGCAGTCTGGATCAGGCCCCGCCGCGCCTGAGCACCACGCTGACCAAGGACAGCAGCCGCAAGGTCATCAGTTTCAACGAATCCCCCGATATTGGCTTCGACCGTTCCATCAACCCCTATCGCGGCTGCGAACACGGCTGTGTCTATTGTTTCGCCCGGCCCACCCATGCCTGGCTGGGTCTGTCGCCGGGGCTGGATTTCGAAAGCAAGCTGTCGTTCAAACCGGACGCCCCGGCGGTGCTGGAGCGGGAATTGCGCCGGCGCGGCTATAAATGCCAGGTCATGGCCATGGGCACCAATACCGACCCCTATCAGCAGGTGGAACGGCGGCTGTCGGTGACGCGGGAATTGTTAAAGGTGCTCGACCGTTTCAATCATCCCGTATCCATCGTCACCAAATCCAATCTGGTCTGCCGGGATATTGATATTCTGGGGCCAATGGCGGCCCGCGGCCTGGTCAAGGTATCCTTGTCCGTCACCACCCTGGACCGCCATCTGGCCCGGCGCATGGAGCCCCGCGCGGCGGCGCCCGAGCGGCGCCTGGGCGCCATCGCGGCGCTGGCCAAGGCGGCGATCCCCACGGCAGTGATGGTGGCGCCGGTCATCCCCGCCCTGACCGATATGGAGATGGAGGCGATCCTGGGCCGGGCGGCAGCCAATGGCGCGGTGGGCGCGGGCTATATCCTGTTGCGCCTGCCCCTGGAGATCAAGGCGCTGTGGCGGGAATGGCTGGCCGAGAATTATCCCGACCGCGCTGAACGCATCATGCGCCATATCCGCGAGGCCCGGGGCGGCAAGGACTATGACAGCCAGTTTTACCAGCGCATGGTCGGGGCGGGCCCTTATGCCGAATTGATCGCCCAGCGCTTCGAGCTAGCCTGCAAACGCCTGAAATTGCGGCGGGGACGGGAAGAAGGATTGCTGGATTGCAGCCAGTTCCGCCCGCCCCTGGAGCGCGATGGACAGCTTTCATTGCTCTGACTGTTCCGGTTATGGTTTAACGGGAAAAACCAACCGTCATGCAGAGAGGACAGCCATGCTTACCGTGGAAACACCAAACGATCTGAAGCCGCACGTGGGCGCGGAGATGGGCGTCAGCGAATGGGTTACCGTGGATCAGGACATGATCGACAAATTCGCCGAGGCGACCGGTGATCATCAATGGATCCACGTCGATGTGGAACGGGCCAAGCGGGAGCTGCCCATCGGCACCACCATCGCGCATGGCTATCTGACCCTGTCCCTGGTGCCCCGCCTGAGCGCGCAGATCATGGCGATCGAGCGGATAAGCCGGGGCGTCAATTACGGCTCCAACAAGGTACGCTTCACGGGCATGGTACCGGCGGACAGCAAGGTCCGCATGCGCGCCACGTTAAGGGCGGTGGAGGATGTGAAGGGCGACGGCGTCCGCGTGATCTCGGATGTGCGGATGGAGATGGAGGGTTCCGACCGCCCCGTCATGGTGGCTGAAACCATCGGTATTTTCTATGCCTGAGGCCGCCCCCCGTGCTTGAGTGCCAACGGCATCTGTTCGACGTGCCGCGCGAGATCGCCTATTTCAACTGCGCCGCGTTTTCACCCTACCTGTTGTCTGTCGCCGAAGCCGGGCAGCGGGCCGTGGCCCGGCGGGTGCACGTCTGGGATGTCCATTCATCGGAACTGCCCCATGGCGCCGATCAGGCAAGATCACTGTTCGGCCGTCTGATCAATGCCGGGGCGGACGCCATCGCGGTAACGCCGGCGACCAGCTATGGCATCGCCGTGGCGGCGGCCAATCTGGAGCTGGCGGCGGGACAGACGATCGTCGTGGTGGAGGACCAGTTTCCCTCCAACTATTATGTCTGGGTCAAAAAAGCCGAACGGGCGGGGGCCGCGATGCGCGTGGTCCCGCGTCCGGAAAACGGCGACTGGACGCCTGGTGTCCTCGACGCCATCGACGCGGACACGGCGATCGCGGCGCTGCCGGGCTGTCACTGGATGGATGGCAGTTTGCTGGATCTGGAAGCTGTCGGCGTCCGTTGCCGCCAGTTGGGCGCGGCTTTTGTCATAGACGCCACCCAATCGGTGGGCGCCCGGCGCCTGGATGTTGAAAAGATCCAGCCCGATTTTCTGGCCTGCTCGGCCTACAAGTGGCTGCTCTCGCCCTATACATTGGGGTTTCTTTACGCCGCGCCCCATCGCCGCGATGGCCTGCCCCTTGAATGGCATGGCGGCAACCACGATCCGAATCAACAACACGGTACCTATAGCGCCGCCTTGCGCCGCACGGCGGCCCGTTACGACATGGGGGAGAGGACCAACCTGACCACGTTGCCCATGGCCTGCGCGGCGATGGAGCAATTGCTCGCCTGGGGCGTCGGCGAGATCGAGGATACCCTGGGCATCCTGACCGACCGCATTGCCGGGGAAGCCAGCCAACGGGGTTACACCCTGCCGGTACGCGAACACCGGGCCCGGCATTTCATCGGCATCACGCCGCCCGGCGGCGTGCCGGAAGGTTTGGTTGAATTGCTGGCGGCGGAAGATGTCTTCGTGGCGCCGCGCGGCACATCGATCCGTATCAGCCCGCACCTGCACAACGACGAAGCGGACATTGATTGTCTGTTCGCGGCACTAGACCGGCATGTGCCCTGTTAAAATTGCACCCGGACGTTGAAGCGTGACGAGGCGCCAAGATTTGACAACCATTTCTACCGCCAAAAGCGACGACCCGCCGGCCAAAGAGGTAATCTGAATAATTTGCAAGATCGGGAAATCAAAGGTTCTGGCTCAATTCGCTGAGCGCGACCTTGAGCACACCGTTTCGCCATGGCGCAAACCGTTCAAGGATCACAGATTTCGATTCGTTATAGAAAAAAACAAAGCCTTCCTCGGTCAGCGGAACAATAGTGGATTGTACCTGGCTATCGTCATCACTGTCCCGAAACTCCAAAAAAGGGGCGCAAATTAAACTGCCGCTGAACGGTTTCCCGATGCCGTGAAAGGCAAAAACAAGGCGTGCGCGACGCGTCCAGACCATGTTGAGCGATATCCATGATCGGTAAATCGAAGTATTCGCAAAATAGTGTAAATGATCTTTCGCGTTCTCAATTATCTGAGCGCGGAAAAAGTGTTCTGTCTCAGCGCGCGATGAAGATACAGACGCTTTTCCGTCTGTCGTGACTTTGAGGAGTGCATTATTTACATCGGGGACAATCATGGCAAAATGGTCAAATAAGTCATTTCTGATATCGTAGGCACGGTCGAAAACCTGTTCTAAACTCTCTTGTTTTTCCGATGCAGTGTTTTCAGCAGATGCTAAGAGATTTTTTAGCGCCGCTTCGACACTTGCATCCTCGGATAAGATGGTTTCGGCCATTGAGATGGCTTTCAGGAATTGCCTGCGTTGCAACTTTGAAATAAAATTGATTAGTGGTCGAATTTCGCCATTGTCAGCGGCTTCGAGCGCTTCCAAATAATCCGGTTTGTCATTTCGTGTCACAACCAATGGGAAGAGACCATCCTTAATCAGGACTAACGAAGCTATTGCCCGAGCGATCCGACCGTTACCGTCTTGAAAAGGATGAATCTGTGTAAATCGATGGTGTAGCCATGCCGCCTGTACTTCAGTTGGCACTTGCTTGGCTTCATGTGACAGGTAAATTTCAACTAGGTGATCCATTTCGGAGGAAACATGCTCAGGGGGGCAATAAGCATATGTGATTCCGTCCCGTTCGGGAAAATTCGGCTGGGTTTTCCAATCGCCCTTGATTAGAGATATTTCTACTGATCGACCCTGCGCATCAATACCATCTGTTTTGTCCTGACTTCGAAGGAGCGCGGCATGAAGTTCTTTAATGTACGATGTAGAAAGGGTCCGCTTGTTGCTTACAAAATCAAAGACGCCTTCAAGCGCCTCTTTCTGGTCGCGCAATAAATTCAGTACGAAATCTTTCGGACGATTTGTGGAGCCATGTGTTAGCAGTTCAGCTTGAAAACCACGTTCAATAAGTGTCTGCGTAACGCCCCGTTCTATATCATACAAATTTTCAATAATGCCTGTTTCAATAGCCCATTCGCGGCTTAGGCGTTCAGTAAAGTCAGATAGTTGACGGCTACCCTGCAAGCGTTCGCGTTGCTCAGCCCAAACCTTTTTGATGCCGGGTATTTCCGAGGCACCGAGCTTTTTACGATCCACTTCGAGATCAGTTATCCCTGTTTCGGGGTTCCAAATATTTTTGATACAAGATGAGGACATAATGGGCTCTCGTTATTTGTTCCGCCGATAGGCAACCCGAACAAAATGGGAATGGCAACTGACTAGATAAACTAAACAACAGCACCTTCCGGTAGATTATAATGTAATTTCGTCAGGTTTTGGTACAGAAAATTTTCTAAACGTTGAACCGGAACAACAAGACGTCGGCGTCCTTGACCAGATAGTCCCGGCCCTCGGCGCGCATGCGGCCTGCGTCCTTGGCGCCCTGCTCGCCGTTGCAGGATAGAAAGTCGTCGTAGGCGATGGTTTCGGCGCGGATGAAGCCGCGTTCGAAATCGCCGTGGATCACACCCGCCGCGCTTGGCGCCAGGGTGCCGTCGGGAATGGTCCAGGCGCGGGCTTCCTCTGGTCCGGCGGTGAAAAACGTCAACAGGCCCAGCAGGTCATAGCCAGCGCGGATGACCCGGTCCAGGCCGGCTTCGGTCAGGCCAAGGTCCTCCAGAAAATCATTTTTTTCGGCGCCATCGTCCAGTTGCGCCAACTCGGCCTCGATACTGGCCGAGATGATGACGACGGCGGCGCCCTCCGCCGCCGCCATATCCGCCACCGCACCGCTGAATTCGTTGCCCGTGCCCGCCGCCGCCTCGTCCACATTGCAGATATAAAGGACCGGCTTGCCGGTCAGCAATTGCAGTTGGCGGAAGGGTTTTTCCTCCTCGGCCGTAATTTCCACATCCCGGGCCGGGCGGCCGTCCTGCAAGGCCTCGATAATACGTTCCATCAGGACCAGTTGCGCCGTGGCCTCCCTGTCGCCGCCGCGTTGCCGTTTGATGGCGCCCTGGGTGCGTTTTTCCAGGCTTTCAAGGTCCGCCAGCATCAACTCCGTATTCACCGTCTCCGCATCCCCCACGGGGTCGATGCGTCCGTCCACATGAGTGACATTGTCGTCCTCGAAGCAACGCAAGACATGCAATATGGCATCGACCTCGCGAATATTGCCCAGGAACTGGTTGCCCAGGCCTTCGCCCTTGGAGGCGCCGCGCACCAGCCCGGCAATATCCACGAATGCCAGCAGGGTCGGCACGACGGCCTTGGGCTGGACGATGTCGGCGATGCGGCCCAGACGGGGGTCGGGGACCGGGACCTGGCCCACGTTCGGCTCGATGGTGCAAAAGGGATAGTTTTCCGCCGCCGCCGTGGCGGTTCTGGTCAAGGCATTGAACAGGGTCGATTTGCCCACATTGGGCAGCCCGACGATGCCGCATTTGAAACCCATTCGATGCTCCGATTACATTTTGTGCCCACGCATGGCGCGCGGAAAATTCTGGGGACGGCGGGGCATACCGCCCATGCCCCAATTTGTCCAGTCCCGGTTTGGCCCGGTTTGTCCGCTGCTGCTTACAAGGCTAGGTTGGGGCCGTGATAATTTAGACGGGGGCGACACGATCGTGCTGGCACTTTATGCCATGACCATGGGCCTGGGCGCCTTGTTGCTGTTCTGGGTGCAGCCCATGTTCTCGAAAATGGTGTTGCCTCTGCTCGGCGGCTCGCCCGCGGTTTGGAACATCGCCATGGTGTTCTTTCAAGCCGCCCTGCTGGCCGGCTATTTGTACGCCCATTTGGGACATCGTTGGTTGCGGCCGAAATGGCAGGCGATTGGGCACATGGTATTGTTGGCCGCCGCCTTTATCGCGCTGCCCATCACCGTTGCATCCGATCTGCAGCCGCCCGGCGGCGGACAGGCGGCATTTTGGCTGCTCGGCCTGCTGACATTGTCCGTCGGGCTGCCGTTTTTCGTGCTTTCCGCGACGGCGCCCATGCTGCAAAGCTGGTTCGCCCACACTGGGCACCGGGATGCCGGCAATCCATATATTCTTTACGCGGTCAGTAATTTCGGCTCGATCATGGCGCTGCTGGCCTACCCCTTGGTGCTTGAGCCGAGCTTGACCCTGGGCCGGCAAAATCTCGTCTGGGCCCTGGGCTTTGTCCTGCTGGCGCTGTTGATCGCCGCCTGCGCCTGGCTTTTGCTGCGGCACTTTCAGGCGCGCGGCGCGGATCAGGCCGCGCTGCAAGAGGCCGGCTTGCCGGCTCGGATAAATTGGCGCCGGCGGCTGCACTGGGTGTTGCTGGCCTTCGTGCCGTCATCGTTGTTGCTGGGGGTGACCCAGCACATCACCACGGATATCGCCGCCGTGCCGTTGTTCTGGGTTTTGCCCCTGGTCCTCTATCTGGCTACCTTTGTCATCGTATTCTCCCGCCGGCCGGTGATTTCCCGACGATGGGCCTTGTTGATACAGGTGCCCCTGGTGTTGATCATGGCGCTGTTGTTCTATTGGCGGATCAGATACCTGGGCGTGATCCTGCCGCTGCACCTGATTGTGTTTTTCTTCCTGGCGCTGGTTTGCCACGGTGAATTGGCCCGCCGCCGCCCCGCGCCCAGCCGGTTGACGGAGTTTTATCTGTGGATGTCCCTGGGTGGCGTTCTGGGCGGCGCCTTCACGGCCCTATGCGCACCCTTGCTGTTCGACACGATCGTGGAATATCCCCTGGCCATCGCGGCGGCTTGCCTCTTGCGGCCGCGGCGGGAGCCATCCGCCATGACCTGGACGCGGACGCTTCCCCTGGTGATATTGCTGGCGCTTCTGACCTTGCCACGCCTGGCCGGTTACGACCCCGGACAATTCTCTCTTGGTTTATTGCTGCTGTATCTCATTCCGGTCGGGTTGCTGTGTTATGGCTGCCGCGATCGCCCGTGGCTGTTCGGCGCGGCGATCGCCGCCATTCTGCTGGCCGGCGCCTACGATAAACGCAGCGATGAAATTGACGTTGTCCGCGGTTTCTTTGGCGTCAATAGAATAATCGCCCGCAATGACGGTCATGGCGAGGCGCGGATCTTCATGCACGGCACAACCCAACACGGTGTTCAGTATGCCGACCCCGAACGCCGCCGCGAACCGCAAGCCTATTACCACCGCGGCGGTCCCTTGGGTGATGTGTTCGAGGTTTTGGGCGGACAATTCCGGGTCGTCGGCGGCATCGGCCTGGGTATCGGCACGGCGGCTTGTTACCGCCAGCCGGGTCAAAGTTGGACCTTTTTTGAAATAGACCCGCTGGTTGTTTCCATCGCGCGGGACCAACGCTATTTTCACTATCTGTCCGATTGCGCGCCCGATGCCCGTATCGTCATTGGCGATGGCCGTCTCGCCCTCGCGCGGGAGCAAGGCCCGGACTTTGATCTGCTGATCGTCGATGCCTTTTCATCGGATGCGATCCCGATGCATTTGCTGACCCGCGAGGCCATGGCATTGTATTTGGAGCATCTGGCGCCAGGCGGTGTCTTGGCGTTTCATATCTCGAACCGCCACCTTGATGTTTCCCCGGTGCTGGCGGATCTGGCCGCCGATGCCGGGATCAAGGCATATATTCAAAAAGACCCCGGCCGGAAAGACAGCTACCACTTTGCCTCGGACTGGGTGATCATGGCGCGCTCATCGCGGGATATCGCACCGCTGGTCCCGTCCATTGACTGGCGCGAACTTACCGCTCAACCCGGTCGAAGGGTTTGGACGGACGACTACGGCAATCTCGTCGGCGTCATGCGCGTCTGGCGAAAATGGCGGGGCCTTCAATCCGTCGACTGAGTTTTCCGGCCATTTACCGCCATTCCGTCCCGTTGCGGCTAATACCAAGGTGCGGTGATAGAGACTCATATAGATCGTTTCAGAGGCCCCTCG
>JAPYPT010000415.1 GCA_029937535.1 Alphaproteobacteria bacterium
GGTGAGCGGCTCATGCTTGATGCCAACCAAGGCTGGGATATCGAGGACGCGCGGGTGGCGGTGAAAGCTTTTAGCGAGTTTCCGCTCGACTGGATTGAGGAGCCCATCTGTGTTGATGAACCCGTGGCGCAGTGGGCCGAATTGGCGCAAATCTCATCGGTGCCGTTGGCGGGCGGCGAGAATATGCTGGGCCAGGAGGCCTTTGACGAGGCGGTCGATGCAGGCCATCTGGGCGTCATACAGCCCGATGTTGGCAAGTGGGGCGGCATATCGGACTGTCTGCACGTGGCCCGGCGCGCCGTCGCCGGCGGCCGCCGTTATTGCCCTCATTGGCTTAACTCCGGCATTGGGCTGCACGCTTCGGCGCATATTCTTTCCGCGGTCGGTGGGACCGGCATCCTCGAACATGACGCCATGGAGAACCCGTTGCAGGCGCCGCTGGCCGCACCGTTCCCAGCCCTCGTGGATGGCTGTTTCCCGTTATCGGACCGACCGGGCCTGGGCGTGGAGCCGGACCTGGCGGCGGCGGCGCCATATCTGCGCAGTCATGTTGAAACCAGTGCCTGAAGCGTTGAATTGGCGATGGCGTGGTTGGAAAGCCGCGACCTGCAAAATAGAAAGAGGACAGAGATGACCGATGCCGCGCAAGAAAAGGTTTTCGGACGCATCATGGCGCCCAATGAGGCATGGCTCGCCAAACGGCCGGCGGAAACCATCATCGAGCCGGATCTACCGATCGTCGATGCCCATCACCATTTCTGGGATATTCCTGGACGCCGCTACATGCTTGAAGAATGGCGGGCCGATGTGAACTCGGGCCACAAGGTCGAGGAAACGGTCTACATCGAATGCCAATCCATGTACCGCGCCCATGGCCCGGTTGAAATGCGTCCCGTGGGCGAAGTTGAGTTCGCGGCCGGGCTTGCCGCCATGACGGAAAGCGGCCATTACGGGCCAACCCGCGCCGCCGCCGCCATCGTTGGCCAGGCCGACTTGACCCTTGCCGACCGCGTCACGCCGGTGCTGGAGGCCATGGAGGGGGTCGGCGGCGGACGTTTCAAAGGTATCCGCCACGCCGCCGGTTGGGATGCCGACCCGCGGATCGGTAACTCTCATACCAGCCCCGATCCCGGCTTGTATCAGAGGGCGGACTTCCGCGCCGGGGTGGATTGTTTGAGCGCCATGGGGCTCTCCCTCGATGCCTTGGTCTTTCATCCCCAGATAGATGAGTTGACGGATTTGGCCCGGGGCTGCCCGGACGCCAGTATTATCGTTAATCATTGCTGCCTGCCCCTGGGCCATGGGCCATATGACGGCAAGCGCCAGGACGTTCATGCCCAGTGGCTCGCCGCAATGACTGGTTTGGCCGCCTGCCCCAATGTCACCATGAAACTGGGCGGCATGATCATGCGGCTAGCCGCGTTCGATTATCACAACGAACCCATGCCGCCATCTTCCGCCGCGCTGGCCGACCTTTGGCGTCCCTTTATCGAACCCTGCCTTGAATTATTCGGGGCTGAGCGCTGTATGTTCGAGAGCAATTTTCCCGTCGACAAGATGGGCATCGGCTTCGCCGGCCTGTGGAACACTTTCAAGCATCTGGCCGCCGGCGCCTCTAGGGATGAGAAACAAAGCCTGTTCGCCGGCACGGCGCGGCGGGCCTATCGGTTGGCATCGTAAATCAACAAATATTTGGAAGAAAAAGGAATACCTCATGGAATGCAGAATGGATGGACGCACGGCGATTGTCACCGGTGGCAGCCTCGGTCTGGGGCGGGCGATCGGCGTGGAGTTCGCCCGTTCGGGCGCGAATGTCGCCATTGTCGCCCGGCGCGCCGATGTGCTGGAAGAGGCGAAGGCGGAAATCGAGGCGGCGGCGCCCGAGGCAAAAGTTGGCGCCTATGCCTGTGACATGTCTGATCCCGCGGCCATCAAGGCGATGCACCAATCCGTCGAACAGGATCTGGGGCCGGTGGATATCGTCGTCAACAACGCGGGTACCTCACGGGCCATGAGCTTCATGGATATTACCGATGAACTTTGGAACGAGGATCTGGAATTGAAATTGATGGGCGCGGTACGGCTGATCCGCCTGACCTTCCCCGGCATGAAGGAGCGGCGCTGGGGCCGTATCATCAATGTGCTGAACGTGGGCGCCAAGGCGCCGAGCCCGGGCGGTGCGCCGACGGCGGTATCGCGGGCGGCGGGCATGGCGCTGACCAAGGTTCTGGCCGGCGAGGGCGCGCCCCACAACGTGTTGGTGAACGGGTTGCTGGTCGGCCTGATCGAGAGCGACCAGCATCTGCAACGGCATCTGAAATCCGGCGCGAATGAGACGTTGGAAGAATTCTACGAAAAAATGGGCAAGAACGTACCCATGGGCCGCGTCGGTAGGGCGGAAGAATTCGCCAACATGGCGACCTTCCTGGCCTCGGACGCCGGTTCCTACGTCACCGGCACGGCGATCAATGTGGACGGCAACCGCGCGCCCGTCGTTTAGGGCAGTTTTTGAAAGGCAAGACAGATGAAATTCGGATTTTCGATCATCGTCCGGGGTGATGCCGCCGGGCCGGCGACCTTCGATGCCATGGCGGAGAAGGCGGAGACGCTGGAGATCGATACCCTTTGGGCCAGCGATCATTTGATCATGCCGCCCCTGACCATCTCCAGCTATCCAGGCCGGGCGGATGGCCAATTGCCCGAGGATTGGAAGCGGACCTACTACCAGCCGTTCAGCGTGCTGGGCTATCTCGCCGGACGGACGACCAAGGTCCGGCTCGGCACCTCCGTCCTGATCCTGCCCATGCGCAACCCCATCGAAGTTGCCGCGCAACTGGCGGAGCTGGACCAATTGAGCGGCGGGCGCATCAACTTTGGCGTCGGGGTCGGCTGGTGCGAGGAGGAAATCACCGCCCTTGGATTTTCCTTCCATGACCGCGGTAAGCGGACCAACGACGGTCTGGCCATCATCCGGAAACTCTGGACGGAGCAAAAGGCGACGCACCAGGGTCCCTATTACAATTTCGAAAATGTCGAAATGGGGCCGAAAGGGGCACAG
>JAPYPT010000093.1 GCA_029937535.1 Alphaproteobacteria bacterium
AGGAAATCATGATCATGTCGGCCTTGATGCGGGCATCGTAGACAACCACGTTGGTGTAACGGCCATAGACCCAATATGTCAGCCCAGAGATACCGACCAGCACGGCCGCCACCAAAAGCATCCGGCCAATCCCCCGGCGCAGACCGGAAGATCTGCTGGGCAACCCGCCCTCGGTCCGGCCGGCCTCATTATTCGAACCCCTATCCGCATCGTTGCCCGAAGCATTGTCCGAATTACCATCCGGACCGGTCTGCTTGTCGTCTTGCGGCTGTAGCCGTTGGGTGGTCGATTTATCGTTCAACTTATTAATCCGATCCTGCCGTTCCAAAACTCATTTTCGCCGGGGTGTCCGTCTGGGTCGCCGATGCATGCTGTTCAATGCGCTCAAGAACCGCCAAACAATGGGTCAGATCCCGGTCCGAGATATCCGCCAGATGCTCGTATCTCACTTCCGCCGCGACATCGTCGATAACCTCGATCATGCGCCAGCCTTCATCCGTCAAATGCACGGTTTTGACACGGCGGTCCGCTTTATCCTGACGGCGCTCGATCAAATTCTGCTTTTCCAGATTATCCAGGATATGTACCAGGGTCGGGCCCTCGATGCCGACAAATTTTGCCAACGCCTTCTGCTGAAAACCGTCGCCGCCCCGGCGCAAATGCATCATCACCACCCAACGCGCCTGCGTCAGGCCGTGGGGGCGCATCTTTTCATCCACGCGCGAGCGCCAACGTCGCGCCAACCGTCCGATCCGGAAACCAAACTGTTCACGGACGTCGCTAAATTCGCCAGTAATTTCGCGGTCAATTTCTTCGTCAATCATACGACTGCATCACATTTTCTTGCGGAATCGAAGCGTCCCTCATCCGTCACAAAGACCTTGTTTCCGAGGACAGTTTGAACGCTATTGATTAGCATACTATTAATTCGAAGGCAATTGATTATGACCCATGGGAAATTCACCACGCCATGGCGTACACTGCCCCGATTGGAACCAATTTTTGAAGGAAAACACCATGTTGCTTGATGTTCGCACCTATACCTGCCGTCCCGGCACTATCAACAAACATCTGGCTTTGTACGCCGAGAAGGGTTTCGGGCCGCAAACCAAGAATCTGGGCCAGCCGCTGGCGTACCTGAAAACGGAAACAGGCAATCCAAATCAATATATGCACATCTGGGTCTACGAGAATGCCGGCGACCGGGAGGCCAAGCGAGCCGCCCTTTGGGCCGATCCGGATTGGATTGCCTACACCCAGGCCTCCGCCGAAATGGGCGCCCTGGAAGCCCAGGAAAACATGTTGATGAACCCAACGGATTTCTGCCCCCTGCCATAACGTGACGGCGGGGTGCTGCCTTGGCGACCACCCCGCCGACCCGCTAGCATGAGAAAACCGGTAATAACCCCGGTTATATAAGACAAATTCGAAAGACCATTTTGAAAGACAACTTTGAAAGATCACGGCCATGACATTGCAACTAAACGATCAACTTAAATTCGGCGTTCAGACCATGCACCGGCGCACCGAACCGGCGACGGGGACATGGTTGCCCGATGCCGAGGACGGCCGTGCCATGGTCGAGATGATCGACCGTTTGGGCTATGATTCCCTTTGGGTCGGCGATCATCTGTCCTTCGCCATTCCCATTCTCGACCCCTTTATCCAACTGGCCCAGGCCGCCACCTATAGCGCCCGCCTTGAACTGGGCGTCGGCGTCTATCTGTTACCCTTGCGCCACCCCGGTCCCGTGGCGAAACAAGTGGCCACGCTGGATCATCTGTCCAACGGCCGCCTGATCCTTGGCGTCGGGGTCGGCGGTGAGTTCGAGACGGATTTTCAGGTTGCCGGCGTTGCTCGATCCGAACGCGGCGCCCGCCTGAGCGAGGGTATCGAAGTCATGCGCAAGCTATGGAGCGGCGCTGCGGTCTCCCACGAAGGCAGGCATTTTTCATTCCCGGAACTGACCATGTCGCCCCCCGCCCGCCAGCCGGCCGGTCCGCCCATTTGGTGCGGCGGCCGTTCCGCGGGCGCCTTGCGCCGGGCGGGCGAAATCGCCGATGGCTGGTTGTCTTACGTGGTCACGCCAAAAATGTATGAGTCATCCCTGGAGCGTATCCAAGAGGCGGCGGCAAGCGGCCCGGACCGCTCCTTCGGCACCGGCCACCTTTTGTTTGCCACCGTGGACGACACCTATGAAAGCGCCCTGGACAAGGCGACGGAAACCCTCAGCGTCCGCTACGCCATGGATTTCCGCGAGGCGGCCAAAAAATACTGCGCCCTGGGCCGGCCTCAGGATGTCGCCGAGCGTCTGCTTGAATTTCACGCCGCCGGTGTTCGCCACATCATCATGGATTTTGTCGGCCCCTACGAAGACCGCGACAGACAATTCATCCGCTTCGCCGAAGAGGTCCTGCCCCTGATGAAGGATTTGCGGTAGAGGTCAATTGCGGCGAGGGATCACGCACAATCCAGCCACCGCCCAAAACATGATCGCCATCATAGAGGACACAGGCCTGGCCAGGCGCCACGGCCTCTTCCGCCTGCGCAAATTCCAACGACATTGCTCCGCCCGTGGCCCATTCATCGGATACCAAAAGAGTGGCGGCAACGCCAGGATGGGTTGAACGGATGCGGGCCTGCAGAGCACGGCCTGTTTTGGGCGGCTGATTATCCAGCCAGTTCACCTCGGAAAGGTGGACAATTTTTTGGCCCAGTTCGGCCCTGGACCCGACCACCACGCGCCTGCCCTCGGCATCGAGCGCCAGGACGTAGAGCGGTTCCGGTCCCGACAGCCCCAGGCCGCGGCGCTGGCCGACGGTGAAATGAATGATGCCGCCGTGGCGGCCCAGCACCCGGCCGGCGCTATCGACGACCTCGCCCGGTTCCGCCGCGCCTGGCCGCAGCCGTTCGATCAGCTCGCCGTAATTGCCGTCCGGTACGAAGCAGATATCCTGGCTGTCCGGTTTCGCCGCCACGGGCAACGAAAAGGCCTCGGCCAGGGCCCGCGTCGCCGATTTCGCCTCTAGATCGCCCAAGGGAAATCGCAGGTAATCCAGTTGCGCCGGCGAGGTCGCGAATAGGAAGTAACTCTGATCGCGCTGGGGGTCCGCGGCCCGGTGCAATTCCGCGCCGTTGGGCCCCTCGATACGGCGCACGTAATGGCCGGTCACCATTGCCGCGGCATCAAGGTCCCGCGCCATGGCCAGCAGATCCTTGAACTTGACGCTCTGGTTGCAGCGGATGCAGGGGATGGGGGTGGACCCCGCCAGATAGTCATCGACAAATTCGTCGATCACGGCGGCGCGAAAGCGGTCTTCGTAATCCAGCACATAGTGGGCGATGCCCAGGCCGGCGGCGACCTGTTTGGCGTCATGAATATCCGCCCCGGCGCAGCACGCGCCCTTGCGCTGAATGGCCTGGCCGTGATCATACAATTGCAACGTGATCCCGATCACCTCATAGCCGGCGCGTTGGCACAGGGCGGCGCAAACGGATGAATCGACACCGCCCGACATGGCCACGACCACGCGCGCGCCCGGCGCCACGCCATCCAGCAGCGTGCCGTTCGAAATCATCTGTTCAAGTGCAACTGTCGTCCGCATGGCTGGCAATATAGGGGCCGATCAAGAGGCTGCAAGTGATAGCTTAATCTGAAGCCTTTTTTAACCAAATACCGCCAAGCTTCGCCGATCATGAGCATCGACGAACAAAACGCCATAACAGCGTCCCCCGATCCGGACGCCTTGTGGCGGCGCGCCAACGAATTGGTCGGACAGGGTGAATTGCTGGACGCTATTCCCCTGTACCTGGAGTTGGCCGATCTATGGCCCGACCGGGCCATGGTCTGGCTCAACCTTGGTGTCGTCCTGGGCGCCCTGCACCGCCACGAGGAAGCCCGGCAATGCCTGCTACGGACCCTCGAGATGGACCCCGGCAATGCCCCGGCGCATTTCCAGTTGGGTCAGATGCAGGAGCATTTAGGCCAACAGGATGCGGCCGCGGCCAGCTATCTGACGGTCACCAGATTGGACCCCGGCTTTCTCGAAGCCTGGCAAAGTCTGGCTGATATTTGCCTGCAACGCGGACAGGTGGAGCCGGCGCGGCATTATCTGGAACAGGTATTTCTGATCGACCCCAATCATCCCGCCGGCAATTTTTCCTTCGGCAATCTGTTGCAGGTAGAGGGTGATGACGACGGCGCGGCGCGGCATTTCGCCATCGCCTATGAGGCCACCAAGGATCCCGCATGCGGCAACAATCTGGCCGCCGCCCTGGAGCGCCTGGATCGCGGCCCCGAGGCCATTGCCATCCTGCGGGAGGTCGTGCGGAGGCGGCCCGACTACAAACTGGCCTGGAACACGCTCGGCGGTCTGTTCATGCAATCGAGGCAATATGGCCAAGCCCGCAATGCCCTGGAGCAAGCCCTGAACATCGACGCTGAATTTCATGCCGCCCGCCACGGGCTGGGCCGATGCCTGGTGCAAATGCGCGATCTGCTGGGCGCCCAAGAACATTTTCGACGTTTGCTTCGCGAGATGCCCGAAGATCTTTCACTGATGAAGGATTACGTCGTGGTGCTGGAGCATCTGGGTGAATTTGATCAGGCCCTGGCATTGCGCGCCCAAGCCATGGCCCGGGCGCCCCACGATGCCGAATTGATGGCGAACCAGGCCAATCTATTGCATTCCCTGCGGCGGTTCGACGAGGCCTTGGATCTGGCGCAAGGCGCCCTGGATTTGGAGCCAGGGGAATTGCGGGCGCAAATTACCATTGCCGCCACCTATATCATCACCAATCGTCTTTCCGAGGCCCGGGACCGGCTCGTGGCCATCGTCTCGACGGACACCCGCGATGTACAGGTCCTTCAAAAAGTCGGCGCGTTGTTTGAGCAAATCAAGGAGGCCGCGCAGGCTGTCAGGGTTTATGAGCGTATTCTGGCATTGAACCCGGATGATGGCGATGCCGCCGTTCGGATATTCGATTTGAAAATGGCCATGTGTGACTGGGACGGTTACGGCGATATCTGCGAAGCCCAAATCGCGAAACTAGATACCGGCGACAGTGACATCGATGTCTTCAATCTTCAGGCCCTGCCCGTGGATTATGCCTTCATCGGCAAGATCGCCCGTCAAGCCGCGACAAAAATCGCGGCGGAGGCGCGTCAGAACCTCGATACCCCGCCCTTGGTGCATGCCGCACCGCGCGGCGGCCGCATTCGTCTGGGCTATGCCATGGGCTATACCTGGTTCCACAGCCTGCCCTTGGTTCACAAGGAAATCGTCGCCCGTCACGACCGCGAGCGGTTCGAGGTGTTCGGCTATTCCGTGCGGCCCAGCGACGGCAGCCGGTTCTGTGCCGAATACAGAGGCGCCTTCGACCATTTTCGCGATCTTCCGGGCGCGGCACCCTATCTCGCGGCGCAAATGATCCACCAGGACGGCATCGATGTCTTGATCGACGTTACCGGCCTGACCTCCATCAACTGCATGCCCGTCAGCTCCTTCCGCCCCGCCCCGGTGCAAATGCACGGCTATGGCTATTCCATCACCACGGGGGCGGAATATATCGACTATTTGATCACCGACCGCACCTATATTCCCGAGGAATGGGAGGCGGTGGGGCCCGAGAAACTGCTTTATTTACCCAACACCTTCATGCCGACCAAACGGCCGGGGCGGATCGGCGATCCGGTCACCCGGGCCGATGTGGGCCTGCCCGGCGATGCCGTCGTATTTTGCAATTTCAACCACCCCTGTAAGTTCGAGCCAAAGATCTTCGCCGCCTGGATGGAGATCATGACCCGTGTCCCCAACAGCGTGCTGTGGTTCGGCGCCTGGATGCATGACACCCAGGACAGCCTGCGCCGGGAAGCCGAGATTTACGGCATTGACGGCGAACGCTTGATCTTCGCCAAGATCGTCGCCCACGAGGACCATCTGGCGCGTCTGTGCGTGGCGGATCTGGCCCTGGATAATCTACATCACGGCGGCGGTATTACCTCGGTCGATGCCTTGTGGGTCGGCCTGCCGGTGCTGACAATTCTCGGCGACAAACCGGGCGCGCGCCTGGGCGCCACTCTGTGCAACGCCGCCGGCGTGCCGGACATGATCGCGGCGGATTTGCCAAGCTATATCGAGCGCGCCGTGGCATTGGCCAACGACCCGGAACAACGCCGCCACCTGCACCAACGGTTGATCGATGGGCGGGACAGCCAGCCGCTCTTCGACAACGCCCGTTACGGCCGCAATCTTGATAACGCGATCGCCGCCGCCTGGGACCTTCATCTGGCCGGAGGACCGCCGCAACGCATTGAAATCAGTGAATCTTAAGCGAAAGTTTACCCAAAACCGGCATGGTTAATGACCGTGTGAACATGGCCAGTGTTCGGGTCAGGAGCTTACCGAAGATGTCATACAAAGTTACATCCGTGCTGGTTGAAGGCGTGCGCCACGCCTATGTGGAGATTGGCGAGGGCTATGATGACGGCGGGGCGCGGAACGGCTACGTCAATCTGGAAGGACATAGCGAACAGGCGGTGCGTCTAAACTCCATGATGGCGGAACATGTAAAGTCATCGGGGGCCTTGGAGTTATTCACCGACCCGGTGCAGATCAATCTGGATATTTCCACCGCCTGCGACATGCATTGCCCGTTTTGCCCCTATCACGGCGACATGCCGCACGCCGACTTCACCCCAAAGAAACGCCTGATGGACATGGACACCATGGCGGATATTCTGGGCGTCTTCCCCAACAACCATGTCATCTCGCTGGGCAGTTCGGGAGAACCCTTCCTGCACCACAAACTGCCCGACATCGTCGATCTGTGCGCTGAACTGCATCCCCACAGCGAGGTGCATTTGTCCACCGACGGCTTGCGGGCAGACCGTTTCGACATCAAGGCCTTTTTCGCCAAACCCAACATCAAAGTCATCAACTTCTCCATCGACACCCTGTCCAACGCCGAGCATCAGTCCTGGACCAAGGTCAAGGACAGCCTTAACACCGCACAGGACAATTTACGCCGCGTGGCGAAGTGGAAATATGTCAATCGGCGCGACGATTTGAAGGTCATGACGTCCTGCGTCTTGAAGAAGTCGGAAATTTCCCAGCTCGAAGAGATCATTGATTTCTATCAATCGTTCGAGATCGATTACCTGGGCTTTCAGAATTACATTCCGCCCGATCGCAATGGCGCCGAGTCCCTGACCACCGACGACGGGGAAATTCTCGCCTATTTCAAGGACCTCCAGCGCACCAAGAAATCCAGGTTCCGCGTTGGCCTCGTGCAGCCCTTGGACAAAAACCGGGACAAGAATTATTGCGCCAATCCCTGGTCGCTGTTGTCCATCGACCCGGACCGTAATATCAGCCCGTGCTGCAATGTGCCCCGCCACCCCCGTCATGGCGGATTTCAAGATCATGATAGCTGGAACGCCGATGTCCTGAAGGAAACCCGCGACGCCTTGGCCAAGGGCGATTTACCCATGGATTACTGCAAAAACTGCTGGGCCAACGAAAATCCGGCGAACCGGCTTTTTATCATGCCCCCCGCCAACTAGCCGTATGCCGCGCGATGAACTGAAATTCGAGGACACATCCTCGAAGACCGGGATGTAACTCTCTCGCCCCTAATCGATATAGGTCCGGCAGAAATACTCGAAGGCCATGATGGTTCCCAACTGCGCGCCATAATGCGCACCGGCCTGTTGCTCGTCCCACATGGCCTTTAGGGTCGCGGCATTGAACCAGGGCCGGGATAACGTCCGGGGATCGAGCAAATAAGCCTCGTATGCCGATTTGTAATCATTACGCAGCAGCCAATCGATGCTCCAATAGAACCCGTCCAGGGGCGAGACCAGGGTATATTCATCCAGGTCGCTGCCGGGACCGGTATCGAACAGGGGTCGGATGGTCTTGCCGGCCCGTGGGATGGCGGCGGCCTCGGGAAATTGCCGGCGCAAATTTTCCAGATACCAATGCTGATCATATTTGTAGGCCAAGGGCACGGCGGCGCAATGATCCATCATTTGGTAGTGATCGAATAGGGGACACATGGGCTCCATATACGAGGCGATGATGGTCAGGGCGATGGTGGTTGAGCGCCGGGTGCGCTCTTCCAGCGCGATCCATTCATGTTTGCGCGCGCCCTCGATATTCATCTGCCTGGAATAGGTCGCCATGAACGAGGACTGGGCGCCATTCCAGATCGTTTCGCCATAAGCCTCGGAAAAAGCCTGAACCACCAGGTGACCGGAAAAGTTGGTGCTGTATTGCGCGAACAGGCTGTCGGCGTCCTGGCCTTCGACCTTGTTGCCGGCATCTCGGTATTGGGTGGCATAATCGCCGAAAATCATGTTGCCGCTGTTGCCGTGAATATAGAGGCCATAACGTTGCCGCAAATCGGCCAAGGGCAATGCATTTATTTGATAGGCGCACGGGGCCTGGCCATCGGTTTGAAACAGAAAATCAGCGATCAGGGTTTCAGGATCGGACAGATCGAAGCGGCCCGCCGTGAAGTCCCGGCCCAGCAGGGTTGAGAGTTTTTCGGCCACCACGGCATCGTTTGAATTCCACGCTTCGGCACGCAATGACATGGTATCGAATTCGACGCCGGCGTCGGCCAGATAGCAGGCGATATTGCGCGAATCCAGACCGCCGGACAGCGCCACCAGCCGGTCACCTTCGATATCCCCATGGCCGGATATGGCGGCGCGGTAGGCGGCGTCAAGATCGGCGACGCAGTCCTCTTCCCCGTCATTTCGTTCCTCTGCGTAGTTCAGCGTCCAGTACCGCGTGATGGTGGTTTCCGCCCGGGTCCAGACAATGCGGCTGCCCGCTTCCAGCAGTTTGACACCCGCCATCAGGGTTTTGTTGCCCCAGCAATGGCCAAATACGAACAGATCGGCCGCGCCGTTCCAGTCGATCTCCCGCGCCAGATCAGCGCCCGCGGCGACGCCCTTCAACTCCGGCGCAAAGGTCAGGTTGTTGTTACCCACATGATAATAGACCGGGCGATGGCCAAACCGATCGTTGGCCAGAACAATACTGCGCGTGCGCCCATCATTGACCAAAGCCACGAAAGACCCTTCCAGGGCAGCCGCAAAATCCTGGCCGTCCCGCAAATAACACCGCAGGGCAAGTTCGGCCGTGCTGGCAACCTGAAACTGCTGTCTCAACCGTGGCCGGTTGGTCAGATAGCCATCGAAAAGTATGGTGACCTGGCCATCATCGCTCGTCGCCATCTGTTTACCGCCGTCAAATACCGGCAGGGCCATGGAACCGACGGTGCCGTGGATCGTCTCGAGGCGGGTATCAACGAACCAGGGTTTATGATTGATGGCCTGGGCGATGCGCTGGGCGGCATCGGTCGATGGGTGGTGGCGGTTCAGATGTCCGTACAGTCCCGGCATGGAGGCTCAATCGATGGCCGAATGGGCGGCAATCACCGGTCTTTCGCCGCCCCGGCTGGGACAGGTTTTGCAAATTTCAAAAGCGTCCTGTCCCTTGGCGATGCGCTTGCGGCTTTCCACCATGATCTCGTTATTCCACAACAGCGGACCGTCACGGTCGAGGCGGCCAATGGCCTCGTTCGGGACCACGCGGCAACAGGGCGATACGGTCATATCCGAGGCGACGCTCAAAAGCTGCCAAGGGTCGCTGCATTGGTTCGAGCGGTTCATATCCAGGACCAGCGGCAGGCGGATCTCATGAAGATAGGGTCCGCCGGCCTGGATTTCCGCCAGCAATTCCATGATCCGGGGACGATCGGCCACCGTCAAGGTGTGGTCGATCTCGTTCGTAAGGCCGGCACAATTGTTGAAATTAATGGAACCCAGCCGCTTCAGGTCCAGGCCTTGCACCAGAGCCAGACCACGGCGGATAAAATCCACCCAGCCGGGTTTGCGCTCAACCACGAAATTGCATTCTAACTCCGCGGCCCATTGGTTCTCCACCAAAAGCCGGTCCACGGCGCGCACCACCTCCAGCGTATCGCGCAATTGCGACCGTGGCGTCAGGCGCACATATTCTTCCTGGGTGGTGGCATCAAGACTGACATTGATGGAACTGAACACGCCGCCGTGGCGGCTGAAGATATCCAGAAATCCCCGGACAGCCATGTTCGAGCTGAAGGACGCCTTGACGCCCTCGTCCGCCAGAAAGGTCAGGATTTCATCAATTTCGGGATGCAAAAAGGCCTCGCCCGTGACGCCCAAGGACACCCGTTCGGGCCAGAACTGCCGCACCGCATTTTTTACATTTTCTACCGCCATGTACTTGACCGGGTAACTGGCATGGGTGCCGGCCTTCTTCAGGTCCGTGGCGTGGTAGATGCAAAACGGGCACCGGAAATTACAGGGATTGGCGATGCCCAGGGCCAATGTCCTGGGCCCCAGCGGCATGCGTTCGTCACGCAGAACAGCCGCGTTGTAGTGCGCCTGGCGCTCTTCGATCATGGCCTGATGCGACGCCCGGCGGGCATTCCCGGCAAAGGCTTGATCAAGGCTGATGGGCGGCAATTCGGGGGCTGACTTTATCTCCATCCGCTGTTCGGGATCGGAGCGTTCCGGACAGGCATGGCATTGATCGAGCGGCACCTGGCCCGCGGCAATCATGTCTCTGATTCCGCACAGCAACGGCCCGTTCCAATCAGCGGGTCCGGCAAACAGACCATCGTTCTGGGTCCCGTTGGCCGCACGGCAGGGGCTGATGCCGCCTGCCCCGCCCAGTGAGAAATTCGTAAACGCCTGGCGGCAATGAAAGCCATCGCCAGCGCCTATGGCCACCTGGGGCAGGCGAACGGGAAATCGGCTGCGGACATCGCGCTGCATCTCTTCCAGCAGGCGCACCGCGCCGGTTGCCTCTCGATCAACCTCCCGCTTATTGCCGGCGGCATGGTTGCGGCAATCCAGCGCATCAAGATCAAATTCCTGCAAACGGGCGATCAACGGCGCCAGGGCGCCAACATCTTCAACACTGACATCAATGGCCGCCGTCATGCGGGAGCCATCTTCCCCGCGGCAGGCGAGCAACTCTTGCAGGGAGGCGATTTGGCCGGGTTCGTCCCCATCGTTACCAGACCAGTTCAACAACAACCCACCATCCAGTTCGAAAACCACTTCGGCAATGGTTTCATGATTTACAATCGACCCAAGATCCATCCCGGCCGGCCAGCCGCCACCGGTCCTCAAGGTGATGTCCAATTTCGGCGATTGCCGGGCGAAGAGATTCAAGATGGCCAACAGGTCCGGGTGCCCGAACGGATCGACGGTACCCGAAAGCGTAACCGTTTCCACATTCGTGAAAGCGCGGGCAAGGCCGCGGATGACCGTAAGGGGCATGAATGCGACGCCGTTGTCATTGTCCGCAGCGCACAATGTCGCGATGCACAGATCCAGATGACAAGGATCGCTGTGAACCGTGACCATCTTTCCGTCACCCGCGGCCCGTGCCATCAATTTGTTCAGCGCAATACTTTCAGTCGAGCGCACGCCCATGTCGATCAAATGCTCTACTTGGTCCGTATCCACGGCGCGCACGAACAGGCGATCGCCCTCGGGGTGAAAGGAAAGGTCGATCCATTCCATTTCATACGTCTCCGATTTCGCCGTTAATCATCGTGGGCCTCGAAAACCGGCGTGAGAGCATGGCCGTCCAGAGCATATCGATTACCGCATTCACAGTTCATATCTTCGGAAAGCTTCCGGCCGCAAGCGCAGGCATAACCCGCGAAACGCGCCGGATTACCCAACCACAATTGGCGTGGCGGAACATCCCTAGTCACCACCGCGCCCGCGCCAATCACGGCCCAGGAACCGATTTCGATGCCGCACATGATGGTGGCATTGGCGCCGATGGAGGCGCCGGCGCGCACCATGGTTTCCCGCCATCCGGCCGGGCCGGTGCGGTAGCTGGGATGGGCGCGCGGAAACTTGTCATTGGTAAATGCCACGGCCGGACCAACGAAAACATGATCCTGCAAAACCACGCCGCGCCAAACGGATACCAGGTTCTTCAAAACGACCCCATCGCCAAGGACGGCGCCATCTTCGACAAAACAATGTTCGCCAATATTGCAATCCCTGCCGATCCGGGCGCCCGCCATCACATGCGCTCCGGCCCAAACCCGCGTGCCCGCACCGATCTGATCGCTCTCGACCCGGGCGCCGGGGGCGGCGGAGTAAGCTTCCGCCCCGAGAGGGCCGGACTGGCGGGATCCCATGGCGGGGTTCATGCCGCGCCACGGCTGGCTGTCCGGGATATTCCCGTGCGGCAAACCACATCCTTTAGAACATCAACGACCCGTACCACCTGCTTTGCGCGCATTTCCGGGAAGACGGGCAGGGACAGGATTTTCCCGGCCTTGGCCTGGGCCACGGGAAAGGCATCGGGGGCCAGGTTGAGGTGGGCGTAAGCCGGTTGCATGTGGAGCGGCACCGGATAATGGACCCCGGCGCCGATGCCGTTTGCCTGCAAGTCGTCAAGTACCCGATCCCGTTCAGCGACTTCCACCACATAGAGATGATAGACATGGCCGGCATCGCCATGGCGCATGACCGGCGTGACTTCATCGACATCAAATAACAATGCGTCATATTGCGCCGCTATGTCCTGGCGGGCCCTTGTCCAATCGGCCAGATGACGCAGCTTGACCCGCAGAATGGCGGCTTGCAGGCCGTCCAGGCGGGAATTGGTGCCTTCGAATTCATGCAGATATTTCGATTGCCGGCCATGATTGGCCCGCGCCACGATACGGCGGATCAGCTCTTCGTCACGGGCATGGACCGCGCCGCCATCGCCCCAGGCGCCGAGATTCTTGCCGGGATAGAAGCTATAGGTCGCCGCATCGCCCCAATGTCCGGGCCCCTGCCCTTTCCAGGACGCGCCGTGGGCCTGCGCCGCATCCTCGATGACTTTCAAACCATGCCGCATGGCTATGGCCGTCAATTCATCCATGGCCACCATCTGTCCATACAAATGCACCGGGATGACGGCGCGGGTCAGGTCATTTATGGCGCCCAGCACGCCCACCAAATCCATCAGATGTGTCGCGGGGTCAATATCCACGAAACGGGGACGGTAGCCTGCACGAGCGGCGGGCTTGCCTGACGACCATGGCAAACCCCAGCCCCGGCCGCGAACGCATTACAATTCTGTCGGGTGAACTGCCCGCTTTAGGTCCGCTGACGGGCGGCATAATCCATGTGGATCTGCGCTATATCGCGGATCGTGACGTCATCGCGGCGGCGGCCTTGGCGGCGTATTTCGCGGCGGCGGCCCAGGCGCATTGCGAGACGCTGGAGGCCTATGCCGACATGGTCCTTAACGACCTCAACAACGAACTGGTACCGCGCTGGATTTGGCTGCGCCTGCGATGTGGCGGCCATCAGGTTATCCAACAAGACCAACAACCCACCTGGGACAACACCAAATTGTTGGAGACAATCGATTTTTCATAGCTCAAACAGCAAAAAATGGGTTGAGTTTTTGCTGACAATTTGATCGGAATTTATGTGTCCGGCTCCTGCCATTTCGGCGGGCGTTTTTCCATGAAGGCAGCCAGACCTTCGGCTGAATCTTCCGTCGCCACCACGTTGCACATGGTTTCAGCCACGTTCTCGATAGCGCGGCGGTAGTCGGTGTCGTTGGCGCGCATGTAGGCATCGCGCCCCAATTTCATGACCACGGGTGATTTATCGGCGAATTTCCCGGCCAATTCCATGGCCCTGTCCAGCACCGCGCCGTCCGCCACCACGTGATTGACGATGCCGAGATCGCGGGCCGTGGCGGCATCGAAATCGTCGCCGGTAAACAGGTATTCAAAGGCGCGGTGGCGCCCGGCCATGCGGGGCAGGTGGACGAAATGCAGCGCCGGGATCAGCCCCACATTGATTTCCGGATAACCGAAGCTGGCGCTCTCCCCCGCGATGATCATGTTACAGGACACCGCCACGGTCATGCCGCCGGCCCGCGCCGCGCCTTCGACGGCGGCGATGGACGGTTTGCCCAGGCGGTATTGCACATCATTCAATTCGAAATACAGCCGCTCGAGAAATCCACGCATGCCTTGGCCATCCACACCCTTGACCACGGACAGATCAAGTCCGGCGCAAAACACGGCGTCCAGGTTGGAGGCAATGACCACGGCCCGGACATCGTCATCCGCGCCGGCTTGTTCCAGGGCGGCAATAATTTCGTTGACGAATTCCAGGCTCAAGGCATTGACCGGACGGCGGTTCAGGCGAAGGACGGCGACACGGTCGATGACCTGATAGTCGATATTTTCGAAGCTCATACTCTCACCCTCAACGCCGGGGCAGAATGCCCATATCCTTGGAGATGATTTGCAGCATAACCTCGTTGGCGCCGCCGCCGATGCTGACCAGCTTCATATCCCTAAAGACACGGGTGATGCGGTTTTCGGCCATATAGCCTTGGCCGCCCCAGAATTGCAGCAACTGCGCCGGCATCTCGGAGGCCATGACACCGATCAGATATTTCGCCATGGAGGCCAGTTTGGTCACGTTGCCGCCCGCCACGTAGCTGTCCGTGGCCCGGTAGAGAAGCGAACGGATGGCCTCCAACTGGGATTGCATTTCGGCCATTTTGTAATGCATGACCTGATTATCCAGGATCGGCCGGCCAAAGGCCATGCGCTGGCGGGCATAGTCGATGGTTTCCTCCAAGGCATCTTCCAGGAAGGTCACGGTGCGGGCCACGGCATACAGCCTCTCTTCCTGAAACTGCTCCATCTGGTAGGTGAAGCCCATGCCCTCTTCACCAATGCGATAGCGCTGCGGCACCCGCACCTCGTCGAAATTGAGATGCCCGGTATCGGAACACATCAGACCAAGTTTTTTCAGCTTCTGTTTGGTGATGCCCTTGCTGTTCAGGGGCACGATGATCAGGGTCTTGTTGCGGTGCGGACCGTTATCCTCCGATGTATTGCACAACATGCACAGCCAATCCGCCTGGATGGAATTGGTGATGAACATCTTGTCGCCGCTGATGACATAGTCGTCGCCATCCTTGCGGGCGAAGGAGCGCACGGACGAGACATCGGAGCCGGAGCCCTGTTCCGTCACCCCGATGGCGCCCACCATGTCGCCGGCGATGGCCGGGGCCAGAAATTCCTGACGCAATTCGTCACTGCCATGGGCGGCCAGGGCCGGCGTGCTCATGTTGCTCTGCACGCCGATGGCGGTGGAGACGCCTTGGGCCTTGGCATGGCCCATTTCCTCGGCGAACACCACTTCGAATGAATAGTCGAGATCCATGCCGCCAAAATCCGCCGGCTTGGAAATCCCCAACAGGCCGGCCTGGCCCATCTTTTTGCAGATATCATGCAACGGCATCATTTCCGCCTCTTCCCATTCATCGACGAAGGGATTGATATCGTTCGCGACAATGTTGGCGACCGTGCGCCGCAATTCCATATGTTCCTGTGTTTCCTGCATCTTCAATTCCTACAATTTTTTGAACTTCGACTAAATCGGGGTATCGCCGCTGATAATGGTGCGCCACATGGTTCGCCGTGAACCGGGTGGCAGTTCCAGAACCGTGGCGCGATGCATGCTGACGGCGTTATCCCATGTCACCACATCACCCTTGCGCCATTTGTAGCGGTAGCAAAACCTCTCCCGCAGGCAATGGGCATAAATCTCCTCCAACAACCTATCGCTTTCAGCTTCGGGCATATCCTCGATGCGCACGGTGAAACCGGGATTTACGAAGATGGCCTTCCGCCCCGTCTCCGGCTGGGTGCGGATAACGGGGTGATGGACTTCCGGTGTCTCGGCCTTTTGCGCTGCCGTCAACTCGCCGCGAATGCCTTTCGCCTCGACCTGCAGGCGCGTGCGGTGATGATAATTGTGCGCCGCAGTCAGGCCATCGAGGCGGGCTTTCATCGCCTCGGGCAGTTCGTCATGGGCCGCCGCCAAATCGCAGAACAAGGTATCACCGCCCTCCTCCGGTATTTCCACGCCATACAGGGCGGAGCCCCGGGACGGCTTTGCCTTGTAGGAAATATCGGAATGCCAATAGCTGCCGGCATCGCCCAGTCCTTTTGGTTTACCCGCCTCGACCACCGTGGACAGCATCAAGATTTCGGGATGGGTGGAATGATGGAAATCGTTTAGCACATGCTTTTCCAACGGCCCGAAATGACGGGAAAAATCCAATAATTGAGTTTCCGTCAGATCTTGTTCGGGGAATGCCAGGACCCGGTAGGTCAACCAGGCCGCCTCAACTTCCGCCAATTCCGCACCGTCAAGCGGTATGGACAGGTCCACATCATGGATCCGAGCCAGGAATGTTTCACCCAATTGTTCGATACGCATGACAATCCTCTTTCTATGCTCTTCCCTTACCTAACCCATTGAGCGCATCATAGGCCAGTCCTGATCAAATTCCCGGAGCCGCGCCATGACCACGACCGCCCCCTCGCCTGGTGACAACCAACCATCCGCCATGTTCTTCTGGCCCACCCCCGACCGGCCCATGGTGGACCGGGGCGAGGGCATCTATCTGTGGGACCGGGACGGCAAGCGCTATATCGATGCCTGTTCCGGGCCCCAGACCGCCAATATCGGCCATGGCAACAAACGTGTTCGCGAGGCCATGATGGAACAGGCGGAAAAGGTCTCATACGCGTTCCGCTCACACTTTTTGAACGAACCGGCCGAACGGCTGGCCCGCGAGATTACCGCGCAGGCCCCGGATGGCCTGGATCAGGTGTTTTTCGGCTCCGGCGGCTCGGAGGCGGTGGAGGCCTGCATCAAGCTGGCCAGGCAATACGCCATCGCCACCGGCCAGGCGACCCGCTACAAGGTGATCTCCCGCCTGCCCTCCTACCATGGCACCACCTTGGGCGCGCTGTCGTTGACCGGCGACCCGGCGGGCTTTTCCATGTTCGCGCCCATGATGGTCAACCACCCCAAGATCCCCGCGCCGTTCTGCCGCTATCGCCCGGCCGGGCAGGCGGAGGACGAGGCCGCCCTGGCCTACGCCAATGCCCTGGAGACCGAGATCATCAACCAGGGCGTGGAAACCGTGCTGGCCTTTATCATGGAGCCCATTGGCGGCGCCGCCACCGCCGCCCTGACGGCGCCGGATATTTATTACAGCCGCGTGCGGGAGGTTTGTGATCAATATGGCGTGCTGTTGATCTTCGATGAAGTAATGAGCGGGGCCGGGCGCAGCGGCAAGTACCTCTCGGCCGAACATTGGGACGTCACGCCGGATCTGGTCGCCCTGGCCAAGGGCTTGGCGTCGGGCTACGTCCCCCTGGGCGCCTGCCTCACCTCCAGCCACATCGTCGGCACGGTGGATGACGCGGGCGGCTTCATGCATGGGCATACCTATTCCGCCTCCCCCATTGCCTGCGCGGTGGGCCGGGCCGTGCTGGCGGAACATCTGGAGCACGATCTGATCGGCAACGCCGCCCGCATGGGCACGGTGCTGAAAGGCCGCCTGGAGGGTCTGCTCGACGAATTCGAATTCATCGGCGAAATTCGCGGCCGGGGCCTGTTGCTGGGTTTCGACATCATCGCCGACCGCGAAACCGGCCGCGCCCTGCCCCCCGAACTGGATGCCTATGCCCATTTGAGCCAGGAGGCTTACGACCGGGGCCTGATCATCTATTCCCGGCGTACCCTGGGCGGGGCACGGGGCGACAATTTCCTGGTCTCCCCGCCCCTGATCGTCACCGAGGACCAGATCGACGAGATCATGGAACTGCTGGTGGATGCCCTGCGGGCCTTTGCCCCCACCGCGCGGGCGGCTATTAACGCCAGTTAGAAACCCAAGAACCGGAAACCAGGAGTACGCCATCATGATCGCCGCCATCGCCACCCTGCGGGCCAAAGAGGGCTCCGAGGCTGATTTTCTCGCCGTCGCCAAGGAAATGGCCGCCGCCGTCAACGCCAATGAAGAAGGCTGTCTGTCCTACGAAATCTTTCAGGGCGAAAACCCCCAGACTTTCATTTTCATCGAGCGCTACAGGGACGAAGCCGCCAC
>JAPYPT010000416.1 GCA_029937535.1 Alphaproteobacteria bacterium
ACGCGCGGGTTTAGCTTGCCGTCTTCGAACCAGGCGAACAGTTTGGCCAGCAGCCCCTGCATCAGGGGGGAATGTTGGTCGCGGACGTCCCGGTCGCTCCAGCCGAAATAGAAGCCCATGTTCAGGCCGCAGACGGCGATGTTCTTCAACAGCAGGATATTGGCGGGGATTTGCTGGATGGTGCCGCCGGCGAAACCCACGGGCATGATCCGGCCCTCGGGCGCCAGACAGCGCAGGGATTGTTCGAACACGTCGCCGCCCACGGGGTCATAGACGGCGTTGACGCCTTCGCCCGCCGTGATCTCCAGCACGCCATCCCGGAACGGCGCCTCGCGGTAGTTGATGACATGGTCGGCGCCGTGCGCCTTTGCGACGGCCATTTTCTCGTCCGAACCCACCGTGGCAATGACCTGAGCGCCCAGGATCTTGCCGATCTCGATCGCGGCGATGCCGACGCCGCCCGCCCCGCCGTGGACCAACAGGGTCTCGCCGGATTTAACATTCAGCTGATGGGGCCAGGTCAGGGCGGCGCAGGAGGTGGAGTAGGAATTGGTGAAACAAATAGCGCGGTGAAATTCCAGGCTGTCGGGGATGACAAAGGTGTTGGCCTCGTAGGCCACGGCTTCCTCCGCCAGGCCGCCCCATTCGACGATGGCGCAGATCCGGTCGCCGACCTTGATGCGGGAGGTCCCGGGCCCGACCTCGGTCACGATGCCGGCGATTTCCGAGCCGGGTGAAAAGGGCAGGGGCGGCTTTCGTTGGTAGCGCCCGGCGACCACCAGGGATTGGGCGAAACTGACGCCGGCGGCCTGGGTTTCAACGCGCACCTGTTTTGGCAATATTGCCGGTTTGGGGCACTCCTCCACCCGCAAATCCTCGAATTCGGTCCAATCTTCAACCCATACGCCACGCATTCGTCCTACCTCTCATGAAAACAGTTTGTGAATTTCCGCCCATTGCCTAATCTTAGCGCCAGGACGCACCAAGAAAAGAGAAGATTGATGAGCAATGAGAAAATCCGCGTCGGCGTGATCGGCGCCGGCGGCAATACCACCAAACTGCACATCCCCGGCCTGCTGGCCCAGGATGGTGTGGAAATCATGTCGGTCGCCAACCGCACGGCCGCCTCCGGCCAGCGGGTGGCGGATGAATTCGACATCCCCCGTGTCGCCGCCGATTGGCAGGAAATTATCGAGGACCCCGAGATTGACGCCGTTTGCATCGGCACCTGGCCTTATATGCATGCGCCCATGACCATCGCCGCCCTTGAGCATGGCAAACATGTGATGTGCGAAGCGCGCATGGCGTTGAACGCGGACGAGGGCCACGACATGCTGGCGGCCTCGCGCCGGGCGCCGCGTCTGGTGGCGCAAATCGTGCCCGCGCCCCACACCCTGGCCTTTGACCGGACCATTATCGAGATGATTGGCGCCGGCTATATTGGCGATCTGATCACCCTGGATGCCCGCATCGCCCAGGGCGATTTTCCCAACCCAGGCAGCTCCATCACCTGGCGCCAGGACCGGGATCTTTCGGGCAACAACATTATGTCCATGGGCATCTGGTACGAGGCCATGATGCGCTGGATCGGCCCCATGGCAACCGTGTTCGCCGCCGGTCAGGCGGTGGTGCCACACCGGGTCGATGAAACCGGGCGGCGGGTCGCCATGGCCATTCCCGACCATCTGGACATCATGGGGACAATGGAGCAGGGCGGGCAGATCCGCTTCAACGTCTCCACCGTGCTGGGGCATGCGCCGGCGGCCGTGGATGTCTGCCTCTTCGGCACGGAAGGCACCCTGCGCCTGCTGCAAAGCGGTTCCGATCCCATGACCCTGTATGCGGGCAAACGCGGCGATGATGGTTTGTCGGCGGTGGATATCGATGCCGCCAAAAAGGGCGGCTGGCGGGTGGAGGAAGAGTTCATCAACGCCATTCGCGGTCTGGAACCCATCAGCCATACGGACTTCACAACGGCGGTCAAATACATGCAATGGACCGATGCGGTGACCGAATCCCTCAGAACCGGACAGTCGGTGTCGTTACTTTAGGACCAAATTCAAGGCAGTGGCCAAACATCGGGTACCTCCGTGGCCAGCCAGTGAGTTAGCGCGGCGTTGACCTCAACGGGTTTTTCCTGGGCCATCCAATGGCCGCTGTCGATTACCCGCGTGATCAGGTTTAGGCACAGTTTGATCTGCGGCTTGGCCAGATCGGAATCGATACATTCACAGGTGTAGTCGTAGCGCGCGGCGATGAACAGGACCGGCATGTCGAGAACGCCACCATTCGGGGCGGTCTTGGCGTATTCTGCATTCGCTGCATGGTTCATGTAATAAGAATCCGCGCCGAAAAAACCGGTGCGCGTCATCGCGGCGGCATAGATGGATAGATCTTCTTCCGTCAGGATGTGGTCATCACGGGGAACATCGGGGGCGCTGTTTTCGGGGCCGAACCAGCCGCCATTCTTGCGGATCATCGCCGTGCGGTTGGGCTTGCCCCGGCCATCCGGGTCGCCCCGGCGGAAAACGGCCTTGGCGGTATTATAGGGGTTGCTTTCGAAACCCGCCGTGGCGTGGGCGAAATTCTCTTCATAAAACCGCATGTATTCCCATTGGCCGGCCGGATATTCGGCCTCCGGATAAACCGACCGATCGACCAGCGAGATCAAGGTTTCCAGACCGCTGTCCAGGACGCCGTGGGGAATACAGAGGCTGGCCACGGCCCGGACCCGGTCCGGATGATGGCTGGCGATATTCCAAACCACCGGGCTGCCCCAGTCGTGGCCGATCCATACGGCTTGTTCGCGGCCCAAGGCGTCCAGCAACTCGATCATATCGGCGACAATCTCGGCCTGGCCATAGTCCTCGTGGCGTCCCGGCACGGACGAACGCCCATAGCCGCGCATATCGGGCGCCACACAGCGAAAACCCAGTGCCGCCAGGGCGGGCAACTGGTGCCGCCAAGAGATGGAAAGTTCGGGCCAGCCATGGACGAAGATCAGCAGCGGCCCGTCCTCGGGCCCCGATGCAAGATAGAATGTTGTGTGCCGA
>JAPYPT010000094.1 GCA_029937535.1 Alphaproteobacteria bacterium
GCTTCACACCGTGCCCGACGCCGATCGTTTCGGCTTCGAATTTAAGATTTCGCCGCCCAGCGGTCAGGAACTGGTCAAATGCTTCGCCGTCTCCCGCGATGTCTCGTCTGAACTGCCAAAGATCCTGCGCGGCAACAGCCTGGCCCCCCTGCCCGACGGCACAGACCTAAGATTGTCGCCCACCTTCCAGAAATTACCGAACGCCGCCGTATCCGAAGCCAGCTTCGTGGTCACGGTAAGCCGGCGTTGATCGAAAAGCTGACGCCAAAACTCCTGCAATAATCGGTCTATTCAGACGATAATGTCTCGCGGGCCTTGGCAAATGTGACCAGTTCGCGCCGGCTCTCGTCCCAAAGACGCAAACGGGCGCAGGCAAAACTTTGCCTTAATGTCAGGCGCCGGACTTCCGCAAGCTCGGGATAATCGCGCAAGACCTGCGGCAGGCGGTAAAAGGGAATACGGCTACTGAGGTGGTGGACATGGTGGATGCCGATATTGGCGGTCAACAAGCGCAGGGGCCACGGCAAGTCGTAATGGGAGCTGCCCTGAAACGCCGAATCGTGCAGGTTCCAGGCCTGATCCCTGCTCCAGTAGGTATCTTCGAATTGGTGCTGGACGTAGAATAGCCAAACCCCAATGGATGAAGCCAAAAGCAAGATCGGCAAATGGACCAACAGGAATGGGCCCACACCGATGGCAAGAATCATGGTGCCGGCAACGAGCAAAATCGCGCAATTGGTTCCCATGGCCGAAGTCCAGCGGCCCCAACCTTCACGCCGGAGGCCCTGGGGAAAGCGGTTTCGCAGCAGGAACTGAAAAGCCGGCCCAATACCAAACATGACAAGGGGACTGCGGTAAAGCCGATAGGCGATACGCTTTATGCGTGAAAGGTCCTGATATTCCCGCACCGTGAGGGTGTCGATGTCGCCCACGCCGCGTTTGTCAAGATTGCTGGATGTCGCATGGTGGGTCGAGTGGGCTTGCCGCCAGTCCGCATAGGGCGTCAGCGTCAAAACTCCGATCACCCGGCCGACCCAGTCATTGACGTAGCGGCGGCGGAAAAACGCGCCGTGTCCGCAATCGTGCTGGATCATGAACAGGCGGACCAATAGGCTCGCCGCCAATAAACTGATGGCCAAGGTCAGCCAATAACTCACGGAATACGCCAGCCATGCCCCGACCCAAAGGGCCGCGAAGACCGCGCCAGTCAGGATCAGTTCCGCCAAACTGCGGATTTGATTGGGTTGGCGGTAAGGCGTTAGTCGTCGCAACCACTCAACTGACGTGGTTGGGCCTGCCTGATACTCAGTTTGTTGCAATATGTCGTCCGTCCCATCGGCGCCGATCACGTCGTTTCGGCCTCACACCCATGATTTCGTGACGACACCTCTCCGGGCGCTACCAGCCAATCACGCAGCATTCCTAGGGCGCGCGGGGCCGTATGGCAAGGCCTTTTGCGGCAGGCTTAACACGACGACCGCCGCCCGATCACGGAGGATAGGGATATTCGCTCAATTGAGGTGTCCACGGGCTTCGAAATCCCGCATAAGAATTCCGCAAATAGGCGCTAGAACACTGACCCATCTGACTATGTAGCCGGTGGATTTGATAATGCAGCTGGCGAAAAGACAGCCCCCAACAAGATTTCAGGCAATCAAATGCCGGGCAACCTTAATCGTCGAACCAGAAGGTATCGGGATTATGGATGCCGAAGAAAGCGCCGGGATCCCAATTGTAAAGGCCCTCCCGCGGGACGTTTCGCAAGTTCTTGGCAACCACCACCGGCTGGCGCACACCCGAGACAGTGCCGATGGTAAAAACCTGATTCGCATGAATGCTTAGAATTTTGCGCCAGATGACCGCCCGCTCCGCCCGGCCGGTAGCCGCCAGCCAAGCTTGATTTAGTTTAAGCAATTCCCGGACGGCGGGCAGGTCGGCCTGGCGGCCCGAGGCGCCGCTGGTTTCCTCATACAGCCCCCAACTGGGCCATTGCAGGTTGATACGATTGTGCGGGACAAATTCCTCCGGATCGGTATCGGCGTTTGGCACGCCGTTTTCCAGACCGCTCCAAACAGACATCACGGCCTCGCCGGCGGCGACGCGCCCTCGCAGGATATCCCTGTGCGACGCCTTGATAAGAAGCTTCACCCCAACCTCTCTCCAATCCTTCTCGATCAGCTCGAGAATATCGGTCTGCTCGGACTGTTCGCCCGAGGTTTCGACCACGATTTGCAACAGCCGGCCGTCGGGCATGCGGCGGAATTCTTCGCCATGCAAACGGGTCAGACCGATCCGATCCAGCAATTGACCGGCCAGGCTTGGGTCATATTCAGCCCAACGCGTGCGATAGCCGTCATTGAAAAGGGGGCTTTCGGCAAGCACCGTGTTGTTACCAGGCCGCGCCAGGCCAAAGTACAGGAATTCGTTGATGTTATCGCGATCAATGGCGAGGCTAAGGGCTCGCCGAAAACGGACGTCCCGCATCAATTGGCCCCAGCCCGGATCGGCGGCGTTCAAATTCGGATATAATGCGATCTGCGCCCCATTGGCCTTGCGCCAAAGAAATGTCTCGAAGCCATAGCTGGCTTCGCCATTTTTCAGGAATGTATAATCGGTGAAAAACAAACCCCGCGCCTGCAAATGGGTCTCGCCCATGCCCGCTTTCGCGGCGATCAGTCTGGGCGAGACAACGGTCATGATCATTCTATCGATGTAGGGCAATTGCCGGCCCGTTGCATCCACCCGGTGAAAATAGGGATTGCGTTCGGCGACGAAACGGGTTGTCGGTGGCGCCGTCCGCACTTTCCAGGGCTGCAGGGTGGGCAGATCGGGATTGGTGGACAGATACATGGCGTCCCTGCGGTCATGCAGCACGGCCCAATTCCGTACCCTGGCACGTTTCACCTCCACGGCCAGTGTGTCAGCATCCGCATGGCGCGGATTGAACTGCTTTAAATAATGCGCCGGTCTATAGAGAAGCAATGGCGAGGCGGAGGCCAGGCGCGGCAACAGAAACGGATTGGGCCGCGGCCATGAATAACGCACCGTCAATGGGTCAATGACCTCAAAGGTCGGGGCCTCGCCCTTCACCATCATGGCCCGCGGCAATCCCTTGGGGGAGAGCGTCGGATCATTTGCCACTTCCTCCCACCAATAACGGAAATCCTCCGCCGTAAAGGGGTGCCCATCCGACCATCGATGGCCGGCGCGCAAACGAAAGGTGAAAACACGGCCCGCCTCTATCTCGAGGTCCCGAAGAATATCGTTTTGAAACGACAGATCCGGCGCATAGCCGACAAGGCGTGCGTAGCCATAGACCGAAAACAGTTTTACGTCCTTTTGCTTGCGGACGAATGTACGCAGAGTGCCGCCATGCTTGCCCAGCGTCTGGCCTGGGCCATCCATCGCCATCACGCGGGGTGTCGTGGGCAGCCGTTGCCCGAGGGGTGGCAATTGGCCCGCCGCCACGGCCTCGGCCAGGTACGGCGTTTCAAGTCCGGCCGCCGCCGCGGACGGGGCGAGCCAACCGGGAAGCAGTAAAACCGGTAACCATGCCGCCATGTAAGCAATGTATTTTCGGATCTTCATTGTCAAATCAACCGGGATCTCAAACCTGCTCAATAACATTACCAAGCAGGCGACCCATTGCATGAAATATATACCGGCCACGGCGGAGGCAAGTCCGTGGAGGCTGTCGTTAAGAAGTTGAAAATTGAGGCAACATGTCTTACTCTTACAATAGGAAGTAAGAAATACTGGAATTCCTCATATGCGCATCACTTCGAAAGGTCAGGTGACCATTCCGGTTCAAATTCGGGAAAGCGCCGGGCTGTTGCCCAATACCGAGGTCGCCTTCGAATATGATGGCGACACGGTCCGCATTTACCGCGTTCCTTCAAAAGACGGTTTTGGCCGGGGCGACGATGTCATCCGGCATTTGCGGGGCACCAGCGGTGTCAGCATGACGACCGATGAAATCATGGCCTTGACCCGCGGATCATGAGGCCCGTACTTGTTGACAGCAATATTATTTTGGATATCGCAAGCGAGGATAAACGCTGGGGAATTTGGTCCGCCAAGGCGCTTGCCACTGCGGCGAATGAGGCTGTTCTGGTTATCAATCCACTTGTATATGCCGAGGTTTCCATTGGATACCCAAACATTGAAGACTTGGAAATGGCGCTACCAGTGTCATTGTTCCGGCGCGATGAACTGCCATATGAAGCAGCCTTTCTGGCCGGAAAATGTTTTCTAACCTATCGCAGGCGAGGCGGCGCGCGGCGTTCGCCATTGCCGGATTTCTATATCGGCGCCCATGCCGCCGTGGCGGATTTTCGTCTGCTAACACGGGACGCGGGACGCTATCAAAGCTATTTTCCAACAGTGGATTTGATTGCGCCCAGCTGAATTTGGGAGAACTAGTTTGAAGGTCATCATTGATACGGATCCGGGACAGGATGATGCCGCCGCGATCATGCTGGCGTTGGGAAGCCCTGAAATCGATGTGCTGGGTATAACGGCGGTTGCCGGCAACGTGCCCCTCGCCCTGACGGAGCGCAATGCCCGCATGGTTTGCGAGATGTGTGGACGTACGGACATCAAGGTTTATGCCGGCGCCGACAAACCCCTGAGCCGGCCCCTGGTCACGGCCGAGCATGTGCACGGCAAGACCGGCTTGGATGGCCCGGAGCTGTTTGAGCCGTCGTTTCCCCTTCAGCCTGGTCATGCGGTGGATTTTATTGTCCAGACCTTGATGAACGAGGCGCCGGGGACGGTGTCCCTATGCCCCATTGGGCCGCTGACGAACATCGCCCTGGCATTACAAAAGGAACCCGCCATCACGGGCCGTATCCAACAAATTGTCTTGATGGGCGGTGGTTATTTTGCCCAGGGCAATATTACGCCGGCGGCTGAATTCAATATCTTCGTTGACCCGGAGGCCGCCGCCGTGGTGTTCGCCTGCGGCGCCCCCGTCATCATGATGCCGCTGGATGTCACGCACAAGGTGATGACGACCAAATCCCGTGTCGAAAAGATCCGCGCCGTTGACAATCGCGCCGCCAGAGCCCTGACCGAGATGTTGTTGTTCTACGAACGCTTTGACGAAGCAAAATACGGCACCGACGGCGGGCCCCTGCACGACCCGACAACAATTGCCTGGTTGTTGAAACCGGACCTGTTCGCGGGCCGTGAATGCAATGTCGAAATCGAGACCACTTCCAAACTTACCCGCGGGGCAACCGTTGTCGATTGGTGGGGGGTCACCAAGCGTGGCAAGAATGCCCTGGTGCTGGGAGACGTGAACGCGGACGGCTTTTTTGATCTGCTGACGGAGCGTTTGGCTAACTTGGGGTAATCCAGCGCCGTTGCCTGATATAAGCCTCCGGCATCTCGCCCTTGGCCTCGGCCTTTGCCATGGCGTCCAGGCGCGCCTGTTTTTCCGGATTATCCTCGGCGATTTCGTCCAGGGCGTCCGCCAGCATGGCGCTGTAGTCGGCGCCCACGGGACAGACGTCCTGACAACGGCGGCAGCCGGTCACCACGCCGGCCCCGCGCAGGGTGCTTTGCCAGATATTGAAGCTTTCTTCCGAGCGCACCAGCTTCACCTGGGCATCGCTGTCGGGCGCCTCAAGCACCTTTTGCAGGAAATCCGAAACCTCTTTGAAGCCATGGGGAGAGCGGTAACGGTCGCAGCCCTGCCAATCCCGGTCCCAATGGCCAATCACATCGCCGGGGCAGGCCTTGAGGCAGCGGCCGCATTCAGGGCCGTGACACAAGGCTTCGGTACTGCGGCCGTCGGGTTCCACGTCCAGGGAACAGAGAATAATCGTCACCATCAGGCGCGGCCCGAACTCCGGCGTCAGCAGCTGGCCGTTCAAACCTAAAGTGCCCAGGCCCGCCTCCACCGCCGCATGGGAGGCCGAAAGCAAGGGCGCGAGATGTTGGGCCGGTTTGCCGAAATAGAGCCAGGGGTCCACATGGGTTGGCGGAATGATCAGGGCGGGATAGCCCTGCTTTTCCAGCCACAGCACCATGTCCAGCGCCGTTTCCTCCAGCATGGTGAGGGTCAGCTCATCGTTATAATATTTGTGCCTCTCGTCCCAGCGCGGCAGGCGGGTCGGTCCCGATAACAGGCGCTTGCCCAGGACAATGGCGCGGCCGCCGTCGTAATCGGTGACATCCACGGGCCGACGGGGGTTTTCCGGGTCCGGCGGGAATTCATCCATCACCCTGCCATCGGCGATACCGACGATATCGGCGCCAAAGTCCTTGGCCTTGGCCTTGACATCGTCCGCCGTCAGCGGCGCGCGAAAGACCGTATCCATATTATCCTCCGCCGCCCTGTTCCGCCGACGCGATCAGGCGTTTTTGTTCGTCCCTGTGGGCCTGGCGCACCTTTTTGGCGGCCTGGCCCGTATAGCCGTCCGGACCGACCCAGCGGATGTTCCATTCATTCAGGCCCGGAATATCCTCGCCGTCCTTGCGGGCCTGCTTGAAGCGCTTGCCCAGGGCGACCTTCTCCGGCGTCTGTTCGGGGATGTGTTTTTGATCCTCGGCCAGAAAGGCGTGATAATCGACGCCGACCGGGCAAACCGCCAGACAGCGCGGGCAATCGCCAAAAGAGCCCACAACGCGCAGGATACCCTGCCAAAATCCAAACAGATCGCGGGATTTCAACATCTCCAGCTTTTCGGCCCTGTCGGCCTTGGCGAATTTCTGCATCATAGCCGTTACGGTCATGTAGCCGAATTCCTGGGCGAACTGCGCGCAGGCCGGCTTATCGATATCGAAATGACCCACCGCATCGCCGGGGCAGGAATAGAGGCAGCGGGAACAGCCCTCCCCGATGCAGACCTGTTCGGCCATGGGACCATCCGCGTCCAACTCCAGCTCCGTCAGAATGCCGGTCAGGTAGACCCTGGGGCCGTATTCCGGCGTCAGGATATTGACCTCCAGCCCGAAATTGCCCAGGCCCGCCTCGATCCCCAGATGCCGGGTGGAGAGATAGCCATAGCTGGCCCGCTTCATGTTCCAGTCGGTTTCCTGGGCCGCGGTGACGAAACTGGGGTGGCCGTTCTCCTCCATCCAATAGGCGATCCGGCCCGCCACCTTGTCCATGCGGCGCAGCACGATCATGTCGAGATACTGCACCGGCACCATTTGTTTGCAACGGAACCCGGCGGCGGGAATATGCTGGGCGATGACCACGACCGATTTCACCCGCGGCGAAATGCGCTCCGGCGTTTGCGGATAGCGCGGATCGGGGGGAAAGGCGTTCAGAATCTTGGCGGAGGCGATACCCACCAGATCGGCGCCCAGTTCGCGGGCCTTCGCCTTAACCTCGGCGGCCGTCAGTGCGGATTTTGCCAGGTTCCGGTCCAAGGCACTACGGCTTGGCTTCATAGACCAGGTAGCAGCGCGCCTCGATACTTTCCCGTGGCGGGGCGCCATTGTCCGGATCCGTGTCCTGATCGGGCAAGGTGAAGGCGCCGTGGGGGGTAAACCGGGCCCTGCCGTCCTCCAGGCTGTCCCAGCCCTTGATCAACAGCACCTCGTCCCCGGTCATCTCCGGCGCCCAATGCCAGCGTTGGCCGGCGCCATGGGCTAACTGAAATATCTCACCCACGCGGTCGGGGAAGCGCTGATCCGTGGCCACCAGCTCGTCCGGGGCCACGCTGTCCGCGGCCGCCAAAGCCAGGGGCGCGCGGCGCACGGGGCCGTTGATGGGACGCCAGACATTGATTTGCGAGATCCTGCCCCCGGAGTTCAAAATCCGCTCCACCTCCCCTGCGCCCAGGGCGTCCCTGGCCCGTTGCGGGCCCGATTTCGGTGTGTAGTCCACATGGACCCGGGCCGCGGGGCCACGCAGACCGTCGGGATTTGCGGCACCCTCCGCGCTGTCGGAACGGCGGGTATAGTCGAACACCACCGCATGGTCGGCGCCCAGGGCGGTCTTCAGAAAATCCACCAATTCAGCTTCATAAGTGCCTTGTACGGCCGCGTCGTCATACAGATCAGCCACGGCGGTGGGATGGTGGTGCAGCTCAAAGCCTTGACGATCAACCGACAATTCATCGGCCAGGGGGCGCATATCGTGGATTGTGACCGGCAGGTCTTCGGATTGAAAAAATGTTTTCGCCGCGCCGCCGGTCAGGGCGGAGCTTTCAAAATACGGCTTTTCGTCCTGGGGCACGATAAAGGTCAGTTCGGCGCGGACGTCATTTGGTTTGGTTGCGGCGTTCATATGTCTAACCCTACACTTTGAACCGACAAAATAGGCCCGAATGGATAAATTTGCCAGCGGCGGCGATCACCCCTCCATCATGCCGGCGACGGTATAACCGCCATCGGCGAAGTAGGTGTGGCCGGTGACGAAGCTGCTTTCCGCCGCCGCCAGAAAGGCCGCGACGGCGGCTACTTCGTCGGGGCCGCCGAAGCGCGCCATGGGCATGCGCGCCATGACGCTGGGTGGCGGCACCTCGCCCTGATCCTCGCGGGTCTTGGTGGGGCCGGGGCCCACGGCGTTGACGCGGATGTCATGCTCGGCCAATTCGATGGCCATGCTTTGGGTCAAGTTCATCAAGCCGGCCTTGGAGGCGCCATAGGCGGCCCGCCCCCTGCCCCCGAACAGCCCGGAGTTGGAGGCCACGAAGACGATGCGGCCACCCGTCCCCTGGGCCACCATTTGGCGCGCGGCTTCCTGGCCGCACATGAAGGCGCCGGAGAGATTAAGGCCGATCACCCGGTTCCAGAATTCATCGGTCATTTCCAAAAACGGCATGCGGTCCATGATGCCGGCGTTGGAGACCACCACATCCAGGCGCCCGTGCCGGGCCACCGCCTCCGCCACCATTGCCGCGACGGAGGATCGCTGGGTCACATCCAGATGAGTGGCGGATGCCCCCGCGCCGATCGCCTGGACCGTTTCTTGCGCCGCGTCATCATTGATATCGGCAACGAGCACCCGCGCGCCCTCGCTCGCCAAGCGTATGGCGATGGCCCGGCCAATGCCGGCGCCGCCGCCGGTTACCAGGGCCGATTGCCCTTCAAATCGTTTTGACATGGTCTTTCCTTCAATCTCTTTCACGGGCTAAAATCATCTGGAATTGTTCTTTCCGAAACGGTTCCACCATAGCCCAGGGCGGCATCGACGATGCCGATGATTAAGCGCGGCTAGAGCCAATCCTTGCCTTGGCGGGCGTAGTCGTCCGCCCTGGTGACCGTTCGCATCAATTCGCCCGAGGCCGTACCGGTCACATCTTCCGGTGCCACGCCATCGCGCAGGGCCTGCATGGTGTCGTGGATCGCCTGGACCGAGGCGGAGAAGGTGTGATGGCCGCGCAACAAAAATCGAACACCGAGGCTGGCCAACCAGGCCGGATCGCGCATGTCCTTGGCCCCGCCGCCCAACAATATGGGCACCGTGATTTTTGGCGCAATGGTCTCCAGCGCGTCGCGGTCCGGCACGCCGACCAGGAATATAGCGTCCACCCCCGCCGCCTCGTAGGCCTGGGCGCGGGCAATGGCATCGTCGAGGGAGGTCAGATGGGCGGCGCTGGTCCGCCCCGCGATCACCAGATTGGGGTCCGAGCGCCCCTCGAGGGCCGCCTTCATCTTGCCGACACCTTCATCGATGGACAGCAGGGAGGCCTTGCCGCCGCTGCCGAATGGTTGTGGCAGATCGGTATCCTCGATGGACAGGCCCGCAAGGCCGGCGAAATCCAACTCCTCCACCGTGCGTTTAACGTTCAGGGCGTTGCCGTAGCCGTGATCCGCATCGGCGAACAGGGGCAGTTCCGAGGCCCGGCCCATGCGGTGGGCCTGTTGGGCATATTCGGTCTGGGTCAGCAGGATCAGGTCGGGTGCGGCCAGAACCGCCAGGGCGGCCAGGGAGCCGGCATACATGCCCATCTCAAAGCCAATATTCTCCGCGATCCGGGCCGAGACGGGATCATAGACCGAGGCCGGGTAGACGCACTGGTCGCCTTGCAGAATGGCACGGAAACGTTGGCGGCGGTTGGTCCAGCGGTGCATCGGGCTGTACTCCTCAAGCAATGAAGGCGTCGAAATCAAGGGATTTTGAATTTGATGTCAGGTGGCGGACGCCGGTCTCTGTCACCACCACGGTGTCTTCGCAGAGGAAACCCATGACGCCCTGGATGTAGTATCCGACCTCGATCGAGAACGCCATGCCGGCCTCGAGACCGCCGTCAACGGCCGGCATCAGGAAGGCGGAAGCCTCCGGATCGGCCAGGGTGACAACCGGCGGGTCATAGACCGAAACGCCGATGCCGTGGCCGCAATGGAAACGTTCGAAATTTTCCAAGCCCAGGGCCTGGCCCGGCGCCATGGCGGCCCGGTAGACATCGCGCACATCGGCGCCCGGACGCATGAGACCGATAGCGTCATCAATGCCCTGGGCCATGGCCTGCCAAATCCGGCTTTGTTCGCCACTGGGCGTGCCAAGGACGACGGCGCGGGCATTGTCGGCGTGATAACGGTCATAGGTACAGCCAATGTCATAGCGGATCAGATCGCCGGCCTCGATCACCTTGTCGGAGGCCAGGGCATGGGGCTGGGCCGTGCGGCTGCCGCTGCCCAGAATGCAAAAGGTGGTGCGCCCGCCCTGGGCCGTGACCGATGCCTGATAGGCGTTGATGACCTCCCGCTCCGTAATGCCGGGCTTGATCCCCCGGAACGCCTCCCTGATGGCGATTTCGGTGATGGCCGAGGCGCGGACAAGACGCTCGATCTCGTCCGGCGTTTTAACCATGCGGACTTCCCACCAAATGGCGTTGGCATAGACGATATCCACATTGGGCAGGCGCTGCTGCAATTCCCACCAGAACAGGGGCGAGATACCGCTTTCATCGATGCCGATGCGGCCTGCGGTCAACCCCCGGGCCTCGATCGAGTCGACCAGGCCGTCCAGGGCCCGGCCCACGTGATGGGCCCGTTCGGAAAGTGCCTTGGCGCCGCGGCCAACTTCGTCCATGGCATCCGTCTGCGCCGGGCCGCGGGGAAAGGGGCTGAACAGATAGATATCATCGACCCAGACATCGCCATCGACGATGGCGTCCAGCTCCAGGCTCGGCGCGATCAGGGAAGCGGCGGGGTCATGTCCCGGCGAGAACAGGGAATAGAGTTGAAAGCCCTTGTTCAGCCAGTGGGTGACGCATTCATAGTCCGTGGCATAGAGCACGTTGTCGGGCGAGGCCGCCACCAGGGCATCCAGGCCATGGCGGGTCATGACCGTTTCCGCGCGCTCCCGATTGAACAGCATGGAGATCTCCTAATAGGCCGAAATGCCGCCCTCGGCCGGGATCACGGCGCCGTTGACCATGCGCGATTCATCGGAGGCCAAAAATAGCGCGATATTGGCGATATCTTCCGGCTCACCGACGCCGAAGGGATAACTCTCGAAGGTGCCGACGGTGCCCTTGCGCTCTTCCGATGGTTTGCGCGCCACATACCGCGCCTTGACCCGGTCCGTCTTGACCAGTCCGGGGCAGATCACGTTGGCGCGCACGCCGACATCGGAATAGGAGCCGGCCAGGCTGCGGGTGAACGAGATCAAGCCGCCCTTGGCGGCGGAATAGACATGGGCGGGGTGGTTGCCGCGCAAGGCAACGACCGAGGAAACATTGATCACCGTGCCGCCGCCGCTTTCAATGATCTTGGGGATACCATGGCGGCTGCATAAAAACGGGCCCTTCAGATCCAGGGGAATGGTCCGGTCCCAGACTTCCATGTCCACATCCGTGACCTTGCGGTCTTCCAGGACCGAGCCGCCGGCGCAATTGAACAAGATATGCAGGCCGCCGAATTGCTCCACTGCCTGGTCCATCAGGGCCTTGACGCTGTCCTCGTCCGTGACATCCGTGGGCACGAAGATGGCATTGTTGCCCGCTTCCAGGGCCGAGGCCGCGCCCAGTTCGCGGTCGATTTCCGCCACCACCACCTGGGCGCCCTCGCGCGTGAAAATACGCGCCGCCGCTCGCGCGATGCCCGAGCCCGCGCCCGTGATCACCGCGACCTTGCCATCCAATCTGCCCATGTCCGTTTCCTCTCCGTTTTATATTTATCCTAGGTTAGCACGCTAAAGGGCCGTGCCAATAATATGTCCGCCGTGGATCGCCGCCATCAGATTGCGGGGCGAAAGACAATCACCGATGCTGTGCACCGGGATATCGCCGAATGCATCCGCCAGCCCATCATTGGCTAGGCGCGGCGTCGCGAACACCACCTCGTCGATGCCGGCCAGGGTCTTGTCTTCGTCCGTGAAGACATTTCGCAGCACCACATCGCCACCCTGATAGTCGACCAGGTCGTGGGAGGGCAGGATTTCCACGCCGGCCCCATGCAGGCGGCGATGCACGCCGATGGCGCTGCAATAGTTTACATTCTGGCCGATGCCGGGACGGGGCGTGACCAGGATCAGCCTCTCGAAGCGTTGCGCCATGAGATCCGCCAGACCGTACGCGGTGGGGCCATGATCCTGGTCGAACAGTACCGCCCCACCATGCCGCTGCCCGGCCCGGCCCGCATGCTCCCGGATATAGGCCAAGCCATCACGGACCCCATCGGCCTCCGGCGCCAGGTTCATGGGCCGGCGCAGGCTGCCGCCCGTGGCCAGGATGACCGCATCGGGCTTTATCGCCAGCACATCCGCCACCGCCGCCGGACGGCCCAGAACCAGGGTCACGCCGTGTTGTTCAAGCATGTGCTGTTGATAGGTGATGATTTTCGCCATTTCGGCCCGCCCCGGCAGTTGGCTGTCCAGGCGCAGCTTCCCGCCCAATTCCGGCGAAGCGCCGAACAGGGTGACCCGGTGGCCCCGCGCGGCGGCGGTCCAGGCGGCTTCCAGACCCGCCGGCCCCGCGCCCACGACGGCGATGGTATTGGGCTGGGCTGCGGGGTCGAGGCGCGCTTCGGCCTCGCCCGCCTGGCCCAGATAGGGATTGTGGTGTTCCGCCAGGGGCTTGCCCGCATGAATTTCGCCCCAGGCCCAGTTATCGAAAACCGAGGGGCGGATCGCCTTGGCCTGTCCGGCCTCGGCCTTGCGGGCCCAGGCGGCGTCGGCGATATGGGCCCGGGTCATGCCGACCAGATCGCCATAACCTTCCGCGATGATGGCCTCGGCCAATTCCGGCTCGCCGATGCGGCCCAGGGCCATGACCGGGACACCGCCCGCCGCCAGGCGCATGCGCTTGGGGATGTCCTTGAAATGCCCAGGCTTGAAATGCAGATCGGGCACGTGATTTTCCAGGGACAAAGAAAAATTGCCCTGACCATAGGCGAAATAGTCGAAATCGCCGGTCCCGGCCAGGCGTTCGGTCAGGCGGGCCGCTTCCTCCACGTCGATGCCCCCCGCGACACCCTCGTCGCCGGGCATCTTCAAGCCGACAATGAATTCCGTGCCACAGGCCCGGCGGATGCCGCTGGCGATATCACGGACAAAGCGCGTCCGCCCCTCGATGCCGCCACCGTAGTCATCAGCCCTGGTATTCGACCATGGCGAGAGAAACTGCCCGATCAGATAGCCGTGCGCCCCGTGCAATTCCACGCCGGCAAAGCCGCAGCCCGCCAACCGTTGCGCCACGTCGACATAGGCGGCGGCGACGCGGCCGACCTCCACCCCCGTCATGACGTGAGGCACGGTCCAGCTCAAGGCGTCGGGCTGTTCGGACACCCCCATGGGGGACTTTGTCGGATGCCACAATTGCTGCCGCCCAGGGTGCCACAATTGCCCCACCAGCAGGGCGCCCGCACCGTGCACGGCCTCGGCCACCTGGCGAAAGCCCACATCGTTGCAGTCATCGAAGCCGGTGACCACGGCGCCATGGGCGATGGCTTCCCGGTCCACGGCAATGATTTCCGAGACGATGAGACCGGCGCCGCCCTTAGCCCGTTCTATCAGGTAATTTTGCCATGTCTCCGTGATCCGGTTGCCCTGGCCGAAATTCGTCAAGGTGGCGGGCACGGCAACCCGGTTGCGCACTTGCCGGCCACCGATCCGCAAGGGCTGGAACAGGGCTGGATACGGGCTGGGCATGGGCGTGGAATCCTATCTGACGGCGGGCGGGAATAGGCTAAGCTATTGCACAAGACACCGCTAAAACAAAGGAAAGCCAAATGGCGTTTGATTTGATCCTGCGCAAGGCCCGCATCGCCGGCACCGCGCCCGATACACCGCTGATGGATATAGCACTAGCAGGCAAGACGATCGCCGCCATCGAACCCAACCTGGAGGCGGAGGGGAAAGAATGGAGCGTCGGCGGCCGCCTGCTCTCGCCGGGCCTTATTGAAACCCATATCCATCTGGACAAATCCCGCATCATGGACCGCTGTACCGCCGCGCCCGACCGGGGCACGGACCACATGGCCCGCGTGGCCGCCGTGAAGCCCGGCTTCACCCAGGAAGACGTCTATGCCCGGGCCCAGGCCACGGTGGAACAATGCCTGGTCAATGGCGCCTCGCACATGCGCACCCATGTGGAGCTGGACCCGAATGTGGGATTGCGCGGCTTCGAAGCCTTGAAGCGACTGGCCAAGGATTACCGCTGGGCCATCGATATCGAGCTTTGTGTGTTCGCCCAGGAGGGCTGGACCAACGCGCCCGAGACGGACGCCAATATCGTCGCGGCGCTGAAGGACGGCGCCACGGTGGTCGGCGGCGCGCCGGGCTATGACCCCGATCATGGCGGCCAGATCCGGCGTATATTCGAATTGGCCCGGGACTTCGACGTGGATGTGGATATCCATCTCGATGTGGGGCCCACCATTGACGATATGGACATTCATCTGGTTTGCGATTTGACGGAACAATATGGCTGGGGCGGCCGGGTCGCGGTAGGTCATGGCACGAAATATTCCTGCCTGCCGCCTGATCAATTGCGGGATCTAGGCCAACGCCTGGCCGATACCGGGGTCGCCGTGACGGTGCTGCCGGCCACGGATCTGTTCGTCATGGGCCGGCATCTCGATCACAGCGTTATCCGCGGCGTGGCCGATGCCAATGCCCTGCTGGCCTGCGGCGTAAATTGCTCGCTCTCCACCAACAATGTCCTGAACCCGTTCACGCCGCTCGGCGATTGTTCCTTGATACGGATCGCCAATCTGTACGCCAACGTGGCCCAGCGTGGGGGGAGCGATGAGCTTGCCGATTGTTTCGAGATGCTGACCAGCCGCTCCGCCAAACTGTTGCGCCAGGACGATTATGGCATCGCCGTGGGCAAGCCGGCGGATTTGGTGGTCTGGAATGCCCAAAGCAGCGCCGAGGCCGTTGCCACCATCGCCCGGCCCTTGTATGGCTTCAAACGGGGCCGGCAGACCTTCAGCCAAACCCTGCCGGAGCTGCATCGGCCCTAAAAGCACGACAATCGAGGATATCAGCGTGACAATAAAGGTTATCGGCGCCGGCTTCGGGCGCACGGGGACGCTGTCCATGAAGGGCGCGTTGGAACATCTGGGCCTGGGGCCCTGCTATCACATGCTGGAGGTTTTGAACCGGCCCGAAAACGCCGACGCCTGGCATGACGCCGCGCAAAACGGCACGGCGGATTGGGATGAAATTTTGCGGGGCTATCAAGCAACGGTCGATTGGCCCGCCTGCCACTTCTGGGAGCCCCTGGCGGCGCACTACCCCGACGCCAAGGTGATCCTGACCGTGCGGGATGAAGAGGCCTGGTGGCAAAGCATGTCCAAAACCATTTTGCATAATTTTCAGCAAGCGGACGAGGTCGTCGATCCGGGCCGCCTGCGCATGCGGCGCATGAGCCGGGACCTGATTGTCGAGCGCGTCTTCGGCGGTATCCTCGATGACCGCGAACATGTGCTGGCAGCCTATCGGCGCAACATCGAACAAGTCACCGCCCGTCTGCCCACGGAACGGCTATTGGTATTCGACGTGGCCCAAGGCTGGGAACCCTTGTGCGCATTCCTCGAACTACCAGTCCCCGACGAGCCTTTTCCCTTTACCAACACGACCCAGGAATTCGTCCAGCGCCTGGCCGATAGAAAGGCGAAGGCCTAGAGCTTGTCGCGGCTAACTTTCCAGGCCCGGCAGGCGATAGCGGTCCTCGGGGTCGTCCCAGCCCTTGAAGTTCGGTGTGCGTTTTTCGGCGAAGGCGGCACGGGATTCCATCAGATCGGACTTGGCGCCATGATCATGCAGGGCCCTCGCCAGGGCTGCCCTGTCCGGGGCAATGGACGGCCGCATCTGGCGCATCATATGCACCGTGTTGACCCGTGATGCAGGCGGCAGGGTCAACAGATGTTCGGCCATTTCGATGGCCGTGGGCAGCAGGGCATCGGCCTCGACCACCCGGTTGAGAAAACCGATTTCGTAAAACCTTTGCGCCGTGAAGCGGAAGCCCAGGGCCATCTCCATGGCCAGGGGGTAGGACAGATTGGCTATATGGCCGTGGTTATAGCCGCCCAGCAGCCAGCGCTTGGCCTCCGAAACCTCGAAGACGGCTTCGTGCACGGCAACGCGCAGATCGGTCTGTTCCACCAGCATGAAGCCGCCGCCCATGGCAAAGCCGTTGATGGCGGCGATCACCGGTTTCTCCAAGGCGCCGGACATGAAGGGGTTATCCAATTTGAGCGGCCGCCCGCCCGGCGTCTTATGCTCCAAGGTCTCCTTCATATCCTCGCCGGCGCAGAAACCCCGTCCGGTGCCGGTGAAAATCGCGACTTCCAAGCCGTCGTCCTCGCGGAATTCGGTCCAGGTCCGGGCCAGGCTCTCCCGCATTTCCGTATTCAGGGCATTCAGCCGCTCGGGCCGGTTCATTCTGACCACGAGGATTTGTCCGTGACGTTCCGTCTCGACGACAGCCATGTTTAGTCTCCCAACCGTATATTTGATGTTGGCCGCTACCATAGCCGTTGCGGGGCGGTTGCCCAAACATTCCGAGCCTGCCACCATGGCAAAACAATAATGAGGAGAACAAGCCAATGGAATTTGGGGTTCATTTCGCATCCCTCGTCTATCCGCAACCGGACCGGGCGGTGGAATTTTGTCAGGCGGCGGAGCGGGTCGGGTTTGGATTTGCCCTGGCCGTGGAGCATGTGGTCTTTCCCACCGATTATGCCTCCCGCTATCCCTATAACCCCAGCGGCAAATTGCCGGGCGATCATACGGGTCTGTGGCCCGATCCCCTGGTCTGGATGACCCACGTGGCGGCCTGTACCAAAACCATGCGCTTCATGACCGGAGTGCTGATCCTGCCGCAACGCAATCCCGTCGTCCTGGCCAAGCAATTGGCGACCATGGATTACATGTCCGGCGGGCGCATGGAGCTGGGTATCGGCGTCGGCTGGCTGCGGGAGGAGTTCGAGGCTATCGGCGTGCCGTTCGAACGCCGGGGCCGGCGCACGGACGAATATATCGAGGCCATGCGCGTTCTGTGGGCGGACGATGACGCCAGCTATGACGGGGAGTTCGTGAATTTCGCCGCCATAAGCTGCAACCCCAAGCCGCCGCAAGGCGCCCTGCCGATCATCATCGGCGGCCATTCCGAGGCCGCCGCCCGGCGGGCGGGACGTTTGGGCGACGGCTATTTTCCGGCCACGGGCTGGGACGGTGATTACAAACCGTTGCTGGCCATCATTCGCGAAGAGGCTGACAAGGCGGGCCGCGACCCCAGCCAGATCAAGATCACCACGGGGATGGATATGGATGATCCCCTAAATTCCGTCCTGCGCCTGGCCGAACAGGGGATCGACCGCGTGGTCGTACCCTCCGCGCCCTTGGGCGAGGATATGCCCGGCAGCCTCGAACGCTTCGCCGCCGAAGTGATCGCGCCCGTGCGGGAACGCCTCGGCTAAGGTCTTTCCGACTTACGTCGAATCTGGACCGCCCGCTCCCCTTCCCGGCCACCC
>JAPYPT010000095.1:0-2335 GCA_029937535.1 Alphaproteobacteria bacterium
GGCGGACGAACCAATGTCATGAGCCGTCAACTTCTGCTGAAACTCTTCCACCGTGCGCCAAATTTCCGACAGGCCCGTCCCCTCGAGTGCCGAGGCAAGCAGAACCTCGACGTTCCACCAAGCAATCTTCGGCCGCATGAGGTTGAGAGCATTGCGGTAGTCAGCCGCTGCATTCGACGCCGCCCCGGACCAGGCGCCGTCGGCTTTGTTGACGATCAACAAATCCGCCAGCTCCATGATGCCGCGCTTAATACCCTGCAATTCATCGCCGCCGCCGGGCGCCACGAGCAACAGGAATATATCGACCATATCGGCCACCGCATATTCCGACTGACCAACGCCCACCGTCTCGACAATGGTGACATCAAAACCAGCAGCTTCCACCAGGGCCATGGCCTCGCGCGTGCGCCGGGCGACGCCACCCAGGGACGTGCCCGCGGGCGTCGGCCGTATGAAGGCACTTGGATCCCGCGACAGCTCTGCCATGCGGGTCTTATCGCCCAGGATCGATCCCCCCGTGCGCGACGATGAAGGGTCAACCGCCAAGACCGCGACCTGATGTCCGCGGGCTGTCAAATGACCGCCAAAGGCCTCGATAAACGTGGATTTTCCAACCCCCGGCGCACCGGTAATACCGAGACGGATGGAGGGCTTGTCGGGCTTGGGCAGCGCCGCCAGCAGCGCCTCCGCCTGGGAACGGTGATCGGCCCTGGTCGATTCCACCAAGGTGATGGCACGGGCCAGGGCGCGCCGGTCCTGACTGATCAGAGCCGCCGCCAGGGCCGCGATATCCAAATTATTGCTCATTCAGCAGGCACCATAACGAAGCAGGACTTCGCGGCCAAGCCGCCTCACCGGCGACGGAACAGGCCTTTCAAGCGTTGTGCATTGCGCCGCAAGGCCACCAACGGCTCGGCGCACAATAACAGCTCCCGCCGGGCCCGGGTCAGAATGCCCGGATCGTTGGGGAACAACGCCACATAGTCATCGAAGGCACGCTCAAGGATGATCAGGCGCGATGGTTCGAGCGCCGCGCACGGCAGCTCGTGCTTGCAGCCGTTGGCGCCATCGCCGTGATCGTTGGTTTATTGATCTTTTTTCTCGATATCAGCCAAATAGCCGGCGTCTCCAACCCCCAATTCGGCATCGGTCTGGCTGCCTTGCCGGGCTATGCCCTGATCGCTCTCATGGCCGGGCAGTTCCGCGCCCGGGGCAGAATTCGGGCCGGACAATGGCCGGATTCAATCCTTGTTCCGATTGTCGCCATGGTGGTTATTCAAGCGGCCCAGACCGCCGGCCAGACCTCCCTGTTTTGGTTGCTCGCCGCCCACACGGCGGCCGTGTGGTGCGCGGCCGTCACCTATTGGTTGCTGTCCCGTAGCCATCTATCGGGCCAACTGGTGCGTCCCGCGGCGGACGAGGTCAGGAATATTCGCCAGACGTCCCTCACCATCGCCTTTAGTGGCGGCATCAGTGTGCTTTCCAACCGTCTGCCGCTGATTTTCGTGTCCGCCATTATCGGCACGCCCGCCGCCGCCCTGTATGAGGCGGCCCAACGTATCGGCGCCCTGGGTTCGTTGGGCACATGGGCCGCCGGCACCGCCGTCTCGCCCATGCTGTCGGATGCCCATGCCCGAAACCAAAAAAGCCGCTTGCAGGACCTCCTGATCGCCTCCTCCTGGATTGCCTTTCTACCGGCTCTGATGATCTTCCTGGGTCTTATCCCCGGTGGTGGCCTGGTTTTGAGCTTATTTGGTGCCGATTATGCCGCCGCACACGGCGCATTGGTCGTTCTGGCCGGTCTGATCGTCATCAACGCCTCGGCCGGGTTGACCAGCCATACCTTCAACATGACCGGTCATGAGGCCATTGTGTTGCGCTTCAATCTCGCTCAGCTCACGACAATTGTGTTCATGGCCCCATTATTGACCCATCTGGCCGGCATAACCGGCACCACATTTGCCGTGCTGATCTCCGTCATTGTGCGTGATGTGGGCATGGGCTTTCTACTGCCGGGCAAACTCGGCCTGGCGCCAGGCGTCTGGTCCCGGGTCGGAGCCGCACGGGCTTTCGGCCTCGCGTGGGCAAAGATGAAGGGACGATGAACCGCCGCCCTGGAAATCCCGCCCCTTATGGTGTACCCGGTAGACGAAGAGAAGGGCAAATCGGCAGATCATGAACGACAGTTCAGCCATGATGCAGTTATTGGATCAATTCCACCGCGGCCGGATCGTCTGCCTGGGGGACTTGATGCTGGACCGTTATGTCTATGGAACGGTGGCGCGCATTTCGGCGGAAGCCCCGATCCCGATTATCCATGCCGAGCGTGATGAGG
>JAPYPT010000095.1:2345-17855 GCA_029937535.1 Alphaproteobacteria bacterium
GGGCGGGGTTGGCATTGTGGCGCGCAACCTCGCCGCGGCCGGCGGCGGCGCCCATTTGTTGGCGACATGTGGGGACGATGACGCGGGCGCCGAGGTCGCTGATCTGATCACGGGAATGGCGCAAGTAACCTCCGCCCTGGTCTTGCAAGCCGCGCGGCCGACCACGGTGAAGACGCGCTATATCGCGGCCGGCCAGCAACTGTTGCGGGCCGACCGGGAAACCACCGAAGCCATCAATACGGCGGATGGCGAGAGGCTGTTGTCGCGCCTGGACGAGGCCTTTGCGAACACGGATGTCCTGGTCCTATCGGACTACGGCAAGGGCGTGTTGAGCGATCAGGTCCTAACAGCCGCCATTGAACGAGCCCGTGCCGCCCATATCCCCATTGTCGCGGATCCTAAACGGCGCGATTTCGCGGCCTACGCCGGGGTTGATGTTTTGAAACCGAACCGCGCCGAATTGGCGGCGGCGACCGGCATGCCGTGCGATAACGATGATCAGGTTACCTTGGCGGCGCGCGCGGCGATGGGCAGGTGCGATATCGGCGCCATGCTGGTCAGCCGCTCTGAACAGGGGATCAGCCTGATACCGCGGGACGGCCCGCCTAGCCACCTGCCCGTGCGGGCGCCGGAGGTTTTTGATGTTTCAGGCGCCGGCGACACCGTCGTCGCCATCTTCGCCCTGTCCCTTGCCGTTGGCGCCGAGCCCGTGCTGGGCGCCCGCCTGGCCAACCTGGCGGCGGCCATCGTGGTGGGCAAGGTGGGAACGGCTTCGGTCAGCCGGGATGAACTGGCCAATGGCATCATGGCCGCCGATCTGACCCGCTCGGAAGACAAGGTCGTCTCCGCCGCCATGGCCCAGGCCGATTGCGAACGCTGGCGCAGCCGTGGCCTGCGGGTCGGCTTTACCAACGGCTGTTTCGATCTGTTGCACCCGGGCCATATTTCATTGTTGAACGAGGCCAAGAGCAACTGCGACCGCCTCGTCGTCGCCATCAACGACGATGCTTCGGTGCGGCGGCTGGAAAAAGGCGACGACCGCCCGGTGCAGACGGAAGCCGCCCGCGCCCTCGTATTGGCATCCCTGGCCATGGTCGACCGGGTGGTGATCTACGCCGACGACAAACCCATTCCCCTATTGCGGCAATTGCGGCCGGATTTGTTGATCAAGGGCGGCGACTACGACCTGGACGGTGTGGTCGGCGGTGATTTGGTGCAAGGCTATGGCGGCGAGGTAATGCTGGCAACGTTTGTGGAAGGCCACAGTTCCAGCGCCGTGATTTCCCGCATGAAGGCTGGTTCGGACCATGAAAATTAGCCGGTTCCATGGGCGCCCGGGTTGACGTTGTCATTCTTGGTGGCGGGATCGCGGGCCTGTGGCTGCTGGATGCCTTGCATCAGGCCGGCTATAGCGCCCTGGTCCTGAACAAGGGCGATTTGGGCCAGGGCCAGAGCATTGCCGCCCAAGGCATCATCCATGGCGGCACGAAATATTTCGGCGCAACCGCCGTCTCCGATCTGGCGCCCATGCCGGCCCGCTGGCGCGCCAGTCTCACCGGCAAGCTTGGCCCTGACCTGCGCGGGGCGCCACCCTTGGCCGAGGCCATGCAAATGTGGCTGCCGCCGCAACTAGCGGGCGGCGTATTGGCCCTGCTCGCCAAGCAAAGCATGCACCAAGAGCTGCGTGAACGTGGCCCCGGCGACCGGCTCCCGGTACTGCCCCAAGGGCCGGGCGGTAACTTGTTCGACGTCGACGAGGCGGTCATCGATGTACCCAAGGTTTTGGCGACGCTGCAAGATCTGCATCGAGACCGGGTCCGAAGCCTTGCCGTTGGCGGCGACGTCAATTTTACCGCGCGCGGCGATGGCGGCATCGATGTGGCGACCGGCCCCATCAAGATCCACGCCCAACGCATTGTCCTGACCGCCGGCAGCGGCAATGAAGCGTTGCTTGCCCGGGCCGGGTTGAACAATGTTCCTTGCCAGCGCAGGCCGCTGCAACAAATCATCGTTCGCGGCATGACATTGCCCATATACCTGCATTGCATCGGCAGGAACCCGAAACCGTTGGCCACCATTACCTCTCACCCCGACCTAACGGGTGGCTATTATTGGTACATAGGCGGCTTGCTGGCGGAACAAGGCGCGGGACAAAAACCCGAACAATTGATCGCAAGGGCCAAGGGGGAGCTGGCCCGGCTGTTGCCCGGCGCCGATTTTAGCCGCGCCGAATGGGCAACCCACGAGGTGGACCGGGCTGAACCGGGTTCCGAGGGCGGTGGCGGTGGTGGCGGTCATGGTTTGCGGCCAGGCTCTGCCCTGGCCGTGGCCAGGGGCGCGGTCATCGTCGGCTGGCCGACTAAGCTGGCGTTGGCGCCTATCTTGGCGGAAAAGATCATCATGCTTTTGGACCAAGACGGCATTCAGCCGGGCCCCCGCGATCCGAGCGGACTGCGCGAATTGACCAGTCCGGCGGTGGCCCGGCCGCCGTGGGAAACGGTGCGGCAATGGATGTGAGGCAACTGGGACCCGACGGACCGCTTGTCAGCCTCCTCGCCCTGGGCGGTACGAAATTCGGCCGCCGCGAGGGTGTGAAATATCCTTCCTCGTTTGAATTGCCCAGTGACAATGAGCTGGCGGACTTGCTTAATCTGGCCAAGGAACTGGGTATCAATCTGGTCGATACGGCGCCGGCCTATGGCACCAGCGAGAGCCGCATCGGCGCGCTGATCGGGGCGGATGACCATTGGCGGATCGCAACAAAAGTGGGGGAAAGCTTCCATGATGGAAAATCCCGCTTTGATTTTTCCCCCCACGCGATCCGCGACAGCGTGGAACGCAGCCGGCAGCGATTGCGCCGGGATGTGCTCGATGTCGTGGTGCTGCATCTATCGGACAATGACGAGGAAATCATGCGGGAGGGCGCAGCCCTTGCCACCTTGCTGGAATTGCGGGCGAACGGCGTGATCAATGCTGTTGGCGCATCGACGAAGACGGTTCCGGCCGGAATTATTGCAACTGAATACTGCGATCTGGTTATGATTACCCTGAATGAATCGGATCAAAGCCAGCGGCCGGTTCTGGAAGCCGCTTATGCGGCCGGCAAGGGAGTTTTGATCAAGAAACCATTGGATAGTGGCCATCATGGCGATGTTGGCGGGGCTCTGACAAAATTAGCTGGTGTCCGGGGTATCACCTCGATTGTCACGGGCACCATAAATGCCGGCCATCTCGCCAGTAACTGTGCGGCTGTGGAACAGGCTTTGGCGAGCCGTCGATGATCAGGAAAAGGGCGTACACGAAACAACGATGACCCGGGAACCCAGTGATAGAGATGGCGGTAGCGATAGTGGGCCGCGGCAATTCGAAAGCTTTGCCTGGCTCGCCGACCGCTTGGCCGCCATGGGCCCGGCGGAAATTGCCTTCCGTTTTGGCGAACAGTTCAAACGCACGGTTTCGCGCCATTACCAGCCAAATTTCTCAAAATTGACCACCGGCCGGCTCGATCCCCTGCCATGCCTGCCAGGCTTGATGGATGGCCTGAAAATATTTACGGCCGAGACGGAGCTTCGGGAGCAGTGGCGCGAGCTGGCGGAACAAATGCGGCGCGGGCGGTTTCAGGCCCTGGGCACCACCTGGCCGGACCATTCCGGTCCGCCCGACTGGCACCTGGACCCAAGCACGGGAACGACCTGGCCCAGCCAGACCTATTGCTTTGACATTACATACCGCCACGCGCCGGAACAGGGCGACATAAAGTTCGCAATGGAATTGAACCGACTCCAGTACCTCCAACCCTTGGCGGCGGCGGCGGCACTTGATGAAGACGAGGCGTTGGCCGCCCTGGTTGTCGAGCACCTGGAGTCCTGGATTACCGAAAATCCGCCCTACCAAAGCGTCAGTTGGCTGTCCGGGATCGAATTGGCCTTGCGCGTGGTCGGTCTGCTGGTGATCACCACATTGATCGGGCACATGGCGTTTTCGGAAGAATTTCGTCAGCGGCTACACCAATGTCTGGCGGCCCATGGCTATTGGCTGGCGCGTTTTCCATCACGCTACTCCTCCGCCAACAACCACCGCATCGCGGAAGCCGGCGCGCTGTATCTGCTCGGCCAACTGGTGCCCTCGTTGCGCGACGCGGCTGTTTGGGCGCCAACGGCCAAGGTGGTCCTGGAACGGGAATTGGCCCTGCAGTTTCACAACGATTGGGTCGGCGCCGAGCAATCGCCCACCTACAGCGCCTTTTCATTGGAATGGTTTTTGCTTTGCGCCACGGTTGGCGCCCGAATGGAGGATGCCTGGTCCAACGCCTCCTGGCACCGCATGGCGCAAGCGGGTCATCATCTGCGTGCCATTACGGACCGCAACGGGAACCAGCCGCGCATTGGCGACGACGACGAAGGCCGGGTGCTTTATTCCCTGCCCGGGCCGGAAGAACACGTGAACACGGTTCTGGGCTATCTGGCGTCCGCAACCCGACGGCCCGAACTGGCGCCGCCCCATGTCACGCCGCATCTGGGTCAAGCCATGTTCGGCAAACCGGAACCGGCCCAGCGCGAGACATTCGAGTTTGCCTCCTTCCCGGCGGGCGGTTACACGGCGGTGCGGGAATGGCGGCACGGCGAAGAATACCTTTGGGTCATGGATCACGGCCCGCTGGGCTATCTGTCCATCGCCGCCCACGGCCATGCCGATACCCTGGCATTGTGGCTGCATATCGACGGCCGTCCCATATTGGTGGATGCCGGCACCTATCTGTACCATTCGGGCGGTCCCTGGCGGGAGTATTTCCGCTCCACCGCCGCCCATAACACCCTGACGATGATGGGCGCGAATTCTTCGACGATGGCAGGCGCCTTTAATTGGTCCCATAAGGCCGATGGACAGCTGCTGGAAACGGCGGATAGCGCCGATCACTGGCTGATCGAGGCGGAACATGACGGGTATCTCGGCCGCACCGGTTACCGCCATCGCCGCCGCCTGGAGCGCCTTGGCGAGGACGGCGTGCAGGTGACCGACAGCCTGCATGGCACCGGCTTGGAGGAACAGATCGAGATTGGATTCTTGGTGGCGCCGGGCCTGGATGTACGCCGCAACGCCGATGGCTGGCTGATCAGCGAGAAGGGCAAACGGCTGTTGCTGATCGCCCATTTGGGCCGCCTGCATGGCTGGGTCGAAGGCGCCCTGGAAAAACCCATGCGCAGTTGGCATTCCCCCGCTTTCGGCCAGCGCATCCCGGCCCAGCGTTTGGTCTTCACGGGCCATATAGGCGCGGGCGACAGGGCCGTATTCAATTTGACAACGAATTTTTGAGCATGACGGGCCAGCGCATCACATTGATGGGTGTCCCGCTTGATCTGTTAAGCATGGCCGAGACCGTGGCGCGGGCGGAAGCGGCCATGCTATCGGGCACCCGCCTACAGCAGGTGGTGATCAATGTGGCGAAGCTGGTCCACATGCGGACCGACCCGGATTTGCGTCAGGATGTGCGGGAAAGCGATATCATCAATATCGATGGCATGGGCATATTGTGGGCGGTGCGCATGTTGGGCCACCAGGCGCCGGAGCGGGTCGCGGGTATCGATCTGATGTCGACCTTGATCGCCTGCTGCGCCCGCCGCGGTCTCAAGCCCTATTTTTTGGGCGCCCGTCAAGAGGTCCTCGAGGAGGCCATGGCGCGCCTGCGCACGGCCCACCCCAGCCTGCAAATCGCCGGCTTTCGCAACGGCTATTTTACGGCCGAGGAAGAGGCACGGGTGGTCGCCGATATCCACGCCTCCGGCGCCCATTGCCTGTTCGTCGCGATTTCCTCTCCCATGAAGGAACGTTTCTTGCATCAACACCGCGATCAGCTGGGCGTGCCATTCCTGATGGGCGTGGGCGGCGCGCTCGACGTTGTCGCGGGCCGGGTCAACCGGGCGCCGCCGTGGATACGCCAGCTGGGTTTTGAATGGCTGTACCGTCTGTGCCAGGAGCCGCGCCGGATGTGGCGGCGTTATCTGGTAACCAACACGATATTCCTGTTTCTGCTGCTGGGCGAATTGGCGCGGACATGGCTGAACCCCAAAAAGCGATAGCGGAACAACCGCTTGCGGGACGGCGGGTATTGTTTCTGGCTGAAAACCTGCCCTGCCCGTTTCACACCCGCGTTTGGCAGGAAGCCCGCACCATCCATGACGCGGGCGCCACGGTTTCCATCATCTGCCCCACCGCCCCAGGGTTCGAAGCCCGCTATGAAGTGATCGACGGCATCCACATTCACCGCCATCCCCTACCTTTTGAGGCCCGGCGCGCGGCCGGATTTTTGTTGGAATACAGTGCCGCCATGTTCTGGCAATTCAGCCTTGCCTGGCGGGTTTTCCTGGGCCGTGGCTTCGACGTCATTCATGCCGCCAATCCACCCGATCTGCTATTTCTCATTGCCGGATTCTTCAAGTTGCTGTTTGGCCGCAAGTTCATCTACGACCAGCACGACATCAACCCGGAACTCTATGAAGCCAAATTCGGACGCCGTGATCTGTTCCACCGGTTACTGCTGCGTTGCGAGAGGTTGAGCTTCCGCCTGGCCGACATCTCCATCGCCACCAATGAAAGCTACCGCCAGATCGCCCTGGACCGCGGCGGCAGAAACCCCGACGAGGTCTTCGTGGTTCGCAGCGGCCCCGATCTGGACCGCTTGCGGCCACGCCCTGAAAACGCGGAATGGAAGCAAGGCCGCCCGTTCGGCGTCGGCTATGTGGGTGTCATGGGGTATCAGGAAGGTTTGCACCATTTGTTGGCCGCCATAGACTATTTGGTGCATGAACAAGGGCGCGAAGATATTCAATTTCTCTGCATCGGCGACGGGCCGGAACGGCGCCGTCTGATAGACCAGGCCCGGGAGCGGGGCATCGAGGATTTCGTCTCCTTTCCCGGCCGCCTGCCGGACGAGGATATGGTGGCGGCATTGTGCGCGGCGGATATATGTGTCAATCCAGACGATGCCAACGAAATGAATGACAAATCGACCATGCTGAAGATCATGGAATACATGGCCTTGGGCAAGCCGGTCGTGCAGTTCGAACTGACCGAGGGCCGGGTTTCGGCCCAGGATGCCGCCCTGTACGCCGCGCCGAACGACCCGGTGGATCTGGCGGCGAAAATCGTTGATCTGCTGGCCGATCCGGACGCCCGGCGACGACTGGGCGAGAGGGGACGCATCCGCGTGGAGACCGAACTGGCCTGGAACTTCGAAGCGCCCAAGCTACTGTCCGCCTATGCCGCGCTGTGGGCGGAATAATGCGGGCCAATCAATACCGTTTGCTTGCGGTGCTCATTCTGGCGCTGGCGACCCTGTCCCTGTTCGAGTTCGTTGAGCGCTATGCCAGCGGCGGCACCCAATTATTGCTGAATGGCGATTTCGCCGCCGGCGTCGCGGCCTGGCGGACGAATGGCACACGAGAACAGTTGCAGGTGGATATCGGCGTCCTGCAAATCCAGGCTGACCGGGATGGGCTGGCGCCGAGTGCGCGCCAGATCTTGGCCCGTCCCCCCAATGGAGACTATCTGCGGCTTTCAGCCTCTGTTCGTCATGACGGCGTCAGCAGCGGCATTCGTGACTGGCATGCCATGCGTCTGTTGCTGGTGGCGATCGATGGCGGGGGCGATATGCTTTGGGAATTACCGCACGTGGTGGAGCAGGCCCAGGGATCGGGACCCTGGCGGCCCGTCGCCCGGGTCTTCTATCTGCCGCCACGGGTCGCCGCGGTGGAGGTCATCGCATCCTTGAACCAGGTCGCGGGCAGTATGAAGGTGCGTGACCTGGTGCTTGAGCTGATGCATGAAGACCCAGGCTTTGAATTCGCCCGTCGCGGCCTGGCGGTTTTATGGATTCTGGCCCTGCCATGGCTTATATGGCCCCTGTGGCGGCAACGGCGTCTGGCCGTGATCGCCCTCGGGGTGATCATATTGGTGGGTACCCTGATCCCGAATTCGGCAAAGCACGATTTGCGGCTCATTGTTCAGGATATGTTGCGGTCCAAGCCGGAAGCCGTCGGCAAGACCGTCCGTGAAAAGGCTAAACCGGCCGTCGTGGTCAAGAACGCCGTTTTACCTATCGGAACGGTATGGATGGCGACACAGAAAGTTGGCCATGTGGCCCTGTTCGCGCTATTGGCACTGGCGGCAAGGTGGACCTGGCGTGGCGCATCATGGCGGCGGCTGGGTTTATATCTTGTCGCTTTCGCGGTGTCGGCGGAAACTCTGCAATTGCTGTCCTTTGACAGATCGGCGCATCTCTTTGATGCGGGATTGAATATATTGGGGATTGTCGCCGGCCTGGCGGTTTTCCATCTTTTGCTCCGCCATCGCCTTGGAAAACCTACGGCCCCGGATCTTCCCAACGTCTGAGACGCTTGGCGGCGGCGCGGGCAAAACGCAAGGTGACCTCCCGCCGCCGGCTGGCATGCAGGGGTTTTGGGTTTTCGGGCGCGGGCCGCGCGATATCACCGGAATAAGCATCGGCGAGGATCAGGCCCGGTTCATCGGGCAATATTTCGACGGGGAAATCCAGCGGCACCGCGAAATAAAACAGATCGCAATAATCCAGGTATTCCGGCCATTTCTGATCGGCGCGGAAATCCGCGACGCTGCTCTTAATTTCCACAATTGCGATACGTCCCTTACGGTCGATCCCGGCCAGATCCGCCCGTCGCCCGGAACGCAGGGTAAATTCCGTCAGGCTGTCATAGCCGAGATGACCCAGCAGGCGCCCCACGCCACGGGCCAGTTGCTGGGCGGTGTCATCGCGCGGCGCGGCCATCTAACCACGCTTGGTCAGATAGCGTGGATTGGCCAGGGCAATCTTGTCCTCCGCCGTCTGGCGCAGGTGGGCCAGCAAGGCGTCCTTCCGGTCGTCCATTTCCCCGGCCCGGATAGCCCGCGACAGTTCGGCGTTCAACTCTTCCAGGTCGCCATTCTGCTTAAGAAGATCCTTGAGTCGCACAAGTTCGGCGGCATCCATGGCGCCACCCTGGGCCAAGGTGCGTTCGACGATGGCCAGAGCGTTGACCGCAACCCGGGTATGAAAAGCCAATTGACCCTCCACGTTGGGCGCCACATGGTCGCTCAGAAATTCGCGTACGGCCTCCACCAGCTCCGCCGTATTTGGTCTGTCCGTCGGCATGGTCGGCTCCTCAATCCAGCAATAGCATTAAATCGTATTCGGTTTCCGCGGCCCGGCGGCCAATGGCGGCGTACTCGACGGAACGCTGCTCGCCGTCAATATGGGTAAAGCCCAGGATCATACACAGAATGCCCCAGCGCAAGGTGCCGAAGACCTGCCAGAAATGGATCTCCTCGCGCCGCACCCGGCCGCCGCCGCCCGCCGCGTAACCGTCCAGCAGTTCCGATACATCGCCAAAACCGCCCACGACCTTGTCGTGATAGCCATAACGCCAGGCCCGCACGCACATCCAGCCCAGATCGGCCGAGGGATTGCCCAGGTGCGCTGATTCCCAATCCAACACGCCGGCCAAGCCGTTTCCATCCACTAATATATTGCCGTTGCGGAAATCCCCATGGTTCAGCGCATACCGATCTCCGGCCAGCTCCAAACGCTCCCGCAACCAGCTAAAGCCATATTCGAAACCGGCGTGGGGTTGGTGGAACGAATCCATGATGGCGCGGTAATGTAGCAACTCCGCCGCCGCCCGAAGGCCGCGCATTTCCGGCAGGAGATCCAGATCGATGCCGTGGAAACAGGCAGCCGCATGACCAATCTGAAATGCCAGTTTGGGCCGTGCCTGGGCGTAGGCATCCTCCCGCAGAATACGCCGGCCCAGGGTTTCCCCTATCAACCGGTGGGTAAAGAAGCCACAGGTCGTACGCTCATCGGCGGCCAGGAAGAAAGGCACGGTTGGCGCCGGCGCCCCGGCCTCCCCCGCCAATTGGATCAAACGCCCCTCGGTCAGGCGGTCCACGGCAAGCCGGCCCTCGGGCACGCCTTCGAACTGTTTGTCCGCCTGCCGGTCCATGGGGTCCCGCTTCAGGATCAAGGGTTGCCGCGCGCCATCCGGCTTCAGGGCGTCGAAAGACCAGGTCTCCCGGCTGGCCCCGCCCGAAAGGCGCACCAACCCGCCAATTTTAGTGCCAGAGCCATATTCCACCGCCATTTGGTCCCGCAGCACCGCCGTTAATTGCTGTGGGGCGGTCAATTTCGGGTCCTGGATTGCCGCCGTCATTCAATCCACCAACTGCAGCATATCGTATTCACCCTCCACCGCGCGGCGGCCGATGGAGACTTTTTCAACCGACCGTTCCCGGCCGCTGATATGGGTGAAGGCCAAAGTCATGCAAATGACGCCCCAGCGCATGCAGCCGAAAACCTCCCAGAAATGCAACGCCTCCAACGACACGCGGGCCCCGCCGCCCGCTTCATAGCCATCCAACAGCTCCGCCACCTCGCCAAACCCGCCCACCGGTTTATCATAATAGCCATAGCGCCAGGCCCGGATGCAGATCCAGCCCAGATCGTTGAGGGGGTTGCCCAGGTGACCCAGTTCCCAGTCCAGCACGCCGGCCAGGCCTTGACCGTCGACCAGCAGATTGCCGTTGCGATAGTCGCCATGCACCAGGCCAAGACGGTCGCCGGCCAGCTCCAACCGCTCCCGCAGCCAATGAAAGGCGTACTCAAATCCGGCGTGCGGCTGTTTGAAGGAATCCACCACATCGCGGTTGTAGTCCAAGGCCGCGGCGACGGGCAGAACCGGCAACGGGGGTAGGTTTTCCGCGGCGATGCCATGCAACCGGGCCGCCGCCTCGCCGCATTGAAAGGCCAGCTTGGGGCGCGCTTCGGCGTAGGCGTCTTCCCGCAGAATACGGCGGCCCAGCGCCTCGCCTTCCAGACGCTGCATGACAAAGCCGGCGGACGTACGATCGTCCGCATCCAGGAAAAACGGCACCTCGGGCACGGGCACGCCAACTTCGCCGGCCAATTGCATCAGCCGTCCCTCGGTCCAGCGGTCAACGCCCAACCGCACCTCGCCCTCGATCAGTTGGGTATCGGTTTGTTCGTCCAGGGGATCGCGTTTCAGGATCAGGGGTTTGCGGCCGCCACCCGGCAATAGGGCGTCAAAGGACCAGGTCTCCCGGCTGGCCCCGCCCGAGAGGCGCACCAGGCCATCGATCCCGGTTCCAGGGCCATAAACCTGCCCCACGCGGTCGTGCAACACGTCCGCCAATATCTCGGTCTGAATTTCGGCCTTATTCTTTGTCATACCAGCCGTCATCGTCTGGAATTCGCCCGCCACGACACGGCTAAAAAAAGTCCGGGGCCGGCCCCAGAGCATTTCCGAACTGGAAATGCTCCGATTCTTAAGAATAGAGCAGTTATTCCAATCACTTAGAATCACTTCGTGATTCACATTGGATCGGAACTGCTCTAGCCGCGCACAGCAGCCGGGCCGGCCCCTCAACCTTGTCTAACCCAGATCGGCAAGCACCTGATCGGGATGTTCCGCCGGCACCACGGTGTCATACACCTTGGCAATTTTTCCGTCGGGGTCAATCAGGAAGCTAAAGCGGGCCGGATACGGCTTTTCCGCCTGGATCACGCCATAGGCGGCGCCCGCGACCTGGTCGGGATCGCTCAACAAATCATAGGGAAAGCTGAACTTTTCCTGAAACGCACGATTGTCTTCCGGGGTGTCGAAAGAGGCGCCCAGGATCACGGCATTCTTGGCTGTAAAGTCTTGGATTCGATCACGGAACCCTTTGCCTTCGATGGTTCAGCCAGGTGTGTCGGCCTTGGGGTACCACCACAACACAACGTAATGCCCCTTGTATTGTTCCAGGGTCGTATCCGCCCCCTGTTGGTTTCGCATGGAAAAGGCAGGTGCCAAATCCCCCACTGCTGGTAACGCCATTGAGCTCTCTCCTCTGTTGTCATGGCTGATTTGAATTTCGAACGAAAAATCCCGGCCCTCACTGCGCCCGGCCCACCGCCTGGCGGTGGCGGGGGGCATTTTCGGTCCCCTCGGCGCGGTTGATGGAGGCCGGTCCGCCGGGCCGCCGTATAGTTCGTCGAGGCGCTGGCGGTTCTGGTCCAGCATGCCATCGAAGGCGGCCGAGAACGTTGAGTCACGATCCCCTGTCATGGTCCCTCTCCCTCATCCGGCCTCAGGCGGGCGCCTTGCGGCCCTCGTTCCACCAGGTCTCGAACTCTTCGCGCGCGGCGCCGGAAAAACCCGACTCGGCCAGGCCCCGCAAATAATTCAGGACATCGTCGCCGGAAACGACGTCGCCATATTTGGCATCGATATCGAACAGACTAGCCTCGTGCGGCCCCTCCGCCCGGTCACCGACCGCATCGCGGACAACGATTGTGTAGTAGGCATATTGCAGGGAATCGACCGCCGAGGCGCGGACGCACCCGGATGTGGTGGCGCCGGTAATGACCAGTGTATCCACGTTCTGGCCGCGCAAATAGCTGTCCAGGTCCGTGCCGAAGAACGACGAGGCGTAATTCTTGGAAATCACCAATTCGCCCGGCAACGGTTTGATCCGGTCATCCACCGCGCAATTGGGCGAACCCTTGCGCAAAATGCCGAGCGAAGGCACCTTTTTCACGAAGACGCCGCCATCGGAGAGGTCTTCCTTGTATTCCACCGTGGTATAGACGATGGGCAGACCGGACTTGCGAAAGGCCGTCTGCAATTGCGCCGTCACGTCCAACTGCGCGGAAAAATCGCCGCCCAGGGGCGTGCTGGGATCGGTGAAACCAACGATAAAGTCCACCACCAGCAGAGCCGGCTTTTTGCCGAAGCCGGAAGACACGGCAAACCCCTTGCTCTCGTAATCCGCCCGTGTATCCCGTTCCCAATCCGCCATCTTTACCTCCCAAAATTCGCCACGTTAGGTAATAGTACCAGCTATCGCGTTCGTCGCTACCTAGATAATCCCAAAGGTGATGGAAATCCATGAGCAGCGGTCGGAAATTTGGTCGCGTGGCGACGGCGGGCATCACTTTTCAGGCCGGCTCGGCGGCGGTCGATTCGGCGACTATCATTTCGGCCCTGGTGTTCCAACTGACCGGCAGTTCCGTGCTGGTCGGCGCCGTCACGGCGATCTTGCGCTTTGGCTGGCTGTTTCCTCAGCTCTTCGTCGGCTTCCTCGCCCAGCGCGATGGCGCCAGTATGTATTACTACAAAATCGGCGCCTTCGGCCGGGCCGGCTGCATGGCCGCGCTCGCCCTGGTATTGGCGACGGCCGCATGGTGGAGCCAGGTACAACTGGCGGCCGCCGTGATGATCTTGTGGACGGCCTATGCCTTTGTCTCCGGCATTGTCGCCGTTCCCTACAATGATATCGTTGCCCGCTCCATAGCCAGCGAATTGAGAAGCCGGCTGCTGGCAACGCGGTTCTTTGGCGGTGGGCTGTTGGCACTGGGTATCGTGGCGATCGCCGACCGGGTGGCCCTCGATCTGCCGTTCCCCCAATCATACGCCGCGATCATCGCCATGGCGGCGTTCCTGATGTTCCTGTCGTCGGGCGTATTCACCACCCTGGGCGAACCGGAGTCGAAATCACAGCAGACCGAAAAGCCGACCTTCTTGCAGTATTTGCGGGACGGCTGGGTGGTCTTTCGCACCGACCGCCGCTTCCGGCTGTTCGTCTTCGCCCAATGGTGCGGCGGCGCGGTTCTCATGGCCATGCCGTTCTATGTAGTCCAGGCCCATGACGGCGGTTTTGATCTGACCCGCGTCGCCCTGCTGTTGGGTGCGCAAACGGCGGGCGCCTTGGCCTCGAACGCCCTGTGGGGCTGGTGGGGCGACCGGCTGGGCAAGGCCAGCCTGCTGCGTGCGGTCGCCTTTGGACGCATATTCCCACCCGCGGCGATTTTGTTGCTCAGCCTCGCCCCCGCAATGGATGAAGGCCAAACCTTGTACCTGTTCGTGGCCGTATTCTTTGTTCTCGGCGCCCTGGCCAACGGCCTGACCATCGCCGTGATCGGTTTTTTGATGGAGATTTCGCCCGACGCACAACGCCCCGCCTATAGCGGCTATTTCAACGCCATCACGGCGCCGGCGTTCCTGCTGCCTCTGTTCGCGGGCATCTTTGCGACGTTCTTCGGGCTTCTGCCTATCTTTGCCGTTTCGATGCTGGCGGCGGCATTGCAGTTTTTCTTAGTTCTTTCCATTCAGCGGCGAACATCATAGCCGGATGTAAGCAATTTCGGTTATGTTGGCGCAAGCCGCTTTGTAGAATTTTTCGTAAGGATAGGATGCCGCCATGGATTTGGTTCTGAACGCCGAGGAGTTGGCCTTTCAGGCGGAGGTGCGTGACTTCATCGCCACCAAATTGCCCCAGGAGATACAGGACCGGGTCCGCCTAGCACCGTCCTATGTGCCGCAAGATTTTACCCGCACCTGGCAAAAGCTATTGAACGAAAAAGGCTGGGGGGCGCCGAACTGGCCGGTGGAATTTGGCGGTACCGGCTGGAACGCGATGCAAAAATATATCTACGATGCGGAATATCAGGCGGCCGATTGCCCCCGGCAAAGCCCCTTTGGCATTTCCATGGTTGGCCCGGTGATCTGCGCCTTCGGCACGGATGCCCAAAAGGAACAGCATCTGGGGCCCATCATCGCGGGCGAAAAGTTCTGGTGCCAGGGCTATTCGGAACCTGGCTCGGGCTCCGATCTGGCGTCGCTCTCCACCCGTGCGGTGCGGAGTGGCGATGACTATGTGGTCAACGGCCATAAGATCTGGACCTCTCATGCCCACCATGCGGACTGGATGTTCTGTCTGGTGCGTACCGATCCCGATTGCAAGCCGCAACAGGGAATTTCGTTTCTGTTGATCGACATGAAAACGCCCGGCATCACGGTGAAGCCGATTATTTCCATCGACGGCCACCATTACCTCAACGAAGTGTTCTTCGACGACGTGCGCGTGCCCATTTCCAACCGCATTGGCGAGGAGAACAAGGGCTGGACCTACGCCAAGTTCCTGCTGGGTCATGAGCGCACGGGCATTGCCGGCGTGGGCAAATCAAAACGCAAGGTCGAGCGTTTGAAAGCCATCGCCGGCGTGGAGCTGGATAACGGCAAAAGCATATTGGCGGACGCCTCGTTCCGGGCCAGAATTTCCCAGGCGGAGGTCGCGCTGCAAGCCGTCGAGTTTACCCAATTGCGCATTCTGGCCCAGGAAACGGCGGGCCAGCCGCCGGGCCCGGAAGCCTCGACCCTGAAGATTGGCGGTACTCAAGTGGAGCAGACCTTGAACGAACTGATGATCGAGGCCATTGGCAACTACGCGGCGCCCTTTCCCGCCGATGCCCAGGATATGGAGCGCAACGAGCCGCCCATAGGACCGGCCCATGGCGTCGGCCTGATGCAGGAGCGCCTGCTGCGCCGGGCCGCGACCATCTATGGCGGCAGCAACGAAATTCAACGCAACATCATCGCCAAGGCGGTACTAGATGTTTAGTCCCAGCGTGTGATGGGTTATCTTATGATGATCCAATCACTC
>JAPYPT010000417.1 GCA_029937535.1 Alphaproteobacteria bacterium
TGCCAACGTTGCAATGGGGCTTCGTGCGCTCAAATTTTGCCTTCGCCATTCGCTTGATCCTTCAGTGTCAAGCAAGCTTGGCGCGGACTTCGTCCGACACCGCCTGCGGTACTTGTTCGTAGTGATCGAAATGCATCGTAAATTGCGCCCGGCCTTGGGTTGCCGAGCGCAAATTATTGACATAGCCAAACATGTTCGCCAGCGGCACCATGGAGGCAATGACCTGTGCATTGCCCCTGGGCTCGGTGCCGGTGATATGGCCGCGGCGACGGTTCAGATCGCCCATCACGTCACCCACATAATCCTCCGGCGTCACCACCTCGACCCGCATGATGGGCTCCAGCAATTTCGGCTTGGCCGACATCACCAGCTCCCGGAAAGCGGCGCGGGCCGCAATCTCGAACGCCATCACGGAACTATCAACGTCGTGATAGGCGCCATCCACCAAGGTGACCTTGAAATCGATCAGCGGGAAGCCCGCGAGGACACCCCCCGAGGCCACCGATTTGATGCCTTTTTCCACGCCGGGAATATATTCCTTGGGCACGTTGCCGCCGACGATCTTGCTATCGAATATCTCACCCGAACCGGATTCACCCGGCTCCAACACCAACTTGATGCGGGCGAACTGGCCCGAACCGCCGGTCTGCTTTTTGTGGGTGTAGTCCAGGTCGGCCGATCTTCCGATGGTTTCCCGGTATGCCACCTGCGGCGCGCCGACGTTGGCGTCGACCTTGAATTCCCGTTTCATGCGGTCGACCAGGATTTCCAGATGCAATTCACCCATGCCCTTGATGACCGTCTGCCCGCTTTCCGTATCCGAAGTGACCCGGAAGGAGGGATCTTCGTCGGCCAGGCGCTTGAGCGCGGCGCCCATCTTTTCCTGGTCCTGTTTGGTCTTGGGCTCCACCGCCACTTCGATCACCGGGTCGGGGAATTCCATGCGTTCCAGAATGACCAGGTTGGAGGGATTGCACAGGGTGTCGCCGGTGGTCGTATCCTTCAGGCCGCACAGTGCCAGTATATCGCCCGCGCGGGCCTCCTTCACGTCTTCTCGGCTGTTGGCATGCATCAACAGCATGCGGCCGACGCGCTCGCGCTTGCCCTTGATGGAATTGAGGACCGTGCTGCCGCTTTCCAGCACGCCGGAATAGACCCGCACAAATGTCAACGTCCCCACAAAGGGGTCGGTCATGACCTTAAAGGCCAGGGCGGCAAAGGGCTCGTCATCGCTGGAATTGCGCAGAACCACTTCATCGCGGTCGGGATGGCTGCCAACGATTGCCTCGAGATCGGTCGGCGCGGGAAGGAAATCCACCACCGCATCCAACAGTGGTTGCACGCCCTTGTTCTTAAAGGCGCTGCCGCACAACACAGGTACGAATTCACCGTTCAAGGTGCCCTTGCGTATACAGCGCTGCAGGGTTTCCATGTCCGGCTCGTCGCCTTCGAGGTAGGCTTCCAGGGCATCGTCATCCTGTTCCACCGCCGTTTCGATCAATCGCGCTCGGTAGTCGGCCGCCTCTTCCTTCAGGTCTTCGGGAATCTCAACGTAATCGAATTCAGCGCCCAGGTTTTCATTCTGCCAAATGATCGCGCGGTCGTTCAAAAGATCGATCACGCCGGCAAAGTTCGCCTCCAAACCCACGGGAAGCTGCAGCACCAGGGGCGTTGCGCCCAGACGGTCCACCATCATATCGACGCAGCGATAAAAATCAGCGCCTGTCCGATCCATCTTGTTCACGAAGCAGATGCGCGGAACGTTATACTTGTCAGCCTGACGCCACACCGTCTCCGACTGCGGCTCGACACCGGCCACGGAATCGAATACGGCGACCGCGCCGTCCAGGACACGCAAGGAACGTTCCACTTCGATGGTGAAGTCCACATGTCCGGGGGTGTCGATGATGTTAATGCGGTGATCGCGCCAGTCGCAGGTCGTGGCGGCGGAGGTGATGGTAATGCCCCGTTCCTGTTCCTGCTCCATCCAATCCATGGTGGCCGCGCCGTCATGCACTTCGCCGATACGATGGCTGCGGCCGGTGTAATAGAGAACGCGTTCCGTGGTCGTGGTCTTACCGGCATCAATGTGCGCCATGATGCCGATGTTACGGTATCGCTCAAGTGGAGTGGTCCGGGCCATCTTCGTTGTGTCCTTGCTTCCGCCTTACCAGCGGTAATGAGAAAAGGCCCGATTGGCCTCTGCCATGCGGTGGGTGTCTTCCCGCTTTTTTACGGAATTGCCGCGCGCATTGGCGGCATCAAGCAGTTCGCCCGAGAGGCGCTCCACCATGGTGTTTTCGGACCGCCCCCGGGCGGCGGCGATCAACCAGCGAATGGCCAGAGCCTGACTACGGTCGGAGCGCACTTCGATGGGCACCTGATAGGTCGCGCCACCAACCCGGCGCGAGCGCACCTCAATGGCCGGCTTCACATTTTCCAGCGCCTGATGAAAAGTCTGTACCGGATCCTGGTGCGCCTTTTCCTCAATGCGGTCGAGGGCGCCGTACAGGATGGTTTCCGCGATGGACTTCTTGCCATGCACCATCAAACTGTTCATGAATTTCGTCAGCACCCGGTCGCCGAACTTTGCGTCGGGCAGGATGTCGCGTTTTTCCGCGCGATGTCGCCTGGACATATGCTCTCTCCCCTATACCGCTATTTCGGACGCTTGGCGCCGTATTTGGAACGGCGCTGACGCCGGTCCTTGACGCCCTGAGTGTCAAGTACGCCACGAATGACGTGATAGCGTACGCCGGGCAAATCCTTGACCCGGCCGCCGCGGATCATCACCACGGAATGTTCCTGCAGGTTATGACCCTCGCCCGGGATATACGACGTGACCTCGTAGCCGTTGGTCAGGCGCACGCGGGCAACCTTACGCAGGGCCGAGTTCGGCTTTTTCGGCGTGGTGGTATAGACCCTCGTGCAAACGCCACGCTTTTGCGGGCAGGCTTCGAGAGCCGGTACCTTGTTGCGGCCTTTGGGCTTTTGCCGCGGCTTGCGGATCAATTGGTTGATCGTCGGCATGCG
>JAPYPT010000418.1 GCA_029937535.1 Alphaproteobacteria bacterium
CGAGATCGCCGCCCGCCACCAAGTGGCCTGCCACTTCCCGCTATCCGACGATTGATTGCTTATCGTACGTTGGTATCAATTATAGCGCGCTTTCCCGCAGGTCGGCCAATTTGCTGCGCAGAGCATCGCCGACCAGATTGAAGGATAGCACGGTCAGAAACATGAACGCTGCTGGGATGAAACTGACGTGCGGGCTGTCCTCCAGGTTTTCCCGGCCCTCGGCGATCATGCCGCCCCAGCTTGGCGTGGGCGAGGGGACGGAGAGGCCAAGGAAGCTCAAGGAGCCCTCGATGACAATGGCCGCGGCGACAAGAACCAGGGCGTAGGCGGCCACGGGCAGCACCACGTTGGGCAAAATTTCCATAACGATGATGCGTAAATCCCGCGCGCCCATGGCCTTTGCCGCGACGACAAATTCCCGCTGTGCGAAATTCAACGTGTTGGCCCGGCTGATCCTGGCGAAGGGCGGTATCAACAAGACTCCCAATGAGAGACTGACAATGGTCAGACTGCCGCCGAATATGACGGAGGCCAGCAACAGCACCACCAAACCCGGCATGGCGAGCACGGTATCAATGATCAGGTTGAAGGACGTTTCGATTCGGCCTCTGTAGTAACCCGCCAACAGCCCGATCATCAGACCAAAGGTCATGCCGATACCGGTCGCCACGACACCGACGGTCAGGGAAACACGGGCGCCATAAAGGACGCGGGAAAGAATATCGCGGCCTTGCAAGTCAGTCCCGAGAAGATGTTCTTCCGTGGCCATGGGCGGCGCCCCGAGGGACAGAAAATCCATTTCGTCATTGGGCATCAGGGGCAATAGATCCGCGAACACGGCGCAGAAAATGATGGCGCTTAGCCAGGCGGTGGGAAGCCAGAAAAACCAGCCGAAACGGCCGCGCCGGCGCGCGGCCTCCTGGGCGGCGCGGTTTTCCCGGTCCTGAAGGGAGCCGGGATTGAGATTTTCCTGCGTTGCGCTAGCCATGAGACCTCGCCACCCTGATGCGGGGGTCGAGCAATGCGTAGCAAATATCGACGCTGAAATTGATTACCACATAGGCCACCGCGATAATGGTGACGCAGCCCTGGATGACCATGAAATCACGGAGGAACACCGCCTGGACCAGCAGCCGCCCAACCCCGGGCAGGGCAAAAATCGACTCAATGATGATCGAGCCGCCGATCAATCCACCCATTTGCAGGCCGAAGATCGTGATCATTGAAAAAGATGATGGCCGGAGCGCATGCACCCACAAAATACGCCGCACGGGCATGCCCTTGGCCCGCGCCATGGAGATATAGTCTTCCTGCAAAACACCGATCATGTCCGCGCGCAGCACACGGGCCAGTATGGTCCATTCGGCAAGGGCGAAACTGGCGGACGGCAGGATAAAGTTCCGGAGATTTGCCCAAAGGCCCTCGGATAAAGGTTCATAGCCCGTCACCGGCAACCATTTTAGCCACAGGCCAAAAACGAATATCAAGATGATCGCCATCAAGAAATTGGGCACTGAAAGACAGAAAAAGCCCCCCACCGCGACGACACGGTCAAAGCGGCTGTTGACCCGCAGGGCGGAAATGATGCCCAGGGGCAGGGCCAAAAACAACGCCATGATCTGGGCGATGATGACCAATTCCAGCGAGACCGGAAAACGGGACTTGATCGCGTCCCAGACAGGTTCCGAGGTGCGGAACGATTTGCCCCAATCGCCGGTCAGGATGCCGCCCAGCCATTCCACGTAACGCAACAGAGCGGGGCGGTTGAGGCCAATCTCCTCGCGGATCGCCTCGACTTCTTCCTCCGAAGCATCAAGCCCGGCGATATCGTAGGCGATATCGCCGGGCAGAACGTTGACCAGCATGAAAGTGACGAAGGTGACGGCGAACAACACCGCCAACAGATGTCCCAACCGGGCTGTCAGATACCTCATTGGCTATATTTACCAACCAGGACGTCGGAAATCGAACAGCCGGTCTAGCTTTTGTCCTTCCAAAGATACCAGACATAGGCGGTGCCGCCGGTGAAACCACGCATGCCTTTGATATTCGGTTGCAAGAGGACGTGATAACGGTTGCCGGGGCCAAATGCCATGTTGCCATTCTGGTTGATCAGCGAGACCAGCTTGCACTGCATTTCTTCGCGGATTTTAATGGTTTTCGCCATCCGCATGCCCAGCGCCAGTTTATCGATTTCAGGTGTCTTGAGCCGGGTGATGTTGTACGGGCTCTTGGAATAAGACAGACCGAATAGCTGTGGGCCCACGTCCAGGGCGTCGGCCACGCGCCAGCCGCTGATCATGTATTTATTGGTGAAGACCCGCTTGACCAAAATGCTTTGATCGACGGGAACCAATTTAACCTTCATGCCCGCCTTTTTCAGCAACTGTTGGGCAATTTCGCCCAGTTCCTTGCCGCGCGGCGTGGTGGTGTGCATATATTCGAGGCTGATTGGTTTGCCATATTCCGCAACCAAGGCCTTGGCTTTCGCAAGGTCGTGCTTGGGATAGCTGACGTCGCCGGCGCACTTGAAGGGCATGGGATGCGCGGCGAAATAGCGGGTACCCTTCCAAAGGACTTTATTGGTGATTTCCTGGCTTAAGGCGTGGCGCACGGCATTGCGCACGATTTTGCTGTCCAGGGGCGGGGCCGATGCGTTGAACAATAACAGCCCGGAACCGCCGCCATCCTGCTTATAGACCGTGATACCGTCGTCTTTCTCGGCCTGATGGATGGAGTTGGCGCGGTCCGTCCAGATCACGTCTATGTCGCCCGATCTCAAACTGGCGAAGCGGGTCTGGGTGTCGGGCAGGATGCGATAGATGATCTTGTCCAGATGGATTTTATCCTTGTCCCAGTAGTTCGGGTTCTTGGTGACAATAATACGGTCACCGCCGCGCCACTCCTGAAATATGAACGGCCCGGTGCCGATGGGGGAGCGGTTCTGTTTGCCGGATGCGGTTTGCTCCTGAGATTCTATCAAGCCGCCCATGTCACGGCCGGCCATGGTCGGCAGGAACGCCTGCCAGGGAT
>JAPYPT010000419.1 GCA_029937535.1 Alphaproteobacteria bacterium
TTCAGGATCAGTTCACCGACCTGCCCCCCCAGCCGTTCAATGACATGGGCCAACAAGGGACGCCCGCCCAGGGGCCGTAGGCATTTATCGCCACCGCCCATGCGCCGGGCCCCGCCGCCGGCCAGCAGCAGACCGGCGATTTCAGCCATCGCCCGTCACATCCGCATCGAAGATCAGACGGTCTTCGCCGGCCAGACACATGAAGCGCTTGCCCTTGGCCCGGCCGATCAGGGTCAGGTTGGCCTGGCGCGCCAAATCAACGCCCCAGGCGGTAAAGCCGGAGCGGGAAATCAGAATGGGGATTTCCATGCGCACGGTCTTGATGACCATTTCCGATGTCAGGCGCCCGGTGGTGTAAAAAATCTTGCCCGCCGGGCCCTCGCCGTTCAGGAACATCCAGCCCGCGATCTTGTCGATGGCGTTGTGGCGGCCCACATCCTCCATATAGATCAGGGGCCGGTCTTCGGCGCACAGCACGCAGCCGTGGATGGCGCCCGCGGTCAGATACAGGCTGGGTTGCTGGTTGATCTTGCGGCTGAGGCTATAGATCCACGACGTCTTCAACACCGCGTCCCGGGCCAAAACAATCTCGTCGAAATGCTCCATAAGGTCGCCGAACGCCGTGCCCTGGGCGCAGCCGGAGGTCAGGGTTTTCTTCTGCAGTTTTTCCTCGAAATTCGTGGTCCGTTCCGTGCGCACCACGACCACGGCCAGTTCCTCGTCATGGTCAATGGCGGTCAATTTATCGTCGGGGGCCAGCATATGCTGGTTCAGCAGATAGCCCACGGCCAGACAATCGGGGTGGTCGCCGACGGTCATCATGGTGACGATTTCCTGGCCGTTCAGATACAGGGTCAGGGGTTGTTCGACGACCACGCGGGTGTCGATGGGGGCGCCATTCTGGTCGATGCCGACAACCTGTTGCGTCAGGCGTTCATCCTCGGGCGCCGGGGCCAGTTGAAATTCCTTCATGGCGCCTACTATGGCCCAGGCGGAGAAATCCTCAAGTCATAAAGAGCTGAAACCCGACGCCCGCGCCCAGGGAGCCGACCAGCGCCAGGCCGAGATACCAGATAAACACCGGCGGGCGGACCAGGGCAAAGACGGCAATGGCGGCGGGAATGCAGGACACGCCGCCCGCTACCATGAACGCCATGGCGGCACCTGGCGCCATGCCCAGTTCCATCAGGCCGGACATCAGGGGAATGGCGGCGAAGCCGTTCATATAGGCCGGCACGCCGACAATGGCCGCCAGGGGAATGGCCCAGAAACTGTCGCCGCCCAACAGACCGGCAATGGTTTCGGCCGGGACATAGGCCAACATGACGCTTTCCGCCAGAAAGGCGACCAATAGCCATTTGCCCAGGAACATCGTGGTTCTCCAGGCCTCGTCCGTGAATTTCAACCGCCGTGCGGCGTCCCGCCAAAACTTCCAGACCACGTCACCGTCGCTGCGCACGGAACCGGCGCCGCAGCCGCCATCGCCTATGCCTTCGCGGAGTGGCATGGCAAAGCCGCCCGCGCGCTGCAGGGTCATGGTGGCGAACCCGCCCAGCAGTCCAACACCAAGCGCCGCCGCCGTCTTGCCGATGGCGAAGGGCAGGCCCAAGGCGCCCATGGTCAACAGGAACATCTGCGGGTCCATCAAGGGAGAGGCCAGCCAGAAGGCCATGACCGGGGCCAATGGTACGCCCATGGCCAACAGAGCCGCGATCAATGGGATCACGCCGCACGAGCAGAACGGTGATAGGGCGCCGAAAAAGGCGGCGGCAAAGACCATTTGCACCGGCCGGCCCTGAAATACCTTGGCGATCAGATTATCCGCGCCGGAGGCCTTGGCATAGGCTGCCAGGCCAATGGAAATGGCCAGGAATGGCGCAATTTGCAACAGGCCGTCGGCCGCGAAACGGACACTGGAGGCGGTTTGCAGCGGCACCAGGAGGGCGCCCAGCAACAGGCCCGCGAAAATTGTCAGCCAGACCCGGTCAAACGTGTAAACCCGCCGCGCCGCGCCGGCGATGGAAAGGGAAATATCGCTCATGCCGCCGATCCTTCTTGAACGTCCGAAGCCGTATGTTCGTGCCGGGCATGTGCGCCATCGGCGGCGCAGCAGTTCCGGGTCAGAAAGGCCAGGACCCCGTCCATGGCCGGATAATTCGCCCGGCAGATCAGTTTCCGCCCCTGGCGTTCCTGTCGTATCAAATCCACCTGTATCAAGCGCGAAAGATGGTGAGACAAGGTGGAGGCGGGCACGCCGAGGCGCGACTGGATTTCCCCCACCGTCAAGCCGCTCCGTCCCGCCGGCACCAACAAGGTGAAGACCGCCAGACGGGTTTCATTGCCCAACGCCTCCATGGCATCGGCAACAATTTGCAGTTCAGGTGATGTGTGCAGATCAATAATGTCATTCATGAATGACAATGTAGGTCAATCACGAGCAAATTACAACTATATTTCTAGAATTATCGAAATATCGAAATATCGTGAGACTAGGCGTGTCCCGCGTCCGCCGAAAGGAACGAGGGATCGATACCAACCTTACGCACGGCGCGGTCCCATTTATTACCCAAATCGGCATCAAATAGGATCGAGGCATCGGCGGTAACATTCAACCAGCCATTGGCCTGGATCTCGTGATCCAATTGGCCCGACGACCAGCCGGCATAGCCCAGGGTCAGCAAACTGCGGTCCGGTCCTTCACCCTCCGCGATCGCGCGCAGGATATCCACGGTCGCGGTCAGACCGACATCCTCGGTTACCTTGAGGGTTGAATCCTGGCTGTAATCCATGGAATGCAGCACGAAACCCCGGCCGGTTTCCACCGGGCCGCCGGTGAGGACCGGGATCGGGTTCTTTATCTCCCCAGTCTCGATTTCCAGCTGGCTCAACAGCTCCGGGAAATCGATCTCGTCGGCGGCCTTATTGACAACCAAACCCATGGCGCCATCCGCCGAATGGGCGCACATGTAAATCACCGTCCGCTCAAACCGCGGATCGCCCATGGTGGGCATGGCGATCAAC
>JAPYPT010000096.1 GCA_029937535.1 Alphaproteobacteria bacterium
GGCGTTACCCGGGATTGCACCGTATCGTTCATTTCAACTATCCACCGGTCGCCACGAAGGCAACAATATAAACAAAATGATGCAGTTGTCAATCAAATGATGGACAAATACCGCGATTTGCAGCCAATTGACTCAATTTAGACCCATGAACCGCGCCGCGTTGCCGTGGCGGATCAAATCGGCCAAATCCTGGTCGATGGGTGCTAAATTCTCTTCTAATTCCTTCACGGCGCCGGGGTAGGTGCAGTCGTCGTGGGGGTAGTCGGCGCCCCAGAAGACGCATTTTTCCAAGCCGAGGGCCTGGATTTTCGGCAGACGGTGGGCCTCGTCCGCCTCGATGGAGATGAAGCACTGTTCCTTGAACAGCTCCGAGGGGCGCTGGGTCAGCCATGGGACCTGGGCGCCCATGACCTCGAAATGCTCGTCCATGCGGCCCAGCCAGTATTCCAGCCAGCCCAGACCGGATTCCAGGAAGGCCACGCGCAGACCGGGGTGGCGCTGCAAGACGCCGCCGGCGACGATATCCATGCAGGCGGCCATCTGCTCGAACGGGTGGCAGATCATGTGGGTGAAATAGGTGTTGGTGTAACGGCTGTTGGCGAAGCTGGGCATGTGGGAGCCGAAACTGCCGTGCACGGCGGCGAACAGGCCCTGGTCCGCCACGGCGTTCCAGAATGGCGCCAGAGCCTCGTCGTTGAGGGCCAGGCCGTTATAGCGTTCGGGCCGAAAGGCAACGCCCTTCAGGCCAAGCTGAGCGATATGGGCGACCTCCCTGGTGGCCGCATCGACGCTTTGCAGGGGCGCCAGACCGACCGCATCCAGGCGGCCCTGGCCGTCCTTGCACATATCGGCGATCCATTCGTTGTAGGCGTGACAGCCGGCCGCCGCGACTTCCGCATCCGCGATATCGCCCGACAGCAGGTACATGGAGGGGAATAACAAGCTACGTTCGATACCCTCCTCGTCCATGACCGCGACCCGCGCGCCGCCGTCATGAGAGCCGGGCGTGATGTCGTCCCAGGTGGGGATATTGGCGGGATCGTCCATGCCCCAGGGCACGCAGGCCATGGCGGGCAGAAGATCCTCGCGCACCACGCCGTTGACCCAGGTTCGGTCCTGGCCGTCCGGGCCCCGCTCAATGCGGATGGCTCGGTCCCGGTAGGCCTGGGGGATATATTCCTCCCACAGGGATTTGGTTTCGCAAATATGGCCGTCGGCGTCGATGATCCGTCCTGTCATGGTCAGCATCCTCTCAAGTTACATGTGCCAAGATTAGCCTCATTGCTGGCCCGGCGCAAAATTGCGCGTATGCTACACACAATATTGGGTTTTTTTGGCGCGGGGTGGATGTGATGGCTGCGGAACGGACCACCAATCAATGGGATGTAAAACGCCTTGCGGGCGCGCTCGGGGCGGAGGTGCATGGCATTAAACTGGCTCAGGCGGACGCAGGCGATATCGCCGAGATCAAGCGCCTGCTGAACGAACACATGGTGCTGTTCTTTCCCGGCCAGCATATGAGCCAGGAAGAGCACGTGGCCTTTGGCCGCCCCTTCGGGCCTTTGGAAGGCCATCCCAATCTCTCGGAAAGAAACGATATCGAATACCCGGAGATTTTTCAGTTGACCGCCAGCCAGGGCGGCATCGCGGATGAATGGCATACGGATCTGACGTTCCTGCCGCAACCGGCCCTGATGTCGATCCTGAACATGTTGACATGCCCTGACTCGGGCGGCGATACCATGTGGACCAGCCTGTGCGCGGCGTTTGAGGCCCTGTCACCGCCCATGCGGGACATGTGCGAAGGGCTCAGCGCCCTGCACGATGCCCATCCCCACGACCGCTCCGATCGCATGGCCATCCACCCGGTGGTCCGCACCCACCCGGAGACGGGCCGCAAGGCGCTGTACGTGAACGAGCATTTCACCCGCCGCATTGTCGAGATGAGCGGCCCGGAAAGCGACGCCATGCTGCGCTTTCTGACCCGCTGGGTGCAAAACCCGCAATTCACCGTGCGCTACCATTGGAGCGCGGGCACTATCGGGATGTGGGACAACCGGGCGACCCAGCATTGCGTCCTCAACGATTTCGATGAAGAGCGCATTATCCAGCGGGTCACGGTCATGGGCGATCTGCCCGAAGGCGCCGATCCCCGCTGGCAGCCCTGGACCCAGGACGCCGCCCGCTCCGCCATGAGCCGTCACGACCGCCAGCTCGCCGGTTTCCTCAAGGGGCAGGGGGCGGAGGCGGCGGAATAGCGCCTAAGGATCAGTGGTAATCACCGCCGGGGTTGAAGCTTTCGTCCGCCGCCAGCACGCCCTGGCCGGGGACGAAATTGACCTCGACGCGGATGCCGTCTGGGTCCTCGAATAGCACATAGTAATATCCGGGCGCCCAGGGGCCTTCCTTGGCCGGGCTGACGATATGAGCGTCCATCTCCACCAACAGCGCCGCGACCGTATCCACATCCGCCCTGGACCGGGCTCGGAAGCAAATATGATGCAACCCGACGCGGCCCTGGACGAAACGTTCGCCCGCATGTTCGGGCGCACAGGGCTGGATGCCCAGCGCCGTGCGGGCACCGACGAAATAGCACATTTCGCTGCCGTCAAAGACGCATTCAAGCCCCAATGCCGGCATCAGCCGGGAATAGAAGGATTTGGCCGCCTCGAACTGGCTGACCGTCAGAATCACATGGGCCATGCCGTTGACGTTGATGTTGTTCATGGCGTTCTCCCTGAATTTTCCGCGACAGGGCATTTTATCCATAATTTCGGACAACGGGGAGGCAATGTTGCCTGGCGAATGCAGAAGAAATCCTAGCCCTCGCGCATGGTTTTGGTTGCCATTTCCCCCGTTTGGCGCTTAGCTGGCGGCAACAGGTTCAGTTAAGAAACCGTACAATCCGCTAAACGGAGCAGGGAATGAGGGCGCTACTACTAATTTTGTGCGCGGGCGTGTTGAGCAATTGCGCCCTTTTGGCGGTTATACCGCCCGCCGTTCAGTATGCCAGCACGGCCCTTTCCGTGATTTCCTATGTTGCCACGGGCAAGGGCACGTCCGATCATATGCTCTCCGCCGTCACGGACAAGGATTGCGCCCTGCACAGGATGCTGATGGAAAAAGAGATCTGCACCGAGGAAGTCATCGCCGTCATGGTATCGGACACCACAAGACGGGTGGAATAGCTCCCTGCCTTTTGGTTTAGTCGCCAGCGACTTAATGCTTCAGGTCCCGCTTGGCCTCATAAAACGAGCGGAGGACCGCGTTCATGCGGCCTTGATAGCCCCGGCCTTGTCGTTTGAACCATTCGACCATGTCAGCATCAAACTTGGCCGTGATCTGTGTCTTGCCCCGCTCCTTGGGCATTACCACACGGGCATTTGCCCAGAAATTCTCATCAAGTTCCGGTATGTCCGACGTATTGATGGCCTCGTCCGGCAGGGCGGCGAGTTCTTCAAGTGTTAGTTCTTTTTTGAATTTCTGCGCCATATTGTTGTCTTTCTGCTCGTTTTGCCGGCCTAGCAGAGATTATTCGGGTGACATCGCCTCGATCTGTGTGAACGACAACCACGATCAAGACATTTTTAATCCTGCCAATGCTGATTGTCCGTTGTTCTCCGTAGTTATACCGGCTATCGATCCAATCAAGTGTGGGACCTTGAAAGATTTCGACCGCAGTTTCAAAAGCTATGCCGTGCTTTGCAATATTGCCGTGGTTCTTACTAAGGTCCCACTCAAATTCCATATTGTTCTAACTTTCTCGTCAGAAATATAATTATAATCGTAATTATTTCAAGTAATTTGTTCTATTTTTTTTGTCTAATCTCAGACTGCCGTGCCCATTCTGGCCGGTGCTGCACGTGTGCCCGAACCGCGCTGCGGCACCTTGGGCAGGGCGAAGCCTTGTTGGTGGCTGGCTTTGGTGATGAGGGTGAATTTCCACCAGGCGCCGCCCGAGACGGCGCCCAGGCCGGCGATGGCGGCGACGAAGGGTTGCTCGGGAAACAGGCTGAGGAACAGGGCGAAGCCCAGCAGGGGCAGGGCATGACCGACGATGCGCAGGCCCGGGGTCAAGTTTGACAACACCGCGCGGGCCAGGGGGCCGATGCCGTTGGCTTTGGCCGCGCCGATATAGTTGCGCCACAGGATGGCATTGAGTACGGCCAGAACACCGCCCGCCCCAGCGGCCATGACCGCCGCACCTTCAGCGCCAGGTAGCACATCGGCGGCGATGGCCAGCAGGCCGGCGCCTTCCAGCAGGCCCGTGGCCAGCAGCATCCAGGGCATCAAGGGTGCGCGCCAGGCAGGGATACCCTTGGCGGCGGGCAGAATGCGGGCCTGGCAATAGAGGAAGGCCGCCGCCGATACGGCCAGCACCAGGTGCAGGCCTTCGGACGGCCAGATCAGGTCGGCCAGCAGGGCGGGGTAGAACAGGGCGACGGCATAGGTTTCCCGCGTCATCCAGGAAGTCTGCGGGCGGATGAGGACATGCAGGAAACGCGCCTTGCGGGCGATCTCCAGAAACACGCAGAACAAACCCACGGCCATGCCCAGCCCCGCGATCACATTGAAGATCCCCAAGCTGTCTTGGTCCAGGCCGCCCGTGACATGGGCCAGCCAGGCCAGGATCACCAGGCCCGCGCTCATTCCGCCCAGGGTGAAATTCATCGCCGCGCGCCAGTCCCAAAAGGTCTGCATTTGCCCGACCAGGGGATTGCCGGGGTCTTGCAGGGCCGCCTCGTCCACATCGTCCGCCAAGGCCGCCCGTCCCGGCGTGCTGTTGTCCAGACCGTAGAGGTATTTGACCTGCGGGTCCGTGCCCAGCTCCTCGTGCATCTGAAAGGCGCGCCCGCCGGCCGCTAGCTGGCTGACGGCACTGTCGGGGTCGTTAAAATCACCGAAATGGATCGCCGTGGCGATGCAGGAATTGGCGCAGGCCGGCGTGGCGTCCGGATCCACCCCCGGCGTCAGGCCCTGGGCCAAACCGTCATCCACGCGATCGATGCAGAAGGTGCATTTGTTGGCGACGCCAATGCGGTCGTGGTGGGCGGTCTTGACTTCCTGGACAGTGGGCAGCCCGTAGTAAAAATTCTGCTCGTGCACGATGGTGCGGGCCTGATAGGGGCAGGCCACGGCGCAATAGCCGCAGCCGATGCAGGTGTCGTAATTCATGGTGACCAGGCCATCGGCCCGTTGCCGGGTGGCGCCCGTGGGGCAGACGGGCACGCAGGGCGGCTCCGCGCAATGCTGACAGCCGGTGACCAGAAAGAGGCGTTCCACATTGGGAAACTGGCCCAGTTCCACATCGATCACCTTGCGCCATTGCACGCCGGGCGGCGTGTCGTTGGCATGCTTGCAGGCGATGGTGCAGGTCTGGCAGCCGACGCAGCTATTCAGGTCGATCACCATGCCGAACCGACTTGTCATCGGGCGGTGTCCTTGGCGATGGAGACCCGCACGATGTCGGAACCACTGCCCGTGCCGTCGGTCAGGGAGAGCGATATATCCGTCACGGAATTCAGGCTGGGCAGGTTCAGATCCTTGGCGAAGGGCGTTGCCCAATGGTCGAACTGGCCGATCATCAGCACCGTGTCCGGGCGGATGCCGTGGCGCAGCACGGCCCGGCCCCGCGTCACCCCGGTGGCGGAGGTGATTACCACTGGATCATTCTGGGCGATGCCCAGGCGCTCGGCCGCGCCTTTGTTGAGGATGATGCCGGAATGGCCGGCGACGTTCTCCGCCACCTCGTAAATCAGGGGAAGCCCGACGTTGGCGCCCCAGGCGTATTGCATGCTGCGCGCGGTCAGGGCCCAGAACGGAAAATCGTCCGGGTCCTGGCCCTTTTCGCGCACGAAGTCGGTCCAGATATCGGGGAATGATTCGTACTTCGGCAGGGGGTCGTAGTCTTTCAATTGCTTGTCCCACCATTCCACGCCGACCTCGTGCAGGCGGTTGGCGAGCTGGATGCCGTGGCGCTTGATGCGCTCCTGATAGGGCAACTCGAACCGGATGCCGCGCTCCTTCAAATAGGGGTAGAGGTACCATTCACGCTGGGCGAAATCGCGCAGCATATAGCCATGTTCCTTGAACCAATCGATGCCGTGGATGTCTTCGCCATCGCTCAGGTCATGGCTGGCCGCCTTGGCCACCCGGTCCCAGATCTCGTCTCGGTCGTAGGCAACATCGCCCTCCAGGCCATAGTCAAACGTGTCGCTAACCAGCTTCATCCCCGCCGCGCCCTTGTTGATGGCCATGTTGTAGGCGCCCAGGAAACCGGCGCGCTGGCACAGCTCGGTGGCGATGTCGGTCATGTCCATGGCGTCCACGGTGGGCTCCACCACCGGCTGGCGGATCATCCAGCCCTGATGTTTCCAGAACTGCTCCCCGGAACCGGTGCCGCCGATACGGCTCAATTGCAGGCTTTCCAGATCCGTTGCCTCCGGAAGGATGATATCCGCCATGTGGTTGGTCTCATCCTTGGTGTAGGCGAAGGCGACGGTGAAGGGGAATTCGGCGATGCGTTCGGCCACTTCCGGCGCGTTCCACGACGAAATGGCGGGGTTGGTGCGGTAACAGATCCACATATCGGGCAATGTGGGACGGGGCCAGTTATCGGGCGCCTCCTTTTGAAACAGCCAGGGCAGATGCGCCGGTCCCAGCGCCGGGGCCCAGGGCGAGGAGGAAGATAGCGGCACCAGGGTGTTATAGCCGTTGCGGATGCTCGGCTGGCTGGCCCAGCCGTCCTTGGAGGTATCGTTGAAGGGGAAATCCATGATGCCGTCGCGGGAGGAGACGGCGCTGAGATGTTTGTTGTTGGCGGGCCGGTTCAGGCGCACCTTGGTGCCCAAGTTGGCGCCGGGTACCTCGATGGCGCCGACCAGCACGCTCAACAAGGTCCGCGCCCAGACCGCGTGATAGCCGCCCGGTCCGTTGTTGACGCTCTTGCCCAGCATCACGCCGACGGGACGCAGCGGCAGGGTTTCGCCCTCGATCTCGATGGTCTCGCCCACCCTGGCATGGGCCACGAACTCATCGCCGACCCGGCGAATGGTCTCCGCCGGGACATCGCATTCCCCCTCGGCCCATTCAGGCGTGTATGCAGCCATGTGATCCAGCAGCATCTGGAACGCCGGTTTCACCTCGACGCTCTCGTGGCGCCAGACCTCGTCATCGGCGCCCAGTTCCAGGCCGGTGACGGTGTATCGGCCATCCAGGGCGGCGTCCTCGATATTGGCGTCGAAGGGCTTGGCGCGGCCGTCGGCCAGATCCCAGATCAGGGGCTTTTCCGTCTCCGGCTCCCGCAGATAATAGCCGTTCGGCCCCACCAGGTAGGGCGAGGTGGTGTCCTCCTTGAGGAAGCGCACATCGCAAACCTCGGCCCAACCCCGTTCCTGGATGATGCGGTGGATGACGGCGTACAGAAAAGCGGCATCGGTCTTGGGCTTGATCGGCACCCATTCCGCCGACATGGCGCCGGTGACGGACAGATGCGGCTCCACCATCACCCGTTTCAGGCCACGGCGCCGGGCTTCCGCCCCGCGGCGAACGCCCGTGGCGCCGCCCGAGGCATCGACGTTGTTGCCGCAGTTGATGACGTATTCGCAATAGGGGCTGTCCACGGCCAGGGTAAAGGCGCGCTGCCACAGTTCGCCGTAGAGATGCTCCGAATGATAGCATTTCACGCCCTGCCCGGCGCCGAAGCCCAGATCGGCCGGGCCCCAGGCCGCCAGTAACGCGGGGAAACTGCCCATGAACCGGGTCGGCGTGCCGCCGCCCCCGAACGAGACAGCCAGGCGCGGATAGCCGGAATTATCCTTCAGCCCCATCTCGCGGATCTTCTTCAGCTTGTCGGCCACGGTGTCCAGGGCCTCGTCCCAGCTAATGGGGACGAAGCCGGGGTCTTCGTGGCGGCCTTTCTTCGGATTGGTCCGCTTCATGGGCTGGGCGACCCGGTTGGGATTATAGGTCTTTTGCACCAGGCCATAGGCCTTGACGCAGGGCGTGCCCTTGCCCGGATGCTGGCCACAGATATTCAGGTTCGGCTCGATCCGCGTCGCGATGCCGTCCTCGACCTCGACCTTGATCAGATCGGGGCCGGAGACACATTGAAAACAATAGGTCGGGACCTTCTTGGTCTCTCGTTTCTCGGTGCTCATGGCCGTTTCCTCGCAATAGAGATCGGACTTACGGTATCACGGCGTAAACATCGAAGGCAAAGCCGACGAAATCCGTGTAGCATTGCCCCCAAGAAGAAAATTTCGAGGGAGGGGCGGCCATGTCAAAGGACAGCATCGTCATTGCCGGTTATGCGGAAACGGCGGTGGAATTCAAAAGCGGACGCAGCGCCTATGATTTCGCGGGAGAGGCTTTCGCGGATTTGCTGGCGGCCACGGGCATTGAAAAAGCCGTGGTGGACGGCCTGTCGGTCAATGTACCCCTGAGTGAATGCGCCAATGCCTTCTATGCCGTCTATATGTGCGAGGCGCTGGGCCTGTCGCCAAGCTGGCTGAATTATGGCGGCATCGGCGGCTGTTCGGCCACGGGCGGGGTCGCCCGCGCCGCCGCCGCCATCCGTGATGGACAGGCGGAGGTGGCGGTCGTGCTCTCGGCGGATGCGCCCAGCACGAACTGGTCCGCCAACTACGGCGCCTGGCGCGGCGAGTTTCAGGATCCTGTGGGGGTCTTGGGACCGCCGGCGGCGTTCGGGCTATTGATGAGCCGCTATGAACATCAATATGGCCTTAACTATGAGGCCCTGGCCAAGATTGCCATAACCCAGCGGGAGGGCGCCTTGTTGAACGATAATGCCTTCGCCAAGCTGAAGAAGCCGTTGCGCGTCGAAGACTATATGAATTCCCGCATGATCGCCGATCCCCTGCGCCTGCTGGATTGCGTCATGTTCTGCGACGGCGGCAATGCCTTTCTGGTCACCACGGAAGCCAAGGCCAAGGAATTCGGCATCGGGAAAATGGTCCGCCCAACGGCCTATGCCGAGGTGACCAATTTCAAGGGCGCCGACCCGGTCGCCGACATCACAGAGACTGGGTTTAGTGAACTGGCGCCCAAGGTCTTCGCCAAGTCCGGCCTGGGGCCGGACGACATCGGCAGTTTCCACCCCTACGATGACTTCACCATCGCCGTGATGATGCAGTTGGAGGATTTCGGATTCTGTGAAAAAGGCCGGGGCAGTGACTATGTCATGGCGACGGATCTGTCATGCACGGGCGAACTGCCGCTTAACACAGGCGGCGGGCAACTCTCCGCCGGGCAGCCGGGACTGGCCAGCGGCGGCTTGAACCTGGCCGAGGCGGTGCGGCAATTGTTCGGCGAGGCGGGTGGGCGGCAGGTCGCCAACAGGCAGAACGCCCTTGTCACCGGCATCGGCGTTATTCCCTACGCGCGCAACTGGGGGACCAGTGCCGCCATGATATTGGAGGCTTGAGATGGCGGAGCAAAAAAATCAACGCCCGGTGCCCAAGGCCAACCGTTTTGTTGACACGGAGACCTTCTGGCAAGGCACCAAGGCCGGCGAATTGTGGCTGCAATACTGCCCCGATACAAAACAGTTCCAACATTACCCCCGCCCCCTCAGCATCTATACCGGCAAGCGCAATCTGGAATGGCGCCAGGTCGCCGGCACCGGCGTAATCTACGCCTGCACCATCGTGCGGGTGCCGGGCCCAGGGATGGAGGGGCGTTTGCCTCTGTCCGTGGTGTCGGTGGAATTGGACGAAGGCGTGCGAATCCTGGGCAACGTGATGAATATGGAGCCGGACAAAGTGGCCATCGGCCAGCGGGTCGAGCTGGCCTGGGACGCCATCGACGCTGAAACCGCCTATCCCGCCTTCAACGTAGTGGAAGCCTAGGCCATGCGGCTGGAAGCCGTGCTGGCCGCGTTTGCGGAACGGCACCCGGAGAAGACGGCGGTGATCTGCGGCGATGCCGCCATCAGTTACGGCGATCTGCACGGATCCATCCAGCATGTGGCCGCCGGGCTGGCCGCATTGGGCCTGGGGCGGGACCAGAAGATCGTGCTGTATCTGCCCAATGGCCTGGAATTCGTGCAATTGCTCTATGCCGCCTTCACCCTGGGCGCCGTGGCTGTCCCCGTCACCACGCGCATGAGCGTGCCGGAGTTGACGGATTTCTGTCAGGATTGCGACGCCCGGATTGTCGTCTTCCACATGGATCAGCGGGCAGCCTTGGAGGGGGTGCTGGCGGGGCGGCAAAGCGTCTGTGTCGGCGGCGCCGTGGCGGGTTCCATGGCCATGGCGGAATTGTTGGAAAGCACCGGCGCCCTGCCTGAAATTCCCGCCGATCAAGATGAATGCCTGATCAACTACACCTCCGGCACCACGGGCCGTCCAAAGGGCGCCATCATCACCCACGCCAATGTGTTGATCCAGCATGGTTTCATCCATGCGGTGGAATGGGACCTTTCCGCGAACGATGTGTTTCTCGTGGTCACGCCGCTGCCTCATCGCACCGGCATGGCCCGGCTGTGCAATGCCTTGACCCTGGGCGCCACCATCGTGGTCATGGAAAGTTTCGATCCGCCAGGCGCGGTGGACTTGATCGAAAAACATGGCGTGACGGTGATGGGCATGGTGCCCACGGTGTGCCGCATGATACTGCCGGAAATCGCCAAGGATCCCGCCAGGTGTCGGGGCTTGCGCCGGGTCGTGGTGACGGGCGAGGCTTTTCCCGTGGCCTTGAAGCAGGAATTTCTAGAACTGCTGCCCGGTACCAAGCTGGTCTCGTTCTTCGCCATGACCGAGGCAGGCGGCGTCACCTCGCTGTCCCACGAGGAACAGTTCACCCACCCGACCTCGGTGGGGCGGCCCACGCCGGGCATTGAAGTGCGCGTGGTGAATGATGCCGGCGTGGATCTGCCCACGGGCGAGATCGGTGAACTGCTGGTCCGTTCCGGCCCGCCCGGCGCCTACACGGTGATGAAGGGCTATTTGAACCGGCCGGAGGAAACCGCCGCCGCCCTGCGGGACGGCTGGCTGCATACGGGCGATCTGGGTTACCGGGATGCGGACGGCTACCTCTATATCTCCGACCGCAAGAAGGACATGATTCTCTCGGGCGGTTTCAACATTTATTCCAAGGAGGTCGAGGCCGCCTTGATCAGCCACGAGGACATCGTAGATGCGGCGGTGGTGGGCGTTCGGGACGAGATGTATGGCGAGGCGGTGGCGGCCTTTATTGAATCGGCGGCGGGGGCTAGGCTTTCGGACGATGAGGTGATCGGTCATTGCCGGAGTCTGATCGCCAGCTATAAGAAGCCCAAATACGTTGTGTTCTTGGACGAATTGCCGCGCAATGGGACCGGCAAGGTTATGAAGCGCGAATTGACGGCCTTTGCGCCCAAGGAATTGAAACCGCTGATGAGGAGTGAGTCTTGATGGCGAGCGGCGCACCAACTGCCAACCATTGCAGCCGCGACCTGCGAGAATGGCTGACCCATCTGTCCGCCACGGATCGTCTGGAAGTGGCCAAGCTCGGCCTGGGCCTGAAATACGAGCTGGCCGCCGTCTCCCAACGCCTGGAACGGGACAAGGCGGTGTTGTTCCCCGGTCCCGACGGCCATGCGGTGCCGGTGGTGGCGAACCTGCTGGCCTCGCGCGCCTGGATCGGCGATTGCCTCGCCGTCAGCGAGGACGAGGTGATCCAACGCTATCAGGACGCCGTGCGCAATCCCGTCCCTTGGGTTGAGGTTGAAGACGGCCCGGTGCAGGCGGTGGTCCACAGGGATGTGGATATCAACGCCCAGCTACCCGTGCCGACCCACAACGAACTCGACAGCGGGCCCTATATTGCCGCCGGGCTGATGATTTCCCGCAATCCCAAAAACGGCATCCAAAACGTTTCCATCCACCGCTGCCAGATCAGCGGCCCCGACCGCATCGGCGTCCTGCTGCTGCCGCGCCATACCTGGACCTACGCCCAGTTGGCGGAGGAGGTCGGCGAGGCCCTGGAAGTGGCCATCGTCATCGGCGTCGATCCGGCGGCGCTTTTGGCCAGCCAGGCCGTCGTGCCCCTGGATTTCGATGAGATGGAGATCACTGGCGCCCTGCATGGCGCGCCGGTCGAGATGGTGAAATGCAAGACCAACAATGTCCGCGTGCCGGCGCGGGCCGAAATCGTGCTCGAGGGCAGAGTGCTGCCCGGCGTGGCGGAGCCCGAGGGGCCATTCGGCGAGTTTCCGCAATATTACGGCCGCCAGGCCAACCGCCACGTGATCCAGGTGGACGCGATCACCCACCGGGAGGCGCCGATCTTTCACACCATCGTCGGTGGCGGCATGGAGCATCTGCTGCTGGGCGGCCTGCCGCGCGAGGCGACCTTGCTGGAGACCATGCAGCGCAATGACCCTGCGGTCTTGGACGTGCATCTGTCCCGTGGCGGTGTTTGCCGTTATCATCTGGTGGTCAGGATTGCCAAGAAACAGGAAGGTCAGGCCAAGAACATCATGCTGGGCGCCTTTGCCGGCCATTACGACATCAAGCAGGTGATCGTGGTCGACGAGGATGTCGATATTCACGACCCGGAATCGGTGGAATGGGCCGTGGCAACCCGCTTTCAGGCGGACCAGGATTTACTGGTGGTCAGCAACACCCAGGGTTCTAAATTGGATCCGACCACCACGGACGACGGCGTCGGCGCCAAGATGGGTCTGGATGCGACCATTCCCCTGGCGGCGGATGAATTTACCTACACGGTGATCCAGGTGCCTGGCGCCGGTGATATTGATTTGGATAAGGTGCTGGATGACAAAGGCGCCGCCGCCGCGATTATCGCCGGCGACAGGAGAGGAAACTGAACCATGAACGACAACCTCCAAGTTACGGCAGCGACCACCACGAATGTCGGTCACGCCATTTTGGCGCGCCTGCGGGCGGCGGGTATCGAATACTTTCTGGCCAACGCGGGCACGGATTTCCCGCCGATTATCGAGGCTATCGCCCAGGCCGGGGAAGATGATGGGCCCCAGGCCCTGGTCATCCCGCACGAGAATGTCGCGGTCTCCATGGCGCATGGCTATGCCATGGTCACGGGCAAGCCATTGGCGGTCATGCTGCATGTCAATGTGGGCACATCGAATGCCATTTGCGCCCTGACCAATGCCTACCGCACCAATGTACCCCTGTTGTTGATGGCCGGGCGCACGCCCTGGACCGAACATGCGGGCCTGGCGGCGGGCACCCGCAGCCGGCATATCCATTGGGCCCAGGAGATGTTCGATCAGGCCGGCATGCTGCGGGAGTTGGTGAAGTGGGATTACGAACTACGCGCCGCGGGAGAGGTTGACATGGTCATCGACCGGGCGCTCACCATCAGTCAATCGGACATCCAGGGTCCGGTCTATCTGTCCATTCCCCGTGAAGTGCTGGCCTCGCCGGCGGTGCCCTCATCGGCGCCGCGTCGTGCCGCGCCCACGGGTATCGCGCACCCGGACCCCGATCAGATCGCCAGGGCGGCGGAAATATTGATGGCGGCGGAAAATCCGTTGATCATCACCGCCGATGTGGGCAAGTCCCCGGCGGCGGCGGGCCATTTGGCGGAACTGGCGGAACGTTACGCCATTCCGGTGATTACCCATGTGCCGCGCTATCTATGCCTCCCCACGGACCATTCCATGCATCTGGATTATGAACCGTCCCCCCATCTGGCCCAGGCGGACGCGGTACTGGCGCTGGATTGCGATGTGCCCTGGATACCCGCCACCGATCCCGTGCATCCTTCGGCCAAGGTGATCCACCTAGCGCAAGACCCTCTGTTCAGCCGCTATCCGATCCGCAGTTTCCCGTCCGTGCTGTCCATCGCGGCGGATGCCGTGGCGGCCTTGCCCTCGTTGAGCGAGGCCATGGCGGGCATGGATGGCGAAAAGATCACCGCCAGACGATCCCGCGTTGCCGAGGCCCGAGCCGAGGTCCGCGACAAGTGGCAGGGTGTTCGGGACAAGGCCCGGCAGGCGGAACCGATCCATCCCGCCTGGCTGGCCCAATGCGTGGGCGAATTGCTGGACGACGAGACCATACTGGTCAACGAAATGGGCGTGGCCGCACCCCATGCGGACCTGACCCGGCCCGGCCGTTACTACGGGCCCAGCCCGGCCGGTGGACTGGGCTGGGGCATGGGCGCGGCGCTCGGCGCCAAGCTGGCGGCGCCCGATGACATGATCATCGCGGCGATCGGCGATGGCTCCTATTTCTTTGGCAATCCCATGGCGGCGCATTATTGCGCCCGGGCCTATGACCTGCCGATCCTGTTCATCATCGTCAACAACCACGGCTGGGGCGCGGTGCGCCGGGCCACCAAGGCCATGTACCCCGACGGCAAGGCATTGACGGGCAACGATATCCCCCTCTCCCGCATCGATCCCGCCCCGGATTACGAAATGATCATCGAATCCTGTGGCGGTTATGGGGAGCGGGTGACTGACCCCGACGCCCTGCCCGACGCCCTGGCCCGGGCCGTGAAAATGGTCAAGGAAGAAAGGCGCCAGGTGCTGTTGAACGTCATCGTCTCGGAAGTCGTGTAAGGAAACCCCCTATGTGTGAAATAACTTATGAGTGAAACGAATACGATCCTGCCGTCCATGCGGGTCGACGGCCAGGTCGCCCTGGTCACCGGCGCGGGCCGGGGCATTGGGCGGGGCTGCGCCCTGGCCCTGGCCGAGGCGGGGGCGGAGGTTATCGTCATGGCCCGCACCGCATCGGAGATCGAGGAACTGGCGGCGGAAATCGAGGCCAAGGGCGGGCGGGCCCGGGCCATGGTCTGCGATATCACCGACGATGATGCTCTTGCCGCCGCCTTCGGGGCTATGGACCGCCTGGATATCCTGGTCAACAACGCCGGCACCAATATTGCGCAGCCGTTTTTGGAGGCCGATGTTGCCTCCCTTGATACCATATTGAATCTCAACATCCGGGCCGCCTTTCTGGTCGCCCAGACGGCGGCCAGGATCATGGACCGCCAGGGCAGCGGCGTGATCATCAATATCTCCTCCACCTTCGGCAAGGTGGGGCGGCCCAGCTCCTCGATATATTCCGGCAGCAAGCATTTCATCGAGGGCTTGACGAAATCGGCGGCCATCGAATTGGCGACCCGTAATATCCGCGTGGTCGCCGTGGGCCCCACCGCCATCGAAACACCCCTACTGGCCAGCCGCCTGGCCCAGCCGGGCTATGCCGAACAACTCACCTCCCGCATTCCCATGGGCCGCCTGGGCCAGGTCGGTGACGTGGTGGGCGCCGTGGTCTTCCTGGCCTCGCCCGCCGCCGCCCTGATCACCGGTACGACCCTCATGGTCGACGGCGGCTGGACGGCGCCGTAAACATATGACCGATCGAGTTCTCATCGCCGGCGCCGGGCCGGCCGGATTAAGCGCCGCGGCCTATTTGATCCAGGCTCGTATCCCCGTCACCCTGTTCGAGGCCGAGGATGCCCTGCCCGAAAACCTGCGCGCCTCCACCTTCCATCCCCCCACCCTGGACATGCTGGCCCCCTACGGCGCCACCCAGGGCCTGATCGACCAGGGCCTGATCGCGCCGAAATTTCAGTTCCGCGACCGGGCAAACGGCTGCCTGGCGGAGTTCGATTTCGCCGTTTTGAAGGACGATACCGATCACCCCTTCCGGGTGCAGTGCGAACAGTTCAAGCTGAACCATCTGCTCCATGACTGGATGGCTGCCCAGGGCGGCGCCGATGTCCGCTTCGGTCATGCCATCACCGGGGTCAGGCAGAACGATGACGGCGTCACGGCAATTGTCGCCACCCCCGATGGCAAGGCGGAATTCCACGGCCGCTGGCTGATCGGGGCCGAGGGGGCCAACAGCGTCATGCGCCAGGCCCTGGAAATCCCGTTCGAGGGCTTCACCTGGGATGAACGCTTCCTGGTGGTCTCCACGCCCTTTCCGTTCGAAGACGCCATGCCGGATCTGACATTTGTCAATTATTTCGCCGATCCCGAACAATGGTTTTTCCTATTGAAAGTGCCCGGCCTGTGGCGGGCCCTGTTCCCGACCAAGGCGGAGGAGACGGAGGAGGAGATCTTCGATCCCGCCCGTATCGAAGCCCGCATGCAATGGGCCTGGGGAAAAACCGAACCCTACGAACATCGCCACACCACCCTCTACCGGGTGCACCAAAGGGTCGCCGAGCGCTACCGTACGGGCCGGGTCTTCCTGGCCGGCGATGCGGCCCACATCAACAATCCCCTGGGCGGCATGGGCATGAACGGCGGCATCCACGATGCCTTCAACCTGGCCGAAAAAATGGCCGCCGTCTGGCATGGGGAAACGGACGACCGCCACCTGGACCTGTACGAAGCCCAGCGCCGCCCCATCGCGCTCGACTACGTCAACAGCCACACCATCCGCAACAAACAAAACCTCGAAGCCTCGACACCGGAGGCCCAGCAAACCTTCCGCGATTTCCTCGCGGAGGTCTCCTCCGACCCCGAAAAAACCCGCGATTACCTCCTCCGCACCTCCATGATCGCCAGCCTCCGCGCGGCGGCCAAGATCACGGACGCATAGGCGCGTACCGCGCCCACGTTGGTGCCGCCATTAGGGAAGCAATAGAGTTAGCTGTCATCATAAACACCGTCACCCAGCCCTCGCTTCCAATTAGTCGGACCAGCAAAGCCCCTAGATCAGAAGTCATACATCAGCAACGACATTTCCATGGTGGCATTGTCGTGGCGCAGTGGCATCTGGATCACTTCGATGTCGTCGGTGATGACCGAAGAACCTGCGACACTGAGGTGTACGGGCTTTTGTTCCTTGCGCAATATGGCGGCAGTTTCCTCGGCTAATGCTTGGCCGGATTTCGTCAATACCTCTTCCAACCGTCGAGAGGCGAGCTCCATACCAAAAAGCTCCTCAACCTTCGCGCCGGCCTCCGTAATGATGAACGCCAGCGCACTGCCGCCGGACTCTCCTTCGGCGACGACAATATAGGGCGAAAGATCCTTATAGAGGCTTGATGATTGGATACGACTTAGCTTCGGCAGCTCGTCGGGGTGATTTACTGTTTCCCAGAGCCACAACACATAGGCAGTCTTCAAGCGTTGGGAAAGACTGCCCGGTTCGATGTGCGTTGTATGCCAATTGGTAATCATGGTTCACCAGAGCTCAACACGATTGCTCATCATATCATGAGCGCGGCAGATTATTGCTTCAAATCATGGATGCGATAACCAAGGCTTATCGGCACCTTCATTGCGGCAGTTTTGGCGCCTTCAGGGCTGACCATCGTTCGGCATCCCCTCGGTGCTTCGAAATGACACGTTGTGCGCGCTACCGAGCCGGGAGTATGGCCGAAAAACGGGCTACACTAAAATGAACATCGAAATGTAATGAACCGCACAAAATCACACTCGGTTGTAAAAACAGTTCCATAAAAGAGCATAACTAATAAAAATAACAGCGAGAATATTACGCAAGCCATAATCGCCCAGTATCGAAGCTTTTCTTTCCAACCCTGGTTTTCTTCCTTTTGAAACTCAGCCCTATCCATAGCCGTCTCCAGTTTAGGTA
>JAPYPT010000097.1 GCA_029937535.1 Alphaproteobacteria bacterium
ATCAGCCGAGCTGGCTTCGATGTGAATAACCTATCGAGACTCCACATCTAGAGCAGTTCCGATCAAGTGTGAATCACGAAATGATTCTAAGTGATTGGAATAACTGATCTATTTTTAAGAATCGGAGCATTTCCAATTCGGAAATGCTCTATGGCAGATAGCCGAAGCGTTCCATTTGCTCGCGATGATCGGCGACCACCCTGTCGATTTGCGCCTTCGACAACAAGGTGCGCCATTGCCCTGATTTTCCGGAGCGGAAAAACCTTTCGGAGTGGCTGCTGCGCTCGCGGAAACCATCCCGTTTTTCCTGGCCCTGCAGCACCTTGAACGAGGAAAACCTGATCGCCTTGTCAAGACGCGCCTTGGAAGGCTCAAGTCCGAGGAATTTAGCCGCCCGCCGGAAGGTTTGGGTGGGTTTGTGGTCCATATCCTCGTAACGCAGATGCATCAGGCTGTCATTTTCAGGACCGGTCCATGACCTGACGTGCTGCGACCAGGTACCGTAAAACTCGAAGGCATTGGATTTGCTGTTCGCGGTCCCCGCATCCGGGCTCGCCAGCATGTCGATGGCCTCATCAAAATTCAGGCCATAGTGGTCCGCCAGGGAGGGCACCATGTCAAGCGGGTTGCGGACCACATATATTGCCCCGACCGTGTATTCCATGCTCACCAAGGGCGCGCCATGGGCCTCGCCAAGAAGATTGTGGGTCTTGGCGAAGACCGAGTCGGGACTGGCCTGCGTAAACGTCTGGTGCACTTTGGTTCGCAGTGACGCCACTTCAGCCAGGGGCACATCGGTCAGATCCTTGAAGGAAGAGATATTGTAGTACCAATGAGCTTGAGAATCTCCTAGACAAAACTGGTCCAACTGATTGATATCAGCCGGTTTTTCTGGATCGCGGAGCAGATTGTGTAAATATGCCCGCAGCCATGTGTTACCGGACTTCGGATAGGATGCCAGCCAGATGATACCGCCCATGCGCGACCCCGCCTAAGACTGGCAGGCGGCGCAAAGTCCGCTGAGTTCGATGGTTTCATCCGCGATCGCGAACCCTGTGCGTCCGGCCAGGCGGCTTATGGCGCCATCGAGCTGGCCGTCGCGAACCTCCACCGCCGTGCCGCAATCCTGGCAGATCAAAAAATGAGCCGCATGCCGCCCGTCCCCATCGTTGCCGGGTTGGCCGCAACCAATGAAGGCCTGCAGACTATCAAGGCGGTGCACCAGACCTTGCCGGCACAGAAATTCAAGAGCGCGATAGACCGTGGGCGGGGCCACGCGGCCACGCTCGCTCTGAAGAAGGGCAAGAATGTCATAAGCGCCAACGGGAGAATGCCCGCGCCAGACCAGTTCCAGAACCCGCCGGCGCAGGGGCGTCAAACGCTCGCCGCGCCGGGCGCATATGGCCTCCGCCCCATCCAATGCCGTCATGATGCAACTGGCATGGTCGTGGCCGGGCATGGCAAAGGGACTTTCCACATCGCCAGACGTCATCATCTCCCCTTTCCAGCTCTAAACATCACCGGTTTTCCGTCCCGGCACAGCCAACGAACACAGAAACAACACAGCCGCCGCAGCGACAATCGCCGCGCCCGACGGCAGATCCCAAAAATATGATCCAGCCAACCCCATAACGACGGAACAGGCGCCGCAAGCCGCCGCCCCCATGGCCATGCCTTCCGGACTGGCCGCCAGCCGGCGGGCGGTGGCGGCGGGAATGATCAGCAACGATATCACCATCAGAATTCCCACCACCTTCATGCCAATGGCAATGACCACCGCCATCAACAAGGTGAACATCAGCTTCATCGGACCCGTTGCCAGGCCTTCGACCCGGGCCAGATCCTCATCCACCGTAACCGAAAGCAACGGCCGCCAAAATATCACCAACAAGCCTAAAACCAACACCATCAGAACGTATATGACCGCTAAATCAGCCACATCGAGGGCCAGGATGTCGCCGAACAGATAACTCATCAAATCAACCCGCAAACCTTCCATCAACGCCAGCGCCAGCAGTCCCAGCGCCAATGAGGCATGCGCCAGGATGCCAAGCAAGGTATCGGAGGCGACAAGTTGGCCGCGGTCCAGAGCCAGAAATCCCAATGCCATGCCCAGGCACAGCACGGCAATGCCTAAATCCGCCGGCACCCCCAGGGCCAGCCCCAAGGCAACCCCCAACAATGCCGAATGGGCCAGGGCGGCGCCAAAATAGACCATGCGCCGCCAGATCACGAAGCACCCCAAGGGACCCGCCACGCCAGCGACCCCCAATCCGCCCAATACGGCCCGGAGCATGAAGTCTTCAATCATGGGCGTGCCCCTCATGTCCGTGATCATGGCTGTGGTCATGGTCATGGTGATCTTTATGAAGAGGCACGACGCCGCCGTCCGCAGCATGGTCATGATCGTGGTGATGGTGATACAGGGCCAATCGGTCGGCCACCGATGCACCGAACAGGGCGCGGAATTCCGGGTCGCCGACGATGCTTTCGGGCCGGCCCGTGCAGCAAACGTGATGGTTCAGGCAAACCACCCGGTCCGTGGCGGCCATGACCACGTGCAGATCGTGTGATATGAGCAATACACCGCAATTGTAGCGATCGCGGACGCTTTCGATCAATTGATAGAGCTGCGCCTGCCCGGCAACATCGACGCCGGCCATGGGCTCGTCCAGGACCAGAAAATCCGGCCGGCGCAGCAGCGCCCGGGCCAACATGGCCCGATGCAGCTCGCCCCCCGATAGCTGGGCCATTTGGGCCGCCGAACGCCCCTGCAATCCGACCTCCGCCAGGGTTGAGGTCATTTCATCCTCCGGGACCTTGCCCCCCAATGTCAAAAATCTGTGTAAGGTCAAAGGCATGGCGGGATCAATCGTCATGCTCTGCGGGACATAGCCATGGCGCAAATGGGCCGCCCGCCAGACGCGGCCCGCCTCGGGCTCCAAGAGACCGAGCAAAATGCGGGCCAGGGTGGATTTTCCGGACCCGTTCAGGCCGATCAAGGTGACGATTTCGCCCCTATTCACCGTTAGATCGACGCCGGACAAGACCTGACGCCCCGCGAAAGAGAGACCCACGCCTTCCGCCGCCACCAACGTGGCCTGATCCCTGACTTGACTGACCGACCCCGGCGGCTGCTTTTGAACATTCATAACGTTATGTTATATCATTATCGAACGGGCCAGCCAAGGCCGCGGCGATAAATCAGCCCGGGTCAATTCATCGGGGATTTTGCCGATAATATGTAGGATTGTATCAAGGACGTGCCGTCAGTCCCGGTTTGGGCGAATTCGGGAGCCAGAATGCCGGGCACCGCGTCGAAATCGAAATTAAAATATGTGCCAATCAACTCCAATGTCGCCGGAAGAGTTTCCGGCTGAAACCATTCCCGGCTGCCGGCCCTGCGATGAGCCGTCTCTATAGAGAAATAAACCCGGCCATTTGGCCGCAAAAGGCGCACGATCTCCCGGCAATGGCCTTCCATCAAGAATCTGAACAAGTCGTTTCTAAATTCAAGTTCCCAGTCCTTTAGGTGATTTTTATCCTTTTCCACGACGCCGGAGCTGAAATTCTGCAAAATACACTTCTGAAAGTAGCTGAAAGGCTCGAAATCGAACTGCGAGGCAACCATCGAAGAGGTAATCAAATCCACCGACCCATCCGCCATGGGAACGCCAATGCCTGATTTCATGGATCTGAGTTTGGTGATGGCCTTGGCGAAGGATTTTCGTGGAGATTTTGTTCTGGCTATCAGTTTTGGGATCTGTTCGGCAAAATCAACGGCACGCCCTTGGGTGACATCAGCCTCGTGAAAGATTGGATTTATGCCCGGCAGATAGGCCCGGCAATGGGGCGGGCGTGCCTCGTCCACTTCGAAGTTGCCGCAGACCGTGGCGTCGGCGGCAACCCGGTCGGCGCGGGATGTCAAATTGGTCTCCAGGTTGAAGTTTCCACAATAATCAGTCGGGTTCTTGGCTTGGCGGCAGACAAGGCAGGCGTATCTTTCCCCCACCAATTGCACCAAATCATGGAGAAAAGCGTGCCGGGATACGTCGGGCAACCAATCCGCCAAATGCACCGCGCAACCCTGGGCGGCCAGGTCCTCCATGGGAATGTCGTTTAGATAGCCGGCCCCCATGCAAAGGACGCTTTCGGGCTGCAGCACGCCAATGAGCGCTGATATGTTGGCCTGTTGCCCGGTCAGAAAATTACTGGTTTTCCGCCGATGATATTCAACGGAAACAGCCCTGGGCCGCGAATATTCCTGCCAATCCTGCACGGTTTTCACCTGATGCCTCAAGAATGTTGATGATCATCGCATGGCAACACTTAAGAAAAAACTAATTGATCAGATACGGCGGAAAATGGAATGCAAATTCTGCAATACCCAAGGGACAGGGCTTGGAACGCGCCCTTTCGCCCTAATGATCGGCGCCGTGCAGTATCGCGTCCCGCAGGCCGGTATCATAATCCGCGCCCGCTGTCGTTAAGATCAAGGCTGTTGGAAAACTGCTTTCTATCAACGCCTTACGGTGCAAAGCTCGCCAAACACTTTCATTCTTAAGGCCGCTTGCGTCGGCTGCCATCACGACCCCTTCACCAAGGTGGAAGTGATTGCCATGAGCCTGCGGGATGGATGTAATGAGAAACCCCTGATCGCCCCGGGAGGTCGATGTTTGGGGCGAGCGGGCCAGTTCCTGAAACAAGGTCAGGGTCTTCAATTGCAGTTTATTCAGGCGCAAGGGATTAGTTTTCGGCGGCATGTTTTATCTCCTGTTTCTCATGAATAAGGGCCAAGTTTTCCGTTCGCAAGTATTTGTTAAGGTTTCTCGCCAAAAATTAAATTCTCGGCCTCCGATTCGCAGGAACGCATCGGATTATTGAAGAGTGGCAGCTCGGCAAGCAAAATGCGCCGGCCGCTTGAGGGTATGACACATGCACAATAAAATCCTGCGCCTGGGGTTCCTGCAACTCTATCCCGAACGGCACCGGGCCAGTTGGAAGGGCCGCGAGGTCTCTCTGACCCTGCGCGAATACGAGATCGTCGCACATCTGGCCCGGCAACCGGGCCAGGATCTGCAATATCGATGTATTTACGACGTCGTCCGCGGCTCCGGCTTCGCCGCCGGCATCGGAGCGGAAGGCTATCAGGTCAACGTGCGGGCCTTTATCAAGCGCATCCGGCGCAAATTCCGCGACATCGACCCAAAATTCGACGCCATCGAAAACTACCCCCGCTTCGGCTATCGCTGGCGTTGCATCGACGATCTGGTCGATTGAACTGGCGGCATTGATGAATGCGGACTTGATCCACTGGCGTTGACCGATGGGGCGTGGCGGCATAGCTTCACGGCCTGGATTTTGGTTAAGGGCGGCGCCTGATAAAAATGTCCACCACGGACCCCATATCGACGCAGAACCATGGCGCGATCCCGTCCCTGGACCGCCTGTTGCGCGAACCCGTGTTGGCGCAACTGTTGTCGCGGACGGGACGGCAATTGGTGCTGGAGGAGGCCCGCGCCGAATTGGACCAATTGCGCGGGAATTTGCGCCAGGGGGCAACGGCCGATGCCAGCCTGGACGGCCTGTGCCGGCGGATCGAGGCGCGGGTGGGCGCGGTTCTGCAAATGTCGTTGCAGCCGGTGTTCAATCTGACCGGCACGATCCTGCACACCAATCTGGGCCGCGCGCCCCTGGCGGAAGAGGCGATCGAGGCCATGTCCGCCGTTGCCCGCGGCGCCACCAATCTGGAGTTTGACCTGGCCAAGGGCAAACGCGGCGACCGGGACGACCATGTGGAGGATTGGCTGTGCCGGCTGACCGGCGCCGAAGCCGCCACGGTGGTCAACAATAACGCCGCCGCCGTCCTGTTGATGTTGAATACCCTGGCCAACCGCCGGGAGGTGCCCGTTTCAAGGGGTGAATTGATCGAGATCGGCGGCGCCTTCCGCATGCCCGAGATCATGCGCCGGGCCGGTTGCCGCCTGGTTGAGGTAGGCACCACCAACCGCACCCATTTACGCGATTTTTCCGAAGCCATGACGCCGCGCACCGGCACCTTGATGAAGGTCCATACCTCGAACTACGTGGTCCAGGGTTTCACGGCGGAGGTCCCGGATACGGATCTGGCCGCCCTCGCCCATGATCACGGCCTGCCCTACATCGTTGATCTGGGCAGCGGCGCCTTGATTGATATGGAGGCCCTGGGCCTGCCGCACGAAACCACGGTACGCGAAACCCTGGGCCAAGGCGCCGATCTGGTGAGTTTTTCGGGCGATAAGCTATTGGGCGGGCCCCAGGCCGGATTGATCGCGGGACGGGCCGAGCTGATTGCCAGGCTGAAGAAAAATCCCCTGAAACGGGCCCTCCGCGTCGACAAAATGACCATGGCCGCCCTGGCCGCGACCCTGCGGCTGTATGCCGACCCGGACACGCTGAAGACCAAACTTCCCACCCTGCGCCTGTTGACCCGGCCCCTGGCCGACATCCAAGCCGTGGCCGAACGCCTGCGCCCGATTTTGCAGGAACGGCTGGGTGAGGGATTGGAGGTGGAGATCGCGCCGTGCACCGGGCAGATCGGCAGCGGCTCCCTGCCCGTCGAAAGCCTGCACAGCATCGGGCTGACAATTTCGCCCCTGCCCCGGGGCAAACGCGGGGCGGGCGGTAAACTGAAACGCCTGGCGTCGGCTTTCCGCGCCTTGCCGGCTCCCGTATTGGGGCGCATTACGGGCGATGCCTTGCATTTCGATCTCCGTTGTTTGGAGGACGAAACCGCCTGGCGGGCGCAACTGTCGGAATTGCGGGGCGAATAAGCCATGATCATCGCCACGGCCGGCCATGTTGACCATGGCAAAACAACCCTGGTGCGGACCCTGACGGGGATCGATACCGACCGCCTGCCGGAAGAGAAAAGGCGCGGTCTGACCATAGATCTGGGCTTTGCTTACCACGAAATCGAACCCGGTCTGGTCCTCGGATTTGTCGATGTGCCGGGGCATGAGCGGTTCGTGAAGAACATGCTGGCCGGTGTCGCCACTATTGATTTTGCCCTGCTGGTGGTCGCCGCCGATGACGGCGTCATGCCGCAGACGGAGGAACATCTGGCGATCCTCGGTTTGCTGGGCATTAGCCAGGGCGCCGTGGCGGTGACCAAGATCGACCGCGTCGATCCCGAGCGCGTGGCGGAGGTGGAGGAAGAAGTCGAACTCATGCTCTCCGACACGCCCCTGGCCGGCAGCCCGCTGTTTCCCGTCTCGGGCGAGGTTGGCACCGGCATGGCGGAGCTGCGCGAGCATTTAGAGACGGCGGCGCGGAACCATGCGGACCGCGCCGTGGAGGGCCATTTCCGCCTCTCCGTGGACCGCGCCTTCAACGTGCCCGGCGCCGGTCTGATTGTCACGGGGGCGGTGTTTTCCGGGCAGGTCACGGTTGGCGATCATCTGCTCCTGGCGGCCCAGGGTACGGAGCAGCCTATCGAGGCACGGGTGCGCGGCCTGCGCGCCCTGGACCGGGAGGCCGAGTTTGGCCGCGCCGGACAGCGCTGCGCCATTAACATTGCCGGGCCGGATGTGCACCAATCCGCGGTCAGCCGTGGCGATTGGCTGCTGGCCCCGCCGATCCACGCGCCGGTGCGGAAATTCGACGCCAGGGTCACGGTTCTGGAGAGCGAGGCCAGGCCCCTGGCTCACTGGACGCCGGTCCATCTGCATCTGGCGGCGGCGGACGTTACGGGGCGCATCGCGGTGTTGGGGGAGCGGCGGATTCCATCCGGCGGGGATGCTCTGGCGCAATTGGTGCTGGATGCGCCCATTGGCGCCTTGTTCGGCGACCGCTTTATCCTGCGCGATCAGTCCGCCCAGCGCACCATCGCCGGCGGCGTGGTGATCGACCCTTATCCACCGCACCGGGGCCGGGCCCGGCCGGACCGCTTGACGATGTTGCGGGCCATGGAGACCAAAATGCCGGACGCTGCCTTGGCGGCCATGTCGGCGGCGCCCCATAACGGCATTAATCTGCGGCAATTCGCCCAAACGCGAAACCTGACCGATGCGGAGGCCGGGAAACTTCGGCAAATAGACGGTCTGATCACGCTACCCACGGACGGCGGCGATCTGGCCCTGTCCAATGATCATTGGCGCGCAATGGAACAAGCCATCCTGGCCGCGCTGGCTGCCTGGCATAAAAAGCAGCCCGAAGCCGTCGGACCCAACGATCATGCCTTGCGGACCGCCTTGGCCACGCCCCTGGCCCCGGCCCTTTTGACCGCCGCCATCGCTTATCTGGTGGACCACGATGTTATCGTCCGAGACGGCATATCCCTGCGTCTGCCCAGTCACTCTCCCCGGCCGTCGGATTCCGATCTGGCACTTTGGAAACAGGTGGCGCTGATACTGGAAGAAGGCGGCATCCGTCCGCCACGCGTCCGCGAGGTGGCGGAAGAATTGAAAATGGAGCCCAAACAACTGGAAGCATTCCTGAAGCGTTGCGCCCGCCAGGGCCGGCTCATGGCCGTGGCGCCGAACCGTTTCTTTCCCCCGGCCGCGGTACGTGAACTGGCGGATGTGGTTGAGGGATTGTGCGCCGCCGCCGGCGAGGACGGCTTCACGGCGGCGACCTTCAAGAACGAAACCGGGATCGGCCGCAATGTGGCGATCGAGGTTTTGGAATTTTTTGATACCTCCGGCCTGACCCGGCGTCAGGGAAATATCCGCCATCTGCGCCGCCCGGCGGGGGAGATTTTTGGCGAAGGTTGAAACCGCCCTCCCTCATCGCCCAACCCCGGCACGAAAGACCCGAATCAGGCTTCATAAAGTGATACCCACACAGCCGATTGACCCCGGATCGGCGTTTTCCAAGTCCGCGGCAAGGCTGGAAGACATGGGTTTTGTTCATCGATTAATTTAGGTTTGTTGGGATAACTCATTTCAATCATTAGGTTGTGCCCGGCAAGACCCGGCATGAGACAAATTTTGGTAACCTTCGTTATCAAGCGAATATTAGTGTTAACCATTTATTAACCAATATCCTTCAGGTTGCCTTAACACCTTGTGAATAACCCTGTGGACAAGATGATGGAACCGACCCGAAAAAGCCACCCCTGCAGTCCCTATCTGCGCCGGCCACTGCGGTCCCTGGATCAGGCATTGAAAGATCAGGCCGCCACCAGCCGTCCGGATAACGTTCGTCCGATCAAGGAATTCGCGCCGACGGCCTTGGCCAGCGCCCAAAGGAAGTCGGGCACCGGCTAACACACATTAAATATTCCGGCCCGCTTTATCCCAATAGGGCTGACGCAGTTTTCGCTTGAATATTTTTCCCGTATCTTCCCGCGGCATGGCGTCGTGGAAGGTAACCTCGCGCGGCACCTTGTAGGCCGAGATATGGTCCTTGAGGTAGTCCCGCACCGCTTCCGGCGTCAGGCTGACGCCGGGTTGCGGTTCAATGGCGGCGGCGATGGATTCGCCGAAATCCTCGTGTGGAATACCGAATACGGCACAGTCCTGCACGCCGGGCATGTCCTGCAGCGCCGCCTCGATCTCGGCCGGGTAAATGTTCACGCCGCCCGATATGATCATGTCCCGCTTGCGGTCGTTGAGAAAAACGTAGCCGTCTTCGTCGATGTAGCCCACGTCGCCGTTGGTGACCATGCCGTCGCGCTCGATCTCGGCCCGTTTATCATCCTTGTTGTGATAGGTGAAATCGGAAAGATCGTTCAGATTCATATAGATTTCGCCGCTTTCACCCACCGGCAGGATGTTGGCGTCGTCATCATAAATGCGCACGGTGGTGCCATCCAACGGCTGTCCCACGGTGCCGGGTTTGGCCAACCAATCGACGCTGTTGACCACGGTCACGATACCAGCCTCGGTGGAGCCGTAATATTCGAATATGACATCCCCCCACCACTCAATCATCCGCTTCTTGGCCTCGGGCGGACAGGGTGCCGCGCCGTGGATCACATGCACCAGGGACGATAGGTCGTATTTCGCCTTCACCTCGTCCGGCAGGCGCAACATGCGCATGAACATGGTGGGCACCACGTGCATGTGGGAGATCTTGTGCTCATCAATGGCCCGCAACAGATCTTCCGCGTCGAAACGGGGCAGCAGATGGATATCGTTGCCCAGGGCCATGGCGATGGAGGCATAGGCGCCCGGCGCGGAATGATACATCGGCCCCGTCATGGCGACGGTGCCGCCGGGGCGGATGCCAAATGAGCGCAGGGCCATTTCGGCCAAGCGGGCCTGACGCTCGGGCGAGGTGGGTTCACGCCGCACGCCCTTTGGATTTCCCGTGGTGCCGGAGGTGTAGATCATGCTGCCGCGCTCCAGCGGCGGCGCACCGGTCACGGGCGCAAAACCATCACGCCAGGCATCGTAGTCGGTCATGCCGTCGGGTACTTCGCACATTTCAGGCAACACACCATAGGCGCCGGCGATCTCGGGCGGCGTGGCGCAGACGACAATTGGCACGCCCTGGGGCAGGTGGGAGGCGACGCCGGGCAGCAGATCGGCGTGAATAATGATCACCTTGGCGCCTGAATCCGTGAACATATAGCCGGCTTCCTCGGCCGTGGCATGCCAATTCACCGGCACCGCATAGGCGCCGATCAGATTGCCCGCGAGCTTGGTTTCCAGCATGGCGATATCATTGCGCATGAACGTGGCGAAGCTGTCGCCGTCACCAACCCCAAAGGCCGCCAACCCGGCGGCGGTCTTGGACCCGTTTAGCGATACCTGAGCCAACGGCACCGTGCGCGGGCCGCTATAAACGTTATGTGTCATGGAATGTCCTAGGATGTCTTATTCAGATGTTCGGCGAAGATGCGTAGGGTCTCGGCCATCGTGCGGGACTTGTCGATGGTTTCCCGGGTTTCCGCCGCCAATGGCGTCGCCGCCATCAGGCGCAGCATCCAGGCCGCCCCCCGATGGAAATCGCCGGTCACGCCCACGGCCTCGAACGTTTCGGCGATCTCTTCCATTTCCGGCCACCAGCGTTCGGAATCCGCCGGCAGATGTGAAATTCGGCCCTGCATGTAATCCCAGGCATCCCCTTGGCTGAAGCTTAATTCATCGCCCAGTTCATCCAGCAGACCCAGTGCTTCCGCCGCCGTCGCCACCGTGGCCAGCAGCGAAAAGCGGCCCTTGTTCAGGCCGCTGTAAAGCATTTTAAGGGCCGAGGCGCGGCCGATTTCAGCGCCGACGCCCTTGACCAAAATACCGTCCACCGCCAAGGCGTCCGCCGGCCCCAGATCGGGCCCGGAGATGTAGATCCGCGCCGGTTGCGGACCCTTGCCTGGCGCCAGGCCGATAATACCGCCGTCAATGCAGGGCGCGCCCGCCCCGGCGATAATTTCGGCGATTTTTTCTGCCTTGGCGGGTGCGATGGCGTTGCAGTCCATGAAGACGGGATGGCTGCCGGCGCGGGCCATGGCGGCGGCAATCTCTTCGGCCAGTCCGACGGCGGCTGCGGGCGGCAGGATGGAGAGGACCAAGGCCGCCTCCCCCACAACGGCATCCAGATCCGCCAGATCGCGGAAGCCGCAGCGTTCGGCCCGGGCCCGGCTGGCCTCGCTGCGCCCGGCCAGACAGGTCACCACGTCGTGGCCGGCCTGGGCCAAGGCCTGGCCCACGCCGCTACCCATGTCACCGGGCGCGATGACGGCGATGGTTTGTTTTTCCATTGCGTCAGGCGGCGTTATCGCCGCGCAGCACCTGGCCCGGCAGTTTATCGCCCGCGCCAACCGCATCGACGTTGTCTTCGCGGATCACCGTGCCGTTGACGATCACGGCCTGAATGCCCTTGGCCTGGGCCACCAGGCGGTCCTGCCCGGCGGGCAGATCATAAACCCGGCTCAAACCCGTGGCGCCGACCTCTTCGGGGTCCAGCAGCACGACGTCGGCGGGCCGGCCCTGGGCCAACAGGCCGCGATCATGGATACCCATCAGGTCGGCGGGTTTCTGGGTCAGCATATGGACCGCCTTTTCGAGCGGCATGGCGCCCTCGTCCCGGCTCCAATGGCCCAAAAGATGGGTCGAATAGCAGGCGTCGCACAGTTGCGAGGCATGGGCGCCGGCATCCGAAAGGGCGACGACGGTATTGTCATCCGCCAGCAGTTCCCTGACTTCCTCGTGGTCATAGTTGATCAGGGGGACCCTGAAACGTGCCGCGAAATCGCTGTCGATGGACATATCCAGGGCCAGATCGATCGGGTCCTTGCCCATTTCGGCGGCGACCTCCACCAGGGAGCGTTCTTCCAACGAGCGGTCGCTGGGCGCGGTGGAAATAACCGCCCGCTGGGCCCAGCCGGCCAGCATGTTCTTGGCGGTGGGGTCCGTATCGGCGCGGAAGTTCTGGCGGAAGCCGTCATCGGCATAGATGGCTTTCTTGCCGTGGCGGTCGGTCTGCATGGTTTCCTTGAACAGGGGGCGCATTTCGAACGGGAACGGCTCGCCGAAATCGAAATCGAACATGATCGGGCGGCAGGCCACTTGCGGTACGATATGCAGCCCCTCGGCCCGCTCCTCCGCCGTGCGTTTGAGATGTTTGACGTGAGAGCCGGGGCCCGACAGACCGGCCAACAGCGCGGTCCAGGTCACGGACACGCCGTGGCGGCGGGCCAGCTCGCTCATTTCGTCATGGAACAGGGTGCGTCCGATGGTGCATTGCAAGATGCCGCGGCCTGACTCGGCCATGGCGCCAACCAGGGCATCCAGCTCCGAGAACGCCGCCAGACGGGAAGGTATGGGCCGGCCGTCAAAGGCATTGTGGGTCGCGGCTTGGGAGGTGGAAAAGCCAATGGCGCCCGCCGCCATGGCTTGGCGGACGATATCGGCCATTGCCGCGACCTCCCGCTCCGTCGCCTCCCGCTCCATGGCGTCATCGCCCATGACGTAGATGCGCAAGGGGGTATGGCCGATGAACGCGGCCAGATTGATGGCCGCGCCGCCGCTCTGTACAACATCAAGGTATTCGGGAAAGCTCTCGAACGGCCAATCAAGGCCCAGACCGGCCTCCAGCGCCTCGTAGCTCATGCCCTCGACTTTTTCCAGGGTCTTCATGATGCCCTGGCGGTCGGCGGGACGCATGGGCGCCACGCCAAAGCCGCAATTGCCCATGACCGCCGTCGTCACCCCATGCCACGGCGAGATGGTCAGCATCGGGTCCCACAAAACCTGGGCATCGTAATGGGTATGAATATCGACAAAGCCGGGACAAACCACCAGGCCGCCCGCATCAATGGTCCGCCCGGCCTCTCCCGCAGCCTGGCCCAAAGCCACCACGCGGCCGCCCTTGACGCCCACATCGCCGCGATAACCTTCACCGCCCGTACCATCGACAATGGTGCCGCCAACAATCTTTAAATCGTAATCCATACCACTCCGTCCCCGATCGATACCTCAAAAATGACATTCTACCGCCATTCTAAAGGGTTCGGGGGAAATGGTGAAGTGGCAAGCCTACTCGGTAGTGCATCAGATTGAAAATCCCGACCGTTGACAACCCTATCGAAATTGGCTGCGAGTTCCTATATGCTTAGCGTAAAGCATATTTATGAGGTCGTGGATGCCACACACATTGGATAGCGCGTTAGATGACGACTTGATCTCTATCTTAACCCGATATGACGACATGGGGATTTTTGAGGTTCGGGTGGGGGAACTAGACACAATCGTCACAATTGATCTTGGGCGGTTTATTAGCAGCGATCAAACGAAGTTTCGCGTAAGTCACGCGATACACACCCCAACCTTGGCGGCTCCATACCGGACAAGAAAATTGTTTGCAGATTATCCCGCATATGCATTGCATAGGGCGATAAGGGGTTTGACCGAAGATTATCGAGATGCGGTCAAGAGGGGACATGCGCCGAGCGATTCTTGGCTTGTGAAAAATTGAAATGCCTAAAGGACCAAAAGGTCAGAAGCGCCCCGCTGATGTTATCGGCAACGCCGTCCGCGTGATGCAGTTCGCCACAGGCGAGGCCGAAGAAGAATTTGACGAGGGCGGCAAGAACAAGGCTGCCGTTGCGCTGGGCCGGATGGGCGGTAAGGCGCGGGCAGCGAAAATGACGCCGGAACAGAGGTCAGAAATTGCCAAGAAGGCAGCGGCTAAACGGTGGACCAAGGAGCAGGAATAATTTTTGGAATAATTTTCGTTGTTTTTGTCCGTTCGGTGAGGTAGGTTCGTCGCAATCGAAACGACAACGCGGTGAACTAAATCATGGAAACTAATATTGATGTTGTGATGGCTCGCTTGGAGCCGTACCTCGAATTGTTCGATACAATTTTGCGTCATGGTCATTCTCAATATGAGCAGTACCCGGCCAGCCTGGTTGTTGATCACGACGCCAGCACCCAGGCGCATTGCACCAATCGTCATATTATTGTTGAAGCGCACAACGTTCTTGATGATCTCCCGTTGGTTAGGCACATTGAGGTCAGGCAGCAAAATTTATGGCTGTTTGAATCTGCCAATTCGGTAGTCCGTTTTAAGAAGACCGATGAAGTGGGGATATCTTCAAATTATCCCACCTCTCAGGCGACGGCGTTCGATGATGGCGAAGAGCTTCCCGGCCTACCGGTCGCCCCAACTCGTTTGACAGTGGGATATTTGTTGGACGAAACAGGTATTGGCTATATGCGGTCACAAGTGTCTCTCCCCACTAAAAGAGGCGCGATTTGGTGTGCGGCTATAATTCCCAGCCATTCCAGGGAAGCGAATGAGGGGGCGTGGTATCCAGTCACCAAGCAACTTAGTTCCCCAATTTGATCATGGAACAAGTTGAACGCTTCAATCGTCACATGATGACGCTCGCGCGGGAATCGCGCGGAATAACACAATCTGGCTTGTCTGAAATCTTGGGTGTTGGCCAGGGTACTGTATCAAAGGTCGAGTCCGGCATGAATGATGCGGCGCCGGATTTTGTAGAGGAATTGAGCCGATCACTACTTTACGAACCAAGTTTTTTCTATGAGGTTGGCCGCCCCTATGGCATGCCTCCCTTCCATTACCGAAAGAGGAAAAAACTAGGCAAAAAAGCCCTGGAGAAGATGATCGCCGAAATGAATATTCGGCGCATTCATCTTAAGGTTTTGCTCAGATCTAAGGACTGGAGGGCCAATACCTACATTCCTGAAATTGACCGGGACGAATATCTGGCTGGTTCCAGAAAGCCTTTCTCAATTGAGGATGTGGCCCGCCAAATTCGCGAATTATGGATGCTCCCTGACGGCCCAATTGAGAATGTAGTTGAGATCTTGGAGGACAACGGCGGGATAGTTATTCCATGTAATTTTGACAGCGATCTTATCGATGCTGTTAGCCAGCGCATTGACGGGATGCCCGCCCTGTTTTTTGTGAACATGAACGCGCCGGCGGATCGCATAAGACTAACTCTGTGTCATGAAATGGCTCACATGATGCTCCATACGACTTCTTTTTTAGATGATGACGTAATGGAACAGGAAGCTGATTTGTTCGCGGGGGCATTCTTGCTTCCGGCAAATCAATTTCGTGCCCAGCTCACTAAGTTCGATCTTCGGCAGACAGCCAACTTAAAACGTCATTGGAAGGTATCAATGGCGGCCATCGCCATGCGTGCCGACAATTTAGGTATGATTACCCCTTATCAGAAAAAGTCGTTCTTTATTCAAATGGGCAAATTGGGGTACCGAAAAAACGAGCCCCATGAACCGCCAAGAGAGCACCCCGAAGCAATTAACAAGCTTATTGATTATCACCTAAATGTCTTGAACTACTCAACGGAGGAATTGGCCAAGTCATTGTTTATTACCACAGCCGAATTTCAGAAAATGTATCGGCCTGAAAACATTGATACGCCACGGTCACCGGACAACAGTGGTAGGCCGCAACTGCGCGTCATTAAGTGATCTAACCCCGCCCGTGGGGCGCCATGAAATCGATGATCGGGCCGGCGGGGACGATTTGAGTCTGGTTGACGGCGGCGATGGTGTAATAGCCCGCCTTCATGCGCATGAGATCGATGGTGCCCGCGATACCTGGGATTTGATAGAGCTCCCGGGTGTAGCCCCATAGGTTGGGATAATCCTGGATCCGCCGCAGGTTGCATTTGAAGTTGCCGTGGTAGGCGAGGTCAAAGCGTAAAAGGGTGGGGAAGAGCCGCCAATCGGCCTCGGTCAAGGCATCGCCCAGCAGATAGCGCCGCGCCTCCAGCAAGCCTTCAAGCCAGTCCAGGGTCTCGAACAACGGATGGATCGCATCATCATAGGCCGCCTGGCTGGAGGAGAAGCCGCAACGGTAAACCCCGTTGTTAAGGGTGTGGTAGATGCGTTCGTTCAGGGCGTCGATCTCGGCGCGCAAGGGCTCGGGATACAAATCGGGGCCGCTGGCGCCCACATGATCGAACGCGGAATTGAACATGCGGATGATCTCGGAGGATTCGTTATTGACGATGGTCTCCGTCTCCCGGTCCCAGATGGCCGGCACCGTGACCCGGCCGGAATATTTCGGCTCCGCCTTGGTATAAATTTCATGCACATGGCTGGCGCCATTCACGTAATCGGGGATCAGCCCATCGCCCTCGCGGAAATGCCAGCCCTGGGGGTGCTTGACCGCATCGGCGATGGAGATCGAAATAATGTCCTCCAGGCCCTTGAGATGGCGGTAGATCAGGGTGCGGTGGGCCCAGGGGCAGGAATCCGCGACGTACAGGTGATATCGCCCCGGCTCCGCCTTGAAGCCGCCCCGGCCCGTGGGTCCGGGCCCGCCATTGTCGGTTATCCAATTTCGGAAGGTAGATTCAAAGCGTTCGAACCGGCCGCCGGATTTATCGGTGTCGTACCAGTCCTCGTGCCAGATACCGTCAACCAGCAAGCCCATGACACTGTCCTCTTCATATTTCTAATATCGCCCTAGTGGTACGCTAAAAACTTCGAAGCATCACAACAAATTCAGCAAGATTGTCACTCCCGCCCCCGGCTTCGCGGGAGTCCATGCCTGCAGCTCGCTGAATAGCCTAAGTGTTTGAAATATATTTCTAATTCAAACTCTGAGTGGATACCCGCCTACGCGGGTATGACGAATTTGTGGGCTGTTGAGATCGCTCTCAATCGAATTTCAGCACCCAGCTGACACCACCTGCCGGCGCAACTCCCGGCGCAGGACCTTGCCCACGGGGGATTTCGGGATATCGTCGACGAATTCGATCCGCTTGGGCACCTTGTAGTTAGTCAGGCCCTCGCGGCAATGGGCGATCACGTCCTCTTCCGTGATGGCGGCATCGCTGGTGACGATAAAGGCCATGGGCACTTCCGAGGATTTTTCGTCCGGAATACCCACCACGCCGACCTCGACCACACCGTCCAGGGTGGTGATCACGTCCTCGATCTCGTTCGGCGAGACGTTGAAGCCGGAGACCAGGATCATGTCCTTCTTGCGGTCGACGA
>JAPYPT010000098.1 GCA_029937535.1 Alphaproteobacteria bacterium
GAATGCGGATAAGTTGCTCGATCTTAAAGGTTTTAGCGCATGGCCTCGCGTTCAAATGAACGCGACATGCGCTAGGCGATGACGTGCAGAACTTTCAGGATACCGCCCCAGAGAACCATTCCGGTGAGGAAGACATAAATTGTCGGAGACCAGGGCATGGTTTTTTGGGTGGGCATGATGCATCTCCTTGGTTTTGTGTGTCCAAACTGTATGCAAATAATTAACCATGGTTTGAGCATCACCGAAATGACCGCCGTCACTAAATTGGACATAATTCTTCAAAACGGTATTGAGAAACTGCGGGGGGAGCCAGGAATTGCTTTAATCTTCGGCTCGGTGACAGACCGCCTGGATTTTGTTGCCGTCGGGGTCGCGGACGTAGGCGCCGTAGTAGTTTGGATGATAATGGGGCCGGGGTCCCGGCGCGCCCTCGTCGCTGCCGCCATGGGCCAGGGCGGCGGCATGAAAGGCGCGTACGGCGGCCCGGTCGGGGGCCAGGAAGGCCGTGTGGCTGCCGTTGCCGACGCTGGCCGGTTGTTTGTCATGGGGCGGCAATAGCCAGAATTGGTTGCCGCCGGGCTTACCGTAGGCGCAGAAGCCTTCACCGGAGAAAAACCGCTCGTGCCCCAGGGTTGCCATCACCGGATCGTAGAATGCGGCGGCGCGTTCGAAATCGCCGATGCCGATGGTGATGTGACTGAACACCGCCCCGGCCTCTCTTATATCCGCGCCAGGGCCTGATCCAGATCGGCGATCACGTCGGATACGGTTTCGATGCCGATGGAGAGGCGAATGACATCATCGCCGGCGCCGGCGGCGTCCCGCTGTTCCGGCGACAATTGCCTGTGCGTCGTGGAGGCGGGATGAATTATCAGGCTGCGGGTATCGCCCACGTTGGCCAGATGGGAGAGCAATTCGACACCATTCACCACTTTTTCACCGGCTTCGAAACCGCCCTTAACGCCAAATGTAAATACGGCGCCGGCGCCCTTGGGCAGGTATTTGCCCGCCAGTTCATGATAAGGGCTGGATGGCAATCCCGCGTAGGAGACCCAGGCAACATTTGGGTGCCCGTCCAGGTGTTCGGCCACGGTCTGGGCGTTGGCGCAATGGCGTTCCATGCGCAGCGGCAGGGTCTCCACGCCTTGCAGGATATTCCACGCCGATTGCGCCGACAGGGTGGGGCCGAAATCGCGCAGGGCCACCGCCCGCATCTTCATGGAAAAGCCGAAATCGCCAAAGGTCTCGTGAAAGGTCAGGCCGTGATAGGCCGGGTCGGGCTGGGTCATGGAGGGGAATTTGTCGTTCTGGCCCCAATCGAAAAGCCCGGACTCGGCGACCACCCCGCCCATGGTATTGCCGTGGCCACCGATATATTTGGTTGCCGAATGAACCACGATGTCGGCCCCCCATTCGAACGGCCGGCACAAATAGGGCGTCGCCAGGGTGTTATCGACCACCATGGGCACGCCCCATTCCTTGGCGATGGCGGCCAGGGGTTCCAGGTCCAGCACCACGCCGCCGGGGTTGGCCAGCAATTCACAGAAGACAAACTTGATCTTGTCATTCATGGCGGCGCGCAGATTGTCCGGATTGGTCATGTCGACGAAATTACATTTCCAGCCCAGTTTGGCGAAGGATACGCCGAATTGCGTGACCGAGCCGCCATAGAGATTGGTCGAGGCAATGAACTCGTCGCCCACATCCAGCAAGGTCGCGCCGAGTAGGAATTGCGCCGCATGCCCCGTGGCGCAGGCTACCGCGCCGCGCCCGTTCTCCAGCGCGCAGACGCGTTCTTCCAGAACCGAAACCGTGGGGTTGGTCAGACGGGAATAGATAAATCCGAATGTTTGTAGATTGAACAATTCCGCCGCATGATCGGTGTCTTGAAAAACATAGGCGTTGGTCTGAAAAATCGGCGTGGTGCGGGCCCCCGTCGTGGGGTCTGGCCGGGCGCCCGCATGCACGGCCAGTGTCTCAAATCCGAATTCCGGTGGTTGGTTCATGATCCGGGCGCCCTCAATACTTTGGAAGTTACGATACGTGTGTTGATGCCGCTCCACGACAATTCGCCCGAGAGACGGGCGTATTCGATCTTGGGGCAGCGGTCCATGATCACCGTCATGCCGGCGGCTTTGGCGATTTCGGCCGCCTCGTCATTGCGGATACCGAGTTGCAACCAAAACACCTTGATATGTTTTTCTTGCGCGACCGCGGCTGCTTCCTCGGCAATGCCCGGCGTCGCGTCCGCCGCGCGGAATACGTCGACCATGTCGATATTGCCCGGTACATCGGCCAGGGAGGCATAGACGGTTTCACCCAAAATTTCCGTCCCGGCACGGCCCGGATTGATGGGGATGACGCGATAGCCCCGGCGCTGGAGATATTTCATGGCGAAATTGCTGGGCCGCTTCCAATCACCACTGGAGCCGACCATGGCCATGACGTGTACATTGGAGAGGATCTCCCGCAACTCGGCATCGGTGTAGTTTAAGGGTTCCATTATTTGTCCCGCCATACCGGTTGACGTTTCTCCACGAAGGCCATCATGCCCTCGTGCGCATCCGCCGCCATCATGTTCTCGACCATCACCTCGCTGGCCAATTTGTAGGCCGCCTCGAGGTCCATGTCCATTTGCTTGTAGAAAGCCTCCTTGCCGATACGCAGGGTATGGCTGGATTTGCTGGCGATCAATTGGGCGAAATGCATGGCCGCATCGTCCAGTTCCGCCAACGGCACATGGCGGTTGATCAGACCGAAACGGTGCGCGGTGGGCGCGTCCATGGCCTCGCCGGTCAACAGCATCTCCATGGCATGCTTGCGCCCGATATTGCGGCCCAGGGCGACCATGGGGGTGGAGCAGAACAGCCCGATGTTCACCCCCGGCGTCATGAAGCGGGCGCCATCGTCGGCCACGGCCAGATCGCAACTGGCGACCAACTGGCAACCGGCGGCGGCGGCCACGCCGTGCACCTTGGCGATCACCGGCTTGGGGCAATTCACCACCGCCAGCATCAGCTTGCAGCATTGCGCCATGAGTGCCTGCCTCTCCTCGGTGGTTTGCAGAGAGGTCACTTCCTTCAGATCATGGCCGGCGCAAAAGCCGCGCCCGGCGCCCTCGATGATGACCACGCGGGCCTCTGGATCATCTGCGATGTGATCCATCTCGGCCTGCAAGTCGCGCATCAGACCGCTCGACAGGCTATTGAAGGCCTCGGGCCGGTTCAAGGTCAGATGTACGATCCCGGCGCCGCGGTTCCGGCGCAGCAACAAATCTTCCGGCGCAATTGCCTCAATCGTCATGTTTGGTCTCCCGATACTCAGGCGATATTCACTGAATTGAATTGTATAATCAAACGATTAACCCGGCCAAACAGGCGGATGGCTGCCGAGAGGCACGGCGGGGCGGACCCAATGGCAGGGCGTTTGCGACATTTGCGCGGCGTGACGGACCGCTGTCAGTTCGCCGAAGCCCGAGCTCGCCTGTTCCAGAAATTCCTCAACATCTTCGAGGGCCGGATCCGCGCAGTCCAGACCGCCGGCTATCTGTCCAAGGCTTTGCACCCAGCGCCCCGTGCGGGCCAGCGACACCCGGATATGCCAACTGCCGCCTTCGCGCGCCCGGCGCGCCAACGTCGCCATGGCCGCCGCCGCCATGAAGTAGCCCGAGGCATGGTCCAAGGCCTGACAGGGCAGGGGACGCGGTCTGTCCGAGCCGGCTGCCTGGGCTTCGGCGTGATTGATGCCGCTGGCGGTTTGGACCAGGGAATCGAAACCCCGCCGTCCGGACCAGGGACCTGCATGGCCATAGGCGGACAGGGTGACGTAGATAATGCCGGGCCGGATTGCCGCGACGTCTTCCGCCGAAAAACCCCAACGCCCGATACCGCCCGGCCGGTAGCCCTGGACGAAGATATCCGCGTCCCTGACCAGGTTTCTCAGGGCGGCTTTGCCGTCGTCCTCGTTGAAATTTATGTGGGTGGACAATTTGCCCCGCCCGGCATCGGTGACCAGGGCGGCGACAAAGGGCAAATGGGGTGCGGTGACCCGCAGGACATCGGCGCCATGGGCCGCCAAGGTGCGTCCGCACACCGGGCCGGCGATGATCCGGGTCAGATCCAGTACCCGGACCCCTGACAAAGGACGCGCCGCCGCGTCCAAAGGCTGGACGGGTGCATCGCCAAGGCGTTCGATGGAGATCAGGGGCTGTTGATCCAAGGCCTGGGCCTGGGGGTGAGCCTGCCATTCGTCCGCCGTGCGCATCATCGTGGCGACCAGGCCCCGTTCGGCGGCGGCGTCCTCGAAATCCTGGCCGGTCCACTCGAGCAGCGCTGATTTGACGGCGTCGCGTTCGTGGGCACATCCCAGTAGATCCAGGACGCCATCGCGGTGATGGGGAAAATTCGTGTGCAGACGGACCCAGCGGCCATCGCCGGTCTGATAAGTGCCGGCGATCTTGTCCCAAAGTTCCGGCGTCGGGCCGCCGTCTATACGCAAATAGCGTTCGCTGCGGAACTCAATTGCGGCGTGGCGCATGTCGCAGGCAATCCTTTGGCGCTGGCCGCTGCGTTGGCGCCAAACCTCGCCGGCGGCCAGGGCGGCGGCGGAAATCGCTGTCTGCGCCACGGTGCCGACTTTGAAGGAAGACGGCAAAACCGGGTCCTTGCCGGTCAGCTCCAATTCATCCAGGCCGGCCAAGGGCAGGTCGATTTGGCCGCATATATCCCGCAGTTCGTTCCGTGTTTCGTTCGTCATTCATTCCCTCCATGCCGGCTTGCAGTATAGGGCATTTGGCGATTTTGGTTGCAACGGCTCCCTGCCGGACGATTATGAGCGTAGTTTCGTAAATTCAAATGAGGTAAAAATGCCCCGCATACCCTACGCTGATCCCAGCGATCCCACCCTTGATCCCGATGCCGCCACCCTGCTGGCCAAGTTGCCGCCCCTGAACATCATGAAAATCATGGCCCATGGCGGCAAGGCCTTTGGCGCCTTCACCCGCATGGGTACCGCGCTGCTGTACAAGGGCAAGCTGGACCCGATTTTGCGGGAAATGGCCATCGTCCGGGTAGGTATCCTGTGCAAGGCCTCCTACGAGGTTTTTCAGCACGAACAGATCAGCCGCGACGTGGGCATGGCCGAAGACAAACTGCAGGCGTTGAAGGTCGGCGCGGACGACCCGATTTTTGACGCGACCGAAAAGGCCGTGCTGCGCCTGACCGATGAAATCGTCAATAATATCAAAGCCACGGACGAAACCTTTGCCGCCGCCGCGCAATATTTTGATCACCAAGAGATGGTTGAACTGGTCATGTGCATTGGATTTTACATCACCGCTTCGGTTTTCCTGGAAAACTTCGAGGTGGAGATTGAGCCCGAAGAGCTACTGGCGGGCGTTACCATGGCCAATAAGGGCGGTAAAAAATAGCACCGGGCTGTCTTCGGTTTGGATTTTATCTGTGTTATAGAGTGCCGCCCTTGAAGAGGGGCGTTGTATCTGCCGTTGGTTTGCGGGCGTGGCGGAACTGGTAGACGCGCCAGGTTTAGGTCCTGGTGGCTTAACAGCCGTGGGGGTTCGAGTCCCTCCGCCCGCACCACTCCCTGGCCCAGAATTTGGCATGCAACCGCCGGACCTGTCCGGAAGGCGCAATACTCGAATATTATGGGGAAATCACACGTCGAAATTGGACCGAATCCGTCAATATTTCTCTACTTTTAACCTATAGTATATAAGCATAGTTCTTAATCGGGTATGCGATATGGTATATTATGGTTGTTCGCTCATTGGTCTTACTGCTGTTATTCGCCGTTAGCGATGTTTCCACATCGACTTTGGCAATCGGTGAAACTGTGCGCTTTGCGACGGTGGATTTCGCACCCTACGCCCTTAAAGCCGGAGGGGATGAGCGGCGCGGTTTGATTGTCGAAGTCAATGCGGCGATTGCCGCGCGGACAGATGTGGGCATCATTGACAGCGTCTTGCCCGTCGCCCGGGTCGTAAAAAATTTGCAACATGACATTTCCGACTGTGCCGTCTTGCTTCTTTCGCCATGGAGCAAAGAGGAATTTATTCCGGTGGCCGAGGTATTTGACCGGTTTGACTCGGTTGTCATTACCCGCAAAGGCTTGCCAATCACCCGGATCAAGGATCTGCACGGTCGCAACTTGGCTCTGCCGCGTGGGAGCTATGTCGGATTTCCCATAGCGACCGATCCGGAAATCCGGCGCTTTTCAACGAATGGTTACGCCCAGAGCGCACGGCTACTCAAGGCGGGCCGCGTGGATGCGATCGCCGGAACGGCGCTCAGTATCTATTATCATCTCTCGGTCATGAAAATGGGCCGAACGGATATTGGCGGTATTTTATCATTTGCTTCAAAACCGGTTTGGCTTCATTGCGCCAAGCGGCAATTGTCTGAAAAACTCGTTGTGCGGATGCGCCAGGCGACCAATTCCTTGCGTAAAGAGGGCGCCTTCCGCCGAATGCTCGACCGCTATGTCCCCGTGGGCTTTCGGTGATCGAATGCGCACTGAACGGAATCGCACCTCAAAATTTGCCCGGTTTTCGCGGAGCCTTTCGTTCCGGCAGATGCGTCTGGCGGTTGTTGCCGGTTTATTTCTTGGTTTTGTTTTTAGTGCGCTTCAAATTTTCGCTGATTTGAGAAACGAACGGCGCAATGTGGATGTTCGTTTTGGGCAGGCCCTAAATTCATTTGAGGAACCAGCTTTTCAAGCCGCGTATGGCCTTGATAGGGATTTGGCGGAAACCGTGGTGCGCGGATTATTTCAACAGATTGCCATATTCGAAGTGAAAATCGTCGACAATTTTGGCGACACCATGGCAATCGAAAGCCGCGCGCGGAAACGGGGCGCGCTCAAATGGCTAAGCACAAAACTGTTTGGCGATACCAAGACCTACTCTGTTCCCTTACAGGCAACGTCGAAATCCTTTCGCTCGGGCTTTCATGCGGGCGATCTAACGATCAGGGTGGATACCTACATAATTGCCGAAACGTTTTTTCAGCGATCAGGTCTGATTCTGATTTTTGGACTACTCCGTAATTTATTCCTGGCGGTAATTCTCGCCACTCTCTTTCATTACCTTTTATCCAGACCCTTGCGTCATGTTGCGAAGTTGATCAAGGATGGCCGTGGCGATATTCAAATACCGTCCCGCCACGAGCAGGACGAATTGGGCGCACTGGTTCAGGCCCATAACGATCTTTCCCACAAAAAGGGTGAAGCTGAAGTGCGGTTTCGGGAATTCGCCGAACTGGGCGCCGATTGGTTCTGGGAGCTTGATGATCAACTCCGCTTTACATTCGTCTCGGGCAACATCTCTAAATTCGGCGCCGAACCGGAGCATTTCATTGGTAAGACTGCCGCGGATTTGGTGGGGGAGGAGACTGCCCTCTCGGCGGGTTGGGCCGAAGAGTTGCAGGCCTTGAATGACCACATGTCATTCAAGGATAGTGAGAAACCGTCCACGATAGGCGTCGGAAAATGGGTGCAATCCAACGGCGCGCCCAAATTTGACGCGGATGGCCGGTTCCTCGGCTATCGCGGTGCGACGGTGGACATCACGGAACGGAAACAGGCCGAAGCGGCGTTGCGAGAGAGCAACCAACGCTTTCAAGACCTTGCGGAAGGGTCCCTTCAGGGCATTTTGGTGCACCGGAATTTGAAGCCACTGTATGCCAATGAATCGCTATGCCGAATTTTCGGCTATGAATCCGTTGACGATATTCTGGCACTGGAGTCGATTACGGAGCTCTCGACCGGCGTTGATGGAGAAAGAATTCGAGACCGGGCGCTGCAACGAACAGCGGGCGACGTAATCTCGACATTATCGGAATTTGAAGGCCGCCGTGCCGATGGCACGGTAATTTGGTTTGAAACGTCGGGGCGGACCATCCAATGGGATGGAGAAGAGGCCATTCAAGCTACCGTCATGGACATAACGGAACGCCGGATCGCCGAGAAAGCCTTGCGTGATAGCGAGGAACGCTTTCGTAGCGTATTCGAGAAATCCCACGTGGGTATGGCCATCCACGATACCACGGGCCGGTTGACCACCGTCAACCAAGCCTTCGCCGATATGCTGGACCGTAGCCGTGAGGAGGTCCAGCAATCCCGTGATTCCGATTTTACCCATCCTGACGATATTACCGAAAGCGCGAAAATTCTGGAGCGGTGGATATCAGGAGACGCCGAGCAAATACAATTCGAAAAGCGATATCTTCGCGCCGATGGAAGTGTTGTTTGGACAATCAATAATATCACGGCAGTCGAGTTAGAGGGGCAAGGCAAAGTATTCGCCATCACGCAAGTTCTCGATATTTCGGAACAAAGACAGGCTGAAGCGTCACAACGGCGAAGCGAGGAACTTTTTCGTACCGCGTTCGAAACCAGCTTTAACGGCAACATCATGATCGATAGCGATGGCGTCATCGAATTGTTTAACACCGCGGCCCAGAAAATGTTCGGCTACACGGTGGAGGAAGTTATTGGACGGAATGTAAGAATGTTGATGCCCGCGCAGGACGCCAATGCGCACGACAGCTACTTGGAACATTACAGTAAAACCAATGAAGCAAAAATAATTGACATCGGCCGGGATGTGATTGGACGGCGGAAGAACGGCGAAGAGTTTCCGATGCATTTGGGTGTCGGAGAAATGAAGCTTGGCGAAAGACGGTCCTATGTTGGCTCAATCGTAGAATTGACTGAAGTTAAAGCCTTTGAAAGCCAACTTCGTCATGCGCAGAAGATGGAATCGGTCGGACAGTTGACAGGGGGCATCGTCCACGATTTCAACAATATTCTCGGCATCGTCATGGGCAACCTGCAGCTCTTGCAGCGTCAGGTGAAAGATAATGCCGAGGCCTTGGAGTTCGCGGATTCGGCACTTGATGGGATAAGGCGGGGTGCTGCCATTACCAAAAAGCTGTTTAGTTTCTCGGGTCAGGAAACGTCGGGCGTCAAACAGACAGATGTAAATAACCTCATCGAAGACATGGAGGAGCTCATTGCCTTGCCGTTGACGCCATCGATCAGAGTGGAAACGCATCTCGCCGAAGACCTATGGCCGGTGGTCATTGACCCAGGAGAACTTGAGGATGCCATTCTTAATTTGTCACTAAATGCCCGAGATGCCATGCCCGAAGGTGGCGCATTGATCATTAATACCAGCAACCAAGTTCTTGATGAAAATTACGCCATGCAAAATCCATCTGCCCGATCCGGTGAATTTGTCATGGTTTTGGTGAGGGATACCGGAAGCGGAATGTCAGATGAGGTGATGGAGAAAATTTTCGAGCCGTTTTTCTCCACCAAGGATTTTGGCCAGGGAAGCGGGCTGGGCCTGAGCATGGTTTATGGCTTTGTCGAACGCTCTGGCGGCCACATCAAGGTATTTTCCGAGCCGGGAGCGGGAACAACATTTCGGATTTATTTACCCCGCGGCAGCGTGTTGCCAATGAGGGGCGAAGCAATTTCCGAACACCGAGCCGTTTTGCCCGGCGGCAACGAAACCATACTGGTCGTCGACGATGAAGACGAATTAATCGATGTCGCGGTTTCATATCTCGAGGATCTTGGCTACCACACTCTGGCGGCAAAAGACGGCAGACAGGCCTTGGAAATTGTGCAAAGCCATACAGATCTTGATTTGCTGTTTTGTGACGTCGTCATGTCTGGTGATCTGGACGGCTATCAGGTCGCCCTGGCCGCCCATGTATCCAATCCCGACCTTAAGGTTTTGCTGACCAGCGGCTACACGAAGAAGCGCGGGCAATTTGTCAACGCCGATGACGGATATTTATCAAGCCTTGCAGTTAATTTGTTGAGCAAGCCATACAACCATGAAGAGCTTGCATGCGCTGTGCGCTGTGCGCTGAGCGCTGAGCGACAGAAATAAGGTAACACAATGAAACCATCCTTGATCATAGTCGACGATGATTTCAGCATGGCAAAAATCATCAGTTTAGCTGCCCAAACCATGGCTTTTGATACCCACGTGGCAACAAGCGCGGATGAATTCATGGATCTTTACGGACAAATCGAACCGTCGGCTATCGTCATGGACGTCGTAATGCCCGGGATGGACGGCATCGAATTGCTGGAATGGCTTGCGGACAGAGGGTGTGACGTGCCGATCATTCTGATCAGCGGGTATGGTAAATATTACATCAAAACTGCGGCCCATCTCGGTAGCATCAAGGGTATTGATATTATCGGGACCTTAATGAAGCCCTTTGAGCTAACGGAGTTGGATGTGTCGTTGCAACGTGTATTGGACTCCCGCGAAGCATAAACCTGAAACCTTGGGGCCGGCCGCGGCGCGGGTTTTTCCCGCTAAAATCTTGTGCCATTCCATCAACTGTCTTTACCTGCCTTTTGGCTCGTCGGTCGGAATCCGACCGCGCCAAGGTCCAAAATGAGAGTCGATGTTAATGCGGGCTGGCCAAGGCGGCGGAATTATCATACATGGGGCCAATTGAGACCAACTGACAGACTAAGCGGGAAACGTCATGCAAGTTAGTGAAACCCTGTCCGAGGGCCTAAAGCGCGAATATAAAGTGGTGGTTGCCGCCGCCGATATGGAGGCCAAGGTCACCGATCGCCTGACCGATATGGCCAAGGAAGCACAGATGCCTGGCTTTCGCCCCGGTAAGGTGCCCGTCAAGATTCTCCGTAAAACCTATGGGCGGCAGCTCTTGGGCGAGGTGCTGGAGCAAGCGGTCAATGAGGCGACCACCGAGACCCTGGAGAAACATGACCTGACGCCGGCCATGCAGCCGAAGATCGAAGTGGTTTCGTTCGATGAAGGCGCCGATCTGGAATACACCATCCAGGTTGAAGTCATGCCGGAGTTCGAGCCCATGGATTTCGCGGCCCTGACCCTGGACCGGGTGGTCGCCGAAATCGGCGATGGCGAGATCGACGAGCGGGTCGGTTCCCTGGCGCAGCAATTCAAGGAATTCACCGAAGCGGCCGAGGGGCAGGCGGCCCAGGACGGCGACACGGTGGTAATCGATTTCAAGGGCAGCGTGGACGGGGAACCCTTCGAAGGCGGCACGGCCGAGGAACACAGCCTGGAATTGGGCTCGAATTCCTTCATCCCCGGCTTCGAGGAACAGTTGGTGGGCCTCAAGAAAGGCGAGGAAAAAACCGTCGCCGTTAATTTCCCCGATGAGTATCAGGCCGAACATCTGGCCGGCAAGGAAGCCGAATTCGCCGTCACCGTGCGCGAGGTGAAAGTGCCTTTGCCGGTTGCGGTCGATGATACCCTGGCCGAGAAGCTGGGTCTGGAAAATCTGGCGGCGTTGAAGGATGCGGTGCGCGAGCAGAGCGAAAAGGACTTCGCCCAGGTATCGCGCACCAAGCTTAAACGCAATTTGCTGGATGCCCTGGCCGAGGGGCATGATTTTGAAGTGCCGCCGTCTCTGGTCGATGGAGAGTTCGAACAGATCTGGCAGCAGGTGGAAGAAGACCTGAAACGCCAGGAAAAAACCGTCGCGGATCTGGACAAACCGGAAGAAGAAGCGAAAGCGGAATACCGCGATATCGCCGTGCGGCGCGTGCGTTTGGGTCTGTTGCTCTCAAAAGTCGGCCAAGACAATAACCTCACCGTCAGTCAGGATGAAGTAAACCGGGCAATGGCGGAACAGGCCCAGAATTTTCCGGGTCAGGAACAACAGATTTTTGAATTCTACCAGTCCAATCCCGAAATGCGCGCCCAGTTGGAAGCGCCGATCATGGAAGACAAGGTTGTCGATTTCATCATCGAGATGGCCCAGGTGAACGAAAGCAAGGTCAGTGTCGAGGAACTGTTGGCCCCGGATGAAGATGCCGAGGACGAGGTGGCGAAAGGTGCCACCAATGACGAAGCCAAAGACGCAACCAATGATGAAGCCGATGCGCGGGATCCGGTTGACGGTTCCGACGAAGGTTCAGACAAATAATCAATTAGCCAAATGAGGCAATGAAGCCAGATGAGCGATCCCAACGATATCTACATGAACACCTTGGTCCCGATGGTGGTGGAGCAGACCAACCGGGGTGAGAGATCTTACGATATATATTCCCGGCTGTTGAAGGAGCGCATCATCTTTGTCGTCGGGCCGGTGCACGACATGATGGCTTCGCTGGTGACCGCGCAGTTGCTGTTCTTGGAGGCTGAAAGCCCCAAAAAAGACATCTTCATGTATATCAACTCACCGGGCGGGGTGGTGACCTCCGGTTTGGCGGTCTATGACGCCATGGGATATATCCGTCCCGATGTCTCGACCCTGTGCACCGGGCAGGCCGCTTCCATGGGGTCGCTGCTGCTGGCCGCGGGGGCGCCTGGCAAGCGATATAGTCTGCCCAATGCGCGCATCATGGTCCATCAGCCGTCGGGCGGTTTTCAAGGTCAGGCGACGGATATTGAAATTCAGGCCCGGGAAATCATCGAACTACGGGCCCGATTGAACCAGATTTACGCGGACCATACGGGTCAGGACCTTAAATACATCGAAAAGGCCATGGACCGTGATACCTTCCTGACGGCCGAGAAAGCCAAGGAATTCGGCTTGATCGACGAAGTCGTGCAAAAACGCATTGTCGATGAGGATGACGACGAGAACGATACGTCGGACGACGGCGATAGCAAATAAGACTGCCGCGGGGATAGCGGCCCGGGCGCTTGCCGACACTTTAACGAATTGTTGATCGCCGGATGGTTATGATTGGTCCTATATGGTGGCAAGTCAGCAATGACCTGGGCATGTCATGGTGATTTATACTTGGTGTGTCCGCCATCATTGACCCACTGGCGGGTCTCTGATACTGCGGTATGAGTGCATTTTTCATATGACGTGGATATGGCCAGTTTTTTAGAGCCGCCGGGTTGGCAGATTTCTCCGGTCCGTTCGGCTAGGTTGAGCAGGGGTTAACATGACGAAGCTTAGCGGCGGCGATTCAAAAAATACGCTGTACTGTTCCTTCTGCGGCAAATCTCAGCACGAAGTGCGCAAGCTGATTGCCGGCCCCACCGTATTCATCTGCGATGAATGCGTGGAATTGTGCATGGATATTATCCGCGAGGAAAATAAATCCACATTGGTCAAGGCCGACGACGGCGTCCCAACGCCGCAGGAAATCTGCGATGTACTCGATGATTATGTCATCGGGCAGGGGCATGCCAAAAAGGTGCTTTCCGTGGCGGTGCACAATCATTACAAGCGCCTGAACCACGGCACCAAAAACAACGATGTTGAAATCGCCAAATCCAATATTCTGTTGGCTGGTCCCACGGGCTGCGGCAAGACCCTGCTGGCCCAGACCCTGGCGCGCATTATCGATGTCCCGTTCACCATGGCCGACGCCACGACCCTGACGGAAGCGGGTTATGTGGGCGAGGACGTGGAGAACATCATCCTCAAGCTGCTGCAGGCCGCGGACTATAATGTGGAGCGGGCCCAGCGCGGCATTGTCTACATCGATGAAGTCGACAAGATCAGCCGCAAATCCGACAACCCCTCCATCACCCGCGATGTTTCGGGCGAGGGCGTGCAACAGGCCTTGTTGAAGATCATGGAAGGTACCGTGGCCTCGGTTCCGCCCCAGGGTGGACGCAAGCATCCACAGCAGGAGTTCCTGCAGGTGGACACCACCAACATCCTCTTCATCTGCGGCGGCGCCTTTGCCGGCTTGGAGAAACTGATATCGAATCGCGGACAAGGGACCTCGATCGGCTTTGGCGCCGATGTGCGCGATCCCGATGACCGGTTGACGGGCGAAATCCTACGCGGCGTGGAGCCGGAAGATCTGTTGAAATTTGGGCTGATCCCCGAATTCGTCGGCCGCCTGCCCGTGGTCGCCACGCTGGAGGATCTGGACGAAGAAACCCTCGTGCAGATTTTGACGGCGCCGAAGAACGCTCTGGTCAAACAGTATCAGCGCCTGTTCGAAATGGAGGACACCAAACTGGCGTTCTCGGAAGATGCCTTGCACGCTATTGCCCGCAAGGCCATTACCCGCAAGACCGGCGCCCGGGGACTACGTTCCATCATGGAAAGCATTTTGCTTGATACCATGTACGACCTGCCATCCGAGGAAGGCGCGGAAGAGGTTGTGATTAACAGCGAAGTGGTGGAAGGGCGGGCCCAGCCCCTTTACATCTATGCGGATCGTCAGGACGACGTCGGCACAGGGGCTTAGTCAGCAATAGGTATTCGATGGCGTTTGCCGGGACTGTTGTTGTCAACCCTTGATCTTCGGACCGTCAGCCGCCATCTCTAATTCGGTCGCGCGTTAGCCATGATGCAAAAATTCCCAATAGCCCATAATCAGGTGACCGGGAACGGCAGCATGCAAACATCGGCCATCATCGGTTAACCTGGGTTACCCGGGCCCACAAGTACAAGGTTTAGGCATGAGCGATTTTTCCAAGATAGCGACCTACCCGATTTTACCCCTTCGGGACATCGTCGTGTTTCCCCACATGATCGTGCCGCTCTTCGTTGGGCGCGAGAAATCCGTCCGCGCGCTTGAAGATGTCATGAGCGATGACAAACAGATCTTGTTGGTGACGCAAAAAAATGCCGCGCAAGACGACCCAAGTCCCGACGAAATTTTTCAGGTCGGCACCATTGCCTCCGTATTGCAATTGCTGAAGTTACCGGACGGCACGGTGAAAGTTTTGGTCGAGGGCGGCGCTCGTGCCCAGATTGCCAGCTACACCCAAAATGATGCCTTCTTCGAGGCCCATGGCGAATTGATTGCCGAAACCGCCGAGACCGGCGAAGAAGTCGAGGCATTGGCACGCACCGTGACCTCGCAGTTTGAACAATATGTGAAGTTGAACCGGAAAATTCCGCCGGAGGTATTGGTTTCGGTTAATCAGATCGAGGAACCTTCAAAGCTGGCGGATACGGTGGCCTCGCACTTGGCGCTGAAGATACCCGAGAAGCAGGACTTGTTGGAGATCATCTCCGTCCACGAGCGGCTGGAGCGGGTTTATTCCCTGATGGAAGCCGAAATCGGCGTCATGCAGGTGGAGCGGAAAATCCGCTCCCGGGTCAAGCGCCAGATGGAAAAGACCCAGCGGGAATATTACCTGAACGAACAAATGAAGGCGATCCAGAAGGAACTGGACGAGAACGAAGACGGCCGCGACGAGTTGCAGGAACTCGAAGACAAGATCAAGGAAACCAAATTCAGCAAGGAAGCGCGGGAAAAAGCGACGGCGGAACTAAAAAAGCTGCGCAATATGTCGCCGATGTCGGCGGAAGCCACCGTGGTGCGCAACTATCTCGATTGGATGCTGTCTATACCGTGGAAAAAACGGTCCCGGATTTCCAAGGATCTGGACCGGGCACAAAGAATTCTCGACGAGGATCACTATGGCCTAGAGAAGGTCAAGGAACGTATCCTCGAGTATCTCGCCGTGCAACACCGTACCAACAAGGTCAAGGGCGCCATCCTTTGTCTGGTCGGACCGCCCGGTGTTGGTAAGACCTCCCTGGGCAAGTCCATTGGCCGGGCCACGGGACGGGAATTTGTCCGTATGTCCCTGGGCGGGGTCCGGGACGAAGCCGAAATTCGCGGCCATCGGCGCACCTATATCGGTTCCATGCCCGGCAAGATTATTCAGGGCATGAAGAAAGCCAAGCGCAGCAATCCGCTGTACCTGCTCGACGAGATCGACAAGATGGGTGCTGATTTCCGCGGCGACCCCGCCTCCGCGCTGTTGGAGGTGCTGGACCCGGAACAGAACAATACCTTCAATGACCATTATCTGGAGGTCGATTACGATCTTTCCGATGTCATGTTCGTCACCACGGCGAACACCCTGCGTCTGCCCCAGCCATTGCTTGACCGCATGGAAGTGATCCGCATCTCCGGTTACACGGAAGATGAAAAAGTGGAGATCGCCCGGCGCCATTTGATTTCCAAGGTGATCAAGGACAATGGTTTGAAGGCCGGTGAATGGTCTATCTCCGATGGCGCCTTGCGCGATTTGATTCGCTATTACACCCGGGAAGCCGGCGTTCGGAATTTGGAGCGGGAGTTGGCGAACCTGGCCCGTAAGGCCGTGCGCGATATCGTCCAGAAGAAGCTGGAAGTCGTGAAAGTCGATCGCCGAAATCTTGGCAAATACGCCGGGATCCGCCGTTTCCGCTATGGCGAGATCGAGGAAGAGGACATGATCGGTGTCGTGACCGGTTTGGCCTGGACCGAAGTCGGCGGTGAGTTGTTGACCATTGAATCTCTTGTCCTGCCGGGCAAGGGCAATATGAAATACACCGGCAAATTGGGCGATGTGATGCAGGAATCGATACAGGCCGCGGCCAGTTACGTCCGCGCCCGCGCGGTCGATTTCGGCATCAAACCGACGGTGTTTGAAAAACGCGATATTCACGTTCATGTTCCCGAAGGTGCGACGCCAAAAGATGGCCCCTCCGCCGGCGTGGCCATGTGTGTCTCGATCATTTCCACGTTGACGCGCATTCCAATCCGCCGGGATATCGCCATGACCGGTGAAATCACCCTGCGCGGGCGGGTGCTGCCCATTGGCGGCCTGAAGGAAAAACTGCTTGCAGCCTCCAGGGGCGGTATCAAAACCGTGTTGATCCCGCAGGATAATGAAAAGGATTTGGCCGACATTCCAGACAATGTTTTAAAAGAGCTGGAAGTTATTCCGGTCACCAATATTGACACGGTTCTCGAACATGCCTTTGTTACCCGCCCCGTGCCTATTGAATGGTCCGAGAATGAGGATGACGACAAAATCAAGGTGTCGGAAAACAAAGACAGCGAAAATATTGTCACCCATTAATACCAAGGTGCGGTGATAGAGGCCTACTCGGCGGCGTCATGAAAGCTTGACGGTACCGGCACCGCGGCCGCATCGGGCGGAAGACGGTGGCCTGGTATTGCCGGGTCTGAATAGTTCGACTGTTCCGTGACCGCAATCACAAAAGTTGTGAAAAACAGGGTATAAGCGGTTTTTCCTTTTGACCGCTCCCCCTTGCGCGCCTATACTACTGCGGTCTTGAGACGTAAAAAATTTACAACACAACAACAATAGCAACAACTGGGTAACAAGGGGGCGCACGTGAATAAGAATGATCTAATCGCCGCCGTCGCGGCATCCGCCGGTTTTAGCAAAGCCGACGCAACGCAAGCGGTGGAAGGTGTTTTCAATACAATTACGAGTGAGATGAGCGGTGGTGGCGAGGTCCGGCTTGTCGGCTTCGGTACGTTTAGCGTCTCAACCCGCAAGGCCAGTACGGGCCGCAATCCACAGACTCAGGAAGTTATCCAAATTCCAGAGACCAAACAGCCGAAGTTCAAGGCGGGTAAAGGTCTGAAGGATTCCGTCAAGTAGCACCAAGCCAGATGGAATTCCTAGAGCATTTCCGAATTGGAAATGCTCTAG
>JAPYPT010000099.1 GCA_029937535.1 Alphaproteobacteria bacterium
GGCTGGAACTGCTCCAATGCATCATGTCGGCCTTGCCCTGTTCCATGGCGATGACCTGACTGGCGACTTGGCCGAAATTCTGCATCACGATCTTGTCCAGATACGGCCCCTCCATGAAGTAGTTGTTATTGCGCTCCAGAATGATGTGTTCGCGGCGCTTGAAGGCTGTCAGCCTGAACGGGCCGGAACCAACAACGTCCTTGGTGTTGCGCGGGTGCTTCTTGATGTTCTGTCCGTCGCCGTAGATATGCTTCGGAATGATCGCCGACAACGGAGCGGTCAAGGCCAGGGACAGTGCGGGATGCGCTTGGCTCAGACGCAAGATCACCTGATGTGGGGTCGGCGTTTCCACATCCTTCAATGGCGCGAACATCGCCTTGAAGGGGTGGTTGTCACGGTTCGCCTTCAATGAAAAGGCCACGTCCTCGGAGGTAATGTCATGGCCATCGTGGAATTTCGCGCCCTTGCGCAAATTCAGGGTGACCGACAGGCCGTCGTCGGAGATTTTCCAATCGGTCGCCAAATAGGGATGGGTTTTGAATTGCCCATCGAGCCGCAACAATGTCGCGAACAATTGCGCACCCGGCACCATGGTGGCGACGCCGGATTGAACGGCGGCGTTAAAATGCCGGGGGTTGGCCGTGTCCACGATAGTGAGCGTGCCGCCCCGTTTCGGATCCGCCGCGTTGGCGGTATTTGCCACGGCGCCGACGACGGTCAACGCGGCAACAAGCTTCGCACCGGAAAGTAAGAACTGTTTCGTTTGCATGTTTATCTCCCCATTGGTTTCTTGATTTGAATCAAGACCTACAATTTGGTTGTCGTCAAGCAGGCAATGCCAAAGCCGATGGCCACTGGTTCGCGCATCGGTTGGTTGAGCAGGTCGCGTGTGCGGACGCCTCGTCCCTGTGTTACATTGACACCTTAAATATCGGCAGCCGCGTGCCGCGGCGCTCAATCCGTATAATGAGGCAAGGAAAGCCACCGCATGTTCCACGGCTGGCAGATCGTCGGCGTTTGTTTCATCGCCGCAGTATTTACCTGGGGCCTCGGCGTTTTCGGAGCGAGCGTATATCTGAGCGAGATATCGAAGGCGCACGATTGGACGACCTCGACCGTCTCTTTGGCAATTACGGTCTTCTTTTTGACGAATGCGTGCTGCCTGCCGGCGGTCGCCGCGATGATGGAGCGCTGGGGCCCGCGCCTGGTGATCGGCGGCGGTGCGCTATTGCTGGCTTTGGGCGTTGCCGCCGTCGGTCAACTGACCAGCCTGTGGCAGCTCTATGCCGCTTTCGTTTGCATGGGTTTAGGTTATGCCACCATGTCGGTCGCGGGGTTGAGCACGGCCATCGCGCCCTGGTTCGAGCGCCACCAGGGGCGCAGCGTCGCCCTGGCGCTGACGGGTGCCAGTATCGGCGCAATGATCGTCGTGCCGCTTCTGGTGTTGGCCATTGGGGCGCTGGGCTTTGCCGAGGCGACATTGCGGGCCGCGGTGCTGACAGCCCTGGTGTTGCTGCCGCTGGCGCTGGTTGTGTTGCGGTTTCGCGGGCCGGGCGATCTCGGTCTTGGGCGGGATGGCGATCCACCGGTGGCGGAGGCGCCGAGGGGACAAGCCGACACCTCGTCGTCGGCAACCCGTCGCAATGCCATGCGCAGCTTTCTATTGTGGAGCGTCCCACTTGGCTTTGCGCTCGGCTTGATGGTGCAGGTCGGCTTCCTGACCCACCATTACGCACTCGCCGAGCGGACGCTCGGCGCGGAGGGCGCGGGCTGGTTGGTTGGCGCCACGGGCTTCACCGGCCTGCTCGGCCGGCTGCTGCTGGCCCGCATCGCTGATCAGGTGGATATGCGCCTATACAGCGCCGCAATTTTCGTCGTCCAGGCCGTGGTGCTGGGCGTGCTCGCACTCTTCCCCTCGGTTGCCGTGCTGATCGCCATGAGCCTTGTCTATGGGTTCTGCCTGGGGCAGATCACCACACTGTCACCGATCGTCGTGCGCCGCGAGTTCGGCGCCGCCGCATTCGCCGCCATCTACGGCATTGCCGGGACCGTGATCCAGTTCTGCTCGGCCTTCGGGCCGGCCATTTATGGGGTGCTGGTCGATCTGTTTGGCGGCTATGGACCGGTTCTCGCGGTTGCCGCCGGGTTTGAGTTGAGCGCGGCCTTGATCCTGTTCGCCGGCCGGGCTCGCTCCCGCCCTACGCCAACTTGATGACTATGCCTTCCCGATGTGAACGCTCCATGGCGTCGATCAATGCATGGCGAACAACAGCATCGTTAAAATCAGGCCCGACCGCTGTCCCCGATTGTATAGCCTTGGCGTAGCGGGCGTAGGCCTGCGCGACGTTTCTGCCCGGGCCGGCGGCCATATCCGCTGGAATAAGTTGGTAGCTGTCAGGCGGGGTGATCTCCGCCATTGCCTCCTTGCCGATGGCGAGGTGGAGCTGACTAGGTCCGATGTTGACGGACTTGGAGGTCAGCACCAGGGTCCCCTTGCGGCCATAAATTTCCAGGCGCGTGCCACTCGCATTGTAGGGCACGCTGGCCAGTTGATAGGAGACTTCCGCGCCGCTTTTGAGCACGCCCGCGGCGCTGACGGTGTCCGGCGCATCCACGGGAAAGTCTGCCCCCGTTACCGCGTGCTTCCACATATCGATGCGCGTCGTGACCCGTGCGCTCACCTCCGTGAACTCGCCAAGGATGTAACACAGGGCATCTATGGAATGTCCGCCGGGGATGGTCATGGGGTTGGCGCCATTCTCCCGGCGCCCCTGCCAGATGCGGCCATCCCCGCGCTCGGTGATGGCGCCGACAATCACGCTCAGGTTCACGGTTACGATGTCGCCGATGTCGCCGTTGGCGACAAGATCGCGGGCATACATCACGGCCGGGTCGCTTTGCGCCTGTAGACCAACCAAGGTCGGCAGCCCGGCCGCCTTGGCGCGGTCGGCCATTTCCGCCGCATCGGCCAGATGGGCGCCCAGCGGCCACTCGCAGCACACGGGTTTGTTGGCCTCGATCGCGGCCATGACCAGTTGTTTGTGCAACGGCACGCGAACCACGACCGCGATCAGGTCGACATCCTCGTGCGCGACCATTTCGTTCATGTCGTGAAAGGCAAGCTCGGCGCCGAAGGCCTCGGCCGAGGCCTTCGCGGTCTCCTCGTGCGCGGTACATACGGCTTTTAGTTCATAACCGGGCAACGCTTGCAGTGCCGGCACATGGGCGTTGGCGCCCCAGCCACTGCCGCCTGGTGTCACGGTTGCCCCGACAATTCCGACCCTGATTTTATCTGCCACGATTAGTTCCTTTGTCTGTGATAACGACGGAGCGCTGCCCGCTGGCCAAGCATAGCACGCCTCCGTCCGCTTATCCTCCAGCTTCGAGCGCTATATTAGCAGTCGATATCAGAGCGGGTTTGACCCTAAGCGGGCTTCGCGTGGGGGCCGTGCCAGGCGTGCGAGAACTCCGGGCGCACCGAAGGCGTCCGGGCCAGGCCGTCCACGGTAAACTTTTCACGGATGAGCGCAAGATGCTCCCGGCCGAAGAGGCCGAGTTCACGCCCCGAAACAGTGTCGTGGAAGACGTAGTGTGGCACGCCCACGACCCCCGCGGCCTCGGCTTTCGCCATACAGCTCTCGAGCTCGACCTCGCCCGCGCCGTTCGAGGCCATGAACGCCTCGAAGCCGTCGGTGTGGGCGCCGATCTCGACCAGTGTGGCGTGCAGCCGATTAAGGGACTCGATCTCGTAGTCTCGCCAGCCGCTGCCCCAGCCCTGCACGTAAACTTGCATCAGGAATGGCACCTCCAACGCCTGATGTTTGGCGAAGAGGAATGCCTTGTGCGCCATGTCAGAATCGAGGAGCCGGTAGGGGCTTCGGAAAGGCAGACCCTGCAGGGCGGCGTATTGCCGGGCCGCGGCGTAGTACATCCTCGCCTTCCGATCCGCCGCCGGGTTGGCTGGGCGGCGCTTGTTGTCGGCATCCTTGCTCGTCGTCACCCCGAGTGCGACGTAGCTCAGCGTGTAGGGCAGGAAGTTCACGCGGACCTTGTAGTCCCGTGCGACCTCCAGAGAGGGCCGGACCGCCAAATAGGCGTGCGGGGACTTGATGTCCAGGTAAACGTCCAACTCCCTTTCGAAATCTTGGGCCATGATCTTCTGCCATTCCTCGGTCTCCGCAAGCACCGCGGCAGCCGCGGGATCGCTTTCGAAGATCGCTGATTTTAATGTCATATGAAGTTTCCTCGATTATCTTGGAAAGGCTGACCTAACATTATCTTATCAAGAAAAGACAATTGCCGGCGAGACGGCCGTCCATTGGCATCCGCCTGTTCCCAAGCGTCGAGCGTCATATGAGCAATTGATATCAGCCGGAGCTTGATCCAATCCGGCATTCAGGCTCATTCCGGCACTCCGGCAAGTTTCTGGCCGGTGGAAAAAAATATCTTCAACGTCAGCTATTGGTCGAACGGAAAAATTGAGTCATTCTTCTCAGCCGTCGTCTCTATCAGCGCTCAATAACAGTAACTTCAAGAGCGCCTCACGATGGCCTGTAGTGCGTACCCATAATATTGAAAGAAAATCCAGATCTAATTCGGGGAGAAATTCTTATGAAGAAACTAACTAAAACCATGACCCTCGTCATGCTGGCCGGCGGCTTGTCGCTGGCGGCGACGTCCGGCATGGCGGCGGAGTGTAAGCCGTCCAAGTGGGGCGCCGATGATCAGATCGGCGCAGCCAATTACGTTACGCCAGAACAGGTGATGATGGCGGCCAAGTTGGTTAAGAAAGGTCAAAGCCATCCGCTCGGCATTGTGATCGATTCTAAAACACCGGCCTTTCCACCGCGTTCCTTATCACTGCAAATTGTCCAACCGGGACAGCACAACGGGCGTCAACTGAAACAGGATTTCGGCTGGCCGGTGGTCTACAACGACGATATCTCGCAATTATGGTTCGGCATCGGTCCGCAGATCGACGGCCTGGGACATTTGGGTGAAAACGGCACCTATTACAATTGCAACAAGGCGGAAGATTTTATCCACATCACCGGGCTGAAAAAACTTGGCGTGCATGCCATTCCGCCGTTGATCGGTCGCGGTGTCATGGTCGACATGGCCAAGCATTTCGGCATGGCGACCTTGCCGGCGGGCAAGGCCTTCGGCAAGGCGGATATTCAAGCTGCCGCCAAGGCGCAGGGTGTTGAATTCCGTCAAGGCGATGTGGTCCTGTTCCACACCGGCTGGACCGATGGCATGCTGGTTTCAAAGCCCAAGGAATGGGGTTCGGCCGAACCGGGCCTGAATAATGAAGGCATGGCATACATGGCAACGTTGAACCCGATGGCGGTTGGCGCCGACACCTGGGGCGTGGACGTTATACCTCCGCCAAAGGGCGACAAGGTATTCTATGGCCATGTCTCGCTGCTCAAGGAAAATGGCATCTATATTCTGGAGGCCATGAATACCGGTCGTTTGGCCAAGGAAGGCGTGCATGAATTCATGTTCGTCCTGGGCCAGGCCCGTATCAGGGGCACAGTACAGATGATCATTAACCCGGTTGCTATGTGGTAAGAATGGCCTCTTTCTGAAGACTGGGGAGCGGTTCGCCGCTCCCCATTTTTATTGTCCGTGATCTGCCATATGTTCACCGCCGGAGTAGCATTTGTGTGACGGGAGCACGTCGTGTCTGAAGATACCTACCACAAAGATCATTGGGTCTCTATCACCGCACCTTGGTATTACCTCAGCCTCGAACATTGCCATTCCAATTGGCGATCATCGACAAAGACCCACGGTTGGCCTGGCGACACGTCGCACCGGAGTTTCACGGCACGTAAACTATCTGGCTAGAGCTATTGATGTATCAAGGCTGCTTTGTTCCTAGCAAGCCTCTCATTTCGCCCCGACCAACTCGTTCCGAATGGATGGTTTCTGCTTCGAGCTCGCACGAGTCGCCAGAGTGATAGGTGTGCTCCCCCTCCGGTGTGATCAAGGTCAATTCTCCCTCCTGGATGAACAGCCGCGCATGCCATGGGTGCGTATGGTCGGGATTGTATGTGTTGGCCGGAAGGCTGAACTCTTTGCACTCGTACTCATTTGCGGCCAGGTCGGATCTGAACTGCTGCTCTTCCATCGTCGACTCCTCGATAGGTTCCCGGTTTCCGATACAACGGATTATATCAGGCTGGTTACGATGTCCTGCCTATCAAATTCGACATCGCAGCCGTCTTCCATGCGGCGGGTTGATCCAATGCCAAATTGGACAGCGCTGCCGGGAGGGGTAGCGGACGGGTACGTCAATCTCGAAAATTGCTCTATATGTTCTTGCCCTTCACCTTGGGGCTCAGGCGTTCCACTTCTTTTTCGGCGTGGCCGAGGTGGGGATTGACCTTCAGGGCGCGTTCATAGGCGTCCAAGGCGTCGGCGTCCTGTTTCAGGCGGTTATAGATCAGGCCCAGACCGCTCAGGGCGCCAAAATGGCGCGGCTCCAGATCCAAGGTGCGTTCCACGTCGGCGATGGACTGCTGATATTGGCCCATTAAAAAGTACACCGTGGCGCGCTTGTTCCAGCCCTCGGCATAGTCGGGCGCGATGGTGACAATGGTGTTCAACAACGCCAAGGCCTCGCCGAATTTCTGTGTCCCCATGGCTTTGACCACGCGGCCCATGAGCAATTCCAACGTCGGGCTTTTGCTTGCCAGCCAGACACCCCAGATTGACCGTTCGATCAATCTGGCTTTATGAGGGTTGTCGGTCTCGTGCAGTTCGACGAACAGACCATCCAGCCGCGGATCGTTTTGATCGGCCCGGGCACCGTTGGTCCAAGTGATGGCGAGGGCCAGCAACAGGCCAAATAATTGCGGCAAGCATCTCATGGGGCGATGATAGAAACCGCCGCGCCGTTCGGCTAGTCGGAACCGGCGGTGGGGCGTCATTTTATCGTGAGGAGCATTCGGGCCGCACACCACTTCGAATTCCGCGTCATCAGGGCAAAGATCGCCGCCGGATCATTGCGCGGCCGTGGCGAGACGGGCTGCGGGCCGTTCGTTGATGGGCAGGTGGATCAGTGCGGCAAACAAACCCAAGGCGACGCCCAGCCACCATACAACATCGTACGAGCCGAACTGATCGAACAGCAATCCGCCCAGCCAGACCCCCAAAAATGAGCCAATTTGGTGGGAAAAGAAAACAAACCCAAATAACGTCGCCATATAGCGGGGGCCGAACACCTGGGCCACGATGCCGGAGGTCAAGGGTACGGTGGACAGCCAGGTCAGCCCAATGGCGGCGGAGAACAGATAAACGGTCGTTTGGCTCATGGGCAGCAGAATGAACAGCGTTATGACGACCGCGCGGAATAGATAAATCAGGCTAAGCAGGTTTTTCTTCTGATAGCGATTGCCCAACACGCCGGCCATGATGGCGCCGAAAATATTGAACAAACCCAGGATCGCCAGGGCCTGGGCGCCAATCTGGGCCGATAGGCCCTGATCGGTGATAAAGGCCGGTAGATGCACGCCGATAAAGGCGATGTGGAAACCGCAAACGAAAAACCCCGCCATCAGATACAGATAACCCGAATGCCGCCGGGCCTCGGTTATGGCCTGGCCCATGGATTGCTTCTTCGCATCTGGGTCCGATTGCGCGCTGCCGCGCATGGCTGCGCTGAGGGGAATGATCAGGGTCACGATAAGGGCCAGGAGCACCAGCGCCGTTGACCAGCCATAGGCGCTGATAAAGGCCTGTCCCAGGGGCACCAACAGAAACTGCCCCATGGAACCGGCCGCGGTGCCCAGACCAAGGGCCAGGGCACGATGTTTTTCCGGCACGATCCGGCCCAGCGCGGCGAGCACCAGCGCGAACGATGAGCCCGCCAAACCCATGCCCACCAACATGCCGCCCGTTAGATGGAACATCGTCGGGCTGGAGGCATGCGCCATGCCATAGATGCCCAGGGCGTAGAACAATCCGCCAATCGCCAATACCCGCGCGGTGCCAAAGCGGTCCGCCAACATACCGGCGACGGGCTGTCCCACGCCCCACATCAGGTTTTGGATGGCCATGGCCAGGGCAAATGTCTCGCGGCCCCAGCCCAGATCGGCTGACATCGGCGCCAGAAACAGGCCGAAATTGGCGCGCACGCCAAAGCCCAGCAGCGAAATCAGGCTGCCCATGGCAATAATGAGCCACAAATTCCGTCGTAGCGACCCCGTCTGTCCCATGCCGGCCCCCAAGCCAATGTCCGCGTAAATGTCCGCGTAAACGTCCGGTGTTTCGGATGATGTGCCGTGGATCCGGGATTGTACCGGGGCCGGCAGCCAACTATATGTGGACCGCGCGGGACCAGGGGTCAAGCCTGGGCCGGAAATGGCCGAATGAATTTGTACGGGGATGCCAATGGCGCGGATTTTGGTAACCAACTCCGAAGGCACGCCGGGAGTTGGCGAAACGGCCACCATGCTGGCGGCGGGCGCCGGCGGGCTGGATGCGATTGAAGCCGGCATTCGCCTGGTCGAGGCCGACACCTCGATCCGCACGGTGGGCAAGGGCGGCTGGCCCAATTTGTTGGGCGAGGTGGAGCTGGATGCCGCGATAATTGACGGCAATACCTTCCGCAGCGGTGCCGTGGGCGCCTTGAAGGGCTATTTGCACCCTATTTCCGTCGCCAGGGCGGTGCTTGAGAGGTTGCCCCATGAAATGTTGGTGGGCGAGGGCGCGGCACGCTTTGCGGGCGAAATCGGGGCCGAGAGAGCGAATAATCTGATCCCGGATTCCGAACGGGTCTGGCGCCAATGGTTCGAAGAGAACGTCTCCCCGGCCGATCAGGAAAAATGGCCCGACGTGCCCTTGGCCCAGCTTTGCCAACAGGCTATCGATCCCGAAAAAGGCATGGATACAACGGTGTTCCTGTCCCTTGATGGCAAGGGCGAGATCATGGCCGGGGTCTCGACCTCCGGCTGGGCCTGGAAATACCCCGGCCGTCTGGGCGACAGTCCCATTATTGGCGCCGGTTGTTATGCGGACACAAAATATGGCGCGGCGGCCTGTACGGGTGCGGGTGAAATGGCGATCAGGGCCGGCACCTCCCGCGCCATAGTCTTGTATATGAAGATGGGGCTGTCCCTGGAGCGGGCGGTGGATGAGGCCATCGACGATCTGCTGCGCCTCCGCGGTGGACTGATCCAGCGCATTACTCTGCACTCCATTGACCGCGACGGCCGCCACCGGGTGGTTGCGGTGAATGCGCAAGATCAATTATCCTACTGGCTGTGGCGGGAGGGCGATGGGGAGCCCCACGCCGAACCGGTTGAATTAGTGGCTCTATAGACATCATGTGCCTTGAACCCGCGAACTACCATCTCAACCGCCGGCAGCTTCTGGCGGGTCTGGCCAGTGGCGCGGCCTTGGCGGGATCGGCCGGTTGCGTGGCCACCAACGCCGCCTCCGGGCGGGACAGTTTCACGGGCTTTCAATCCATCGAGGACGACATTGCCCAGGGCCGCGCCGACCACCCCAAAATTCTCAAGTCATTTGGCGGTGCCTACGAAGGCAGCCGCTTGGTCGGCTATGTGCAAAAAATTGGCCTGGCGCTGGCCAAACAGGCGGAATATCAGCAATACCCCTATCGTTTCACCATTCTGAACACACAGATCGTCAATGCCTTCGCGCTGCCGGGTGGCTTCATCTATATCACCAGGGGCTTGTTGAGCCTGGCCTCCAGCGAGGCGGAATTGGCGGGTGTGCTCTCGCACGAGCTGGCCCATGTGACCGCGCGCCACGGCGCCGAGCGGCAAGGCGCCCAACAGGTGGCCCAGATCGGGCTTTTGCTGGGCTCCATCGGGCTGCAGGTTGCGGGATTGCCGTCGGAATTGATGCAGATCGGCCAGACCGTCGCCTTGGCCGCCATCAAGGGCTATTCCCGCGAGCATGAATTCGAGGCGGATACCCTGGGCGTCAGGTACATGAGCAAGGCCGGCTACAACGCCGATGCCATGGCGACGTTCCTGGCCAGCCTGCGCGAACATAGCCAGGTTGAGGCGCGCTTGCTGGGCCTGCCGCCGGGCAAGGTGGATGAATTCAACATCATGTCTACCCATCCCCGCACGGTGGAACGGGTCAAACAGGCCCAGCAGGCGGCCGCGCGGCAGTCCTCCGCGCAACCGGGGGGGAAGGGAGAATGGCGGCGGGATGAGTATCTGGACCGGATCGATGGCATGGTGTTTGGCGATGACCCGAAACAAGGCGTCATCCGCGGCCAGGTATTTACCCACCCCGTATTGCGTATCAAATTCCAGGCGCCGGATGGCTTTCATCTGCGCAACAGCCCCAACCGCGTTGCCGGGCGGCACCCTTCGGGCGCGGCGATGAATTTCGATGCCGGGCCCGCCAAGGGCGCCGCCTCCGCCTATGATTATTTGGACTCCGTCTGGGCCAGCCAGAGCCGGCTGCACGATCTGGAAAGCCTGACCATCGATGGTCGTGATGCCGCCACCGCCTGGACGACGGGGCGTGGGCAAAAAGGCCCCGTCCATATCCGCGCCCTGGCGATCCGGCGGAACCAGAAAGAGTTTTATCGTTTCATGTTTATCTCGCCCCAGGATCAAGCCCAGCGCTGGGCCCGGCCGTACCGGCGGTCCGGCCTGTCATTTCGCTCAATCTCCCGGCGCGAGGCCGCCAAGGTGCGCGCCTACCGCTTACTGGTGGTGCCGGCCCGGACCGATGACAGCATCGCCGGCCTGGCCCGGACCCTGCCCTATGGCCGCTTCAACGAAGATTGGTTCCGGGTCCTGAACGATCTGGCGCCGGGTCAGACGTTCAAGCCAAATCAACGGCTGAAGGTCGTGGCCGGCTAGAGTATTTTCAACTAACGTTGAATCGCCAAGCCACCCGCTCCCCCTGCCCGTCCACCCATTAATGGTACCCTGTGGGTGGACGGGCAGGGGGAGCGGGTGGGTAGTTTAGTTTCGAAAACGCCCTAGCTCAGGCGTTTCGGGACGCATCAAGATCCAAGGGATATATGGGCCGGCGCAGGTTCTTGAAGCCGAACGCCTCGTAATCGGAACTGCAAACTCCAGGTCCGGCAACCAAAACCACATGCTTGGCAATGGGGCCGAAGCCGGCCCGGAAATGCTGGCGCGATTTGATCAACACATAGCGTTTGGCCGCCGGATCAATGCCGGCATGGGTGAAACAGCCCGTATCGAAAGGTTCATGGCGGCGTTCGGAAATCACGATGTCGACTGACCCCGCGCGCAGCACGGCCGTGCGGCCCATGTTCATGCGGCTGCCCGTCGCCATGGGCCCGGTTACGACAAAGCGGCCATCGGTGATGCAGCGCACCGTGCCCGAGACCGAAATGGGCCGTCCGGCCAAGTCCATGGCCGGGCTGTCGGTCTTGCCGCCCAGTTGCAGCGTCACCTCGGCGCCGACGCCGGCGTCGAGCATTTGGGCCACGCTGTCGGGATCCCAGATCGGTCCCGCCGCGACGTCTTCCAAGCCCAGTTGCAACACCTGTTCAAGAACATCCATGTTGTCCTGCGGCCCGCCGGCCCCGCAATTGTCTCCATGATCGACCAGGATCACCGGTCCATCGTCCAGAGCCCGCGCCCGGGCCAGGGACATTTCGATGGGTTCGATTTCAAAAACGAACTCCGCGCGCCGGTCCCAGGCCTGTTCCATCAACTCATCCAACAAGCCGCCGGCTTTCGCGGCATCGCCATCGCCCACCACCACCGCGCTCAACCCCACATGGGGAATATCCGCCAGGGGGAAGCCGCCAAAGATCGAGGCGTTCAACACCTCCCCGCCCGCCTCCGCCGCCATGGCCCGGTCCATGATGTCCTTCATGGGTTGGTCAAGGGGCGTTTGACGCAGCATATGGGTCAGCATGGGCAGGGAATGCCACAGCATCACGGGCCGCACCTCGCCACGCATGGCGCGGATTAATGTTTCGCCGGCGCGCCGGCCCGTCTCGCCCATGTCAATATGGGGATAGGTGCAATAACCGGTGATAACGGTCGCATTGCCGACCATTGCGGCCGTCAGGTTGGTGTGGAAATCCAGGGCCACGGCAATCGGCATCTCGGGCGCGATGGCGCGGATGCGGCGCAGTAACTCGCCCTCCCCATCATCAAAATCTTCCGTCACCATGGCGCCATGCAAATCCAGCATGACGCCGTCACATCCCGCCCGTACCGCATCACAGATGCTGTCCGCCATCTCCTCGAAAGCCGCGCTGTCCACGGCGCCCGAAGGGTTGGCGTTGGCAATCATGGGCACGGCGTATTCCGCACCCTCCCGTTCGGCGATATCGAGAAATGCGGCAAGGGGATTATTGGTGCCGCGATAAATCTCAATGGCCGATTGGCCGGATTTTGGTCCGAATGACCGCAAGGGCGTCGGCAGCGGTGAAAAGGTATTGGTCTCGTGCCGCATCAGGGCCAGGACAAGTCGCATCGTCTACTCCTTGCGGACAATATTTTCAAATTTTCCGCTGCGGCGGGACGCCATCATCGCTGACAAAATGGCAGGCCACCGAATGACCTGTCCTTATGGTCCGGAGCTGTGGCGCCTCCATTGTGCAAAGCGCCTGCGAGAATGGACAACGGGAGGCAAAGCCGCAGCCAGGCGGCGGATCGATCGGGCTGGGCGGATCGCCTTGCAGACGGATTCGATCCGCTCTGTCCCGCAGCGCCGGGTCAGCCGAGGGCACCGCCGATAAAAGCGCCCAGGTATAGGGATGCAACGGTTCCTTGAACAAGGAGATGCGGTCGCCCATTTCCACGATTTTGCCCAGATACATGACGGCAATATCGTCGCAGATATATTGCACCACCCCCAGATCATGGGAAATAAACAGATAGGTCAGTCCCAATTCAGCCTGCAGTTTGCGCAATAGATTGATGATCTGGGCCTGAATGGCCACATCCAGCGCCGAGACCGGTTCGTCGCAAACCACCAAATCCGGTTGCGAGGCCAAGGCCCGCGCCACGCCGATACGCTGGCGCTGACCGCCGGAAAACTGATGGGGAAACAGCGCTTGTTGTTCGGGACGCAAGCCAACCTGGCGGAACAATTCAGCTACGAGGTCTTCGCGCTCGGATTTTTCGCCCACGTCCATCAAATCCATGGGCTCGCGCACGATGGCGCCGGCCCGGACACGGGGATTAAGAGAGGAGTAGGGATCTTGGAAGATAATCTGCATATGCCGCCGGGCACGGCGCAGCTCCTCCCCCTCGAGCCTATCCAGGCGTTGATCCCCCAATGTTATGGCGCCCGAGGTAATGGGTACCAGACGCATGACGGCAAGTGCGGTAGTGGTTTTCCCCGATCCGCTTTCGCCGACAATACCGAACGTCTTGCCCTTGGCTATTTTCAGATCGATGCCGTCAACGGCATGAACGAAGGACTTGGGCGCCGAAAAGCCGCGCGTTTTGAGCGGAAAATGGACTTTTAGGTTCTCAATGGACAGCAGGGTCTCTTCGGTCATCTCAGGGCCCATCGTTTTCGATAAGCCAGCAGGAAACCCTATGGTCTTCGCCGACAACGGACTGGGTTGGCATTTCCAATCTGCATTTGTCCATAGCCTCCGAGCAGCGCGGCGCGAAAGGGCAACCCTGTCCCAGCCTTGTCATTGGCGGCACAACGCCGGGAATATCCGTAAGCGGCACTCTCTCCTCGCTGGGATCGGCGCTTAGATGGGGCACGCAGCCGATCAGGCCGGTGGTATAGGGGTGCTTTGGATTGGTCAGGATTTCATCGACGGGGCCGTCTTCCACCTTGCGGCCCGCGTACATCACCACCACTCGTTGGGCCATCTCGGCGATGGCGCCCATGTCATGGGTGATCAGCACGATCACGGCGCCGGTTTTTTTCTGCAGGTCCTTCAAAAGATCAAAGATCTGCGCCTGCACCGTCACGTCCAGGGCGGTGGTCGGCTCATCGGCGATCAACACTCTGGGCTGGCAGGCCAGGGCCATCGCGATCATCACCCGCTGCCGCATACCGCCCGACATCTGATGGGGATACTCCCGCGCCCTGACTTCCGGTACCGGGATGCCCACCGCGTCAAGCATTTCAACCGCCCGTTGCCAGGCCGCGCGTTTGCTGCCGCCTTCATGCAGCAGAATGGTTTCGGCAATCTGATCGCCAACCGAAAATACCGGGTTCAGGCTGGTCATCGGCTCCTGGAAAATCATCGAAATCGCATTGCCACGCACGCCGCGCATGCGCTTTTCGCTGACCTGCAAAAGGTCCTCGCCATCCAGCCGGATCGTGCCCTTGGCGATCCGTCCGGGCGGCACCGGAACAAGGCGCATGATGGACAACGCGGTCATGCTTTTGCCGCAACCGCTTTCCCCGACGATGCCCAGAATCTCTCCGGGGTAGAGGGAAATATCCAGGCCGTCGATCACGGTCGCGACACCGTCGCGGGTATCGAACTCAACCCGGAGATCCTTGATTTCAAGCAGGGGCTCCGCCATTGGCTATCGCTCCCTCAGCTTCGGATTGGTGGCGTCGTTCAGGCCATCGCCGATCAGGCTGACGGAGAGAACGGTGAGGAATATGAAAATTCCGGGAATGGTAACAGTCCACCAGGCATCCATCAGATAGTCGCGGCTTGACCCGATCATGAAACCCCAGCTCATGACGTTGGGATCGGACAGGCCCAGGAAACTCAACCCGGCCTCGAAAAGGATCGCGCCGCCGACCGCCAGGGTCGCCTGCACCACCAGGGGCGGCATGGCGTTGGGCAGGATCACCAGCCAGATAATGCGCCGGTTGGAAGAAGAGATCGACCGCGCCGCCTTGATGTAATCGAGCGAGCGGATGCGCAGGAATTCAGATCGCGCCAGGCGGGCCACCGCCGTCCAACTGACCACGCCGATGGCGAAGGCGACGGTCGCGACCGATGGCCTGAACAGCGCCACGATAACCATGGCGAACAGCAGGGTGGGCAGGACCTGAAAAAACTCGGTGATGCGCATCAGCACTTCATCGACCCAGCCGCCGTAGTAACCGGCGAGCGACCCCACCGATAATCCGATGACCACCGCCAACAGCGCCGCCGAAGCCCCAACCGCCAACGTCGCACTGCCGCCATGGACGATGCCGGCCAGGATATCCCGCCCCAGATAATCGGTGCCGAAGGGGGCATTTTCGGTTCCTGGCGGTGATAATGGCGCCCAAACCAGATCGAACGGATCGACAGTGTAGAAGAATGGCACCACCAGGGTCAGAATGAGGATCCCCACAAGCAGGATCAAACCGCCGACCGCCGCCTTGTTACGGGCGAACATGCGGGCCGCCTCGCGCAAGGGGTGCTCGATCGTGAGGATATCGACCTCCGTTTCGAACGACGGCGAGGCGGCCTGGATTTGGCTATTGGCTTGTTCGCTCATATCATTGCGCCCCACCCATCATTCCTTGCTGCCGATGCGAATGCGCGGGTCGATCAGGTTGTAGGTCAGGTCGGTCAGAAGATTGAAAATCACCACCACCATCGCCGAGAAGAATAGAATGCCAAGAATTGTCGGCCCGTCGCGGCGCAAAATGGCCTCCAGGGCCAGGGTGCCCAGGCCGGGCCAGGTGAACACCGCCTCAACCAGCACCGCGCCGGACAAAATCTGCGCAAATTGCAGCCCGGCGATGGTGACGATGGGAATCAAGGCGTTGCGCAAGGCGTGCTTGTAAACCACGACGCGGTCGCTCAAACCCTTGGCCCGCGCCGTGCGAATATAGTCCGAGCCCAGGACATCGAGCATGCTGGCCCGCGAAAGCCGGCTGTAAAACGCCAGATAGATCAAAGCCAGGGTGACCACCGGCAGGACCATGTGGTGGAGTACGTCGAGATAATAATCCAGGCTGCCCGGTTCCAGGCCGGGGTCGGCCATGCCGGCGGGCGGAAACAGGGGGATGAAGGACGCAAAGGCGATCAGGAACATGATCCCGGTCCAGAATACCGGCGCGGAAAAGCCGACCAACGCCAGTACGGTGATGAAATGGCTGAAGGCGCCGTTCGGCCGGCGCGCCGCGATGACGCCTAAAATTGTGCCGATCACGAGGGCAAGCGACAAAGCGGTGATGACCAGCAACAGGGTCTGGGGCAAGGCATCCCAGATCAATTCGACGACCGGCACATCATAAAAAAAGGAATGACCCAAATCGCCTTGCAGGATCTTCCATACATAAAGCGCCAACTGCTCATAGAGCGGCTTGTCCAGGCCGTACTCCGCCCGGATCTGGGTAATCAGCTCCGGGCTGATGCCGCCCATTTCGCCGGCGATGGTATCGACGATGTCACCGGGCGCGATATGGATCAGTAGAAAATTCAGAATGACGACGGCCAGGATCAGCGCCGCGGCATTGAACAGCCGTTTGACGACGATAATGGAAAAATTAGCCATGCTGCCGCCTGTGATGCGCTGTCCGGGCCGGGAGCGTGAGCGATGGCTCAGCCCCCGGCCCGCCGGGAAAGCGTTTTAACCGTTGTCCCTACTTCAGCTGTCCCTAACTTCAGCTGTCCCTACTTCAGCTTGTAAATCCGGTCCAGGGGATGGGCCGTGCCCCATACGGTATCGGGAACGCCACTGACGGTCTTGTTATTGAAGACCGAGTGATAGGCGATCACGTTGACCGGATAGACCGGCAGATCCCGGGCCAAGATCTGCTGGAATTTGACATAGTGAGCCTTGCGCTTGGCCTGGTCCAATTCCACGCCGGCCTTGGCCAGGATGGCGTCCACTTCCGAGTTGGCATAGTTCTGGGTATTCGACCAGATCACGCCCTTCTTGATGTTGTTGCTCAGATAGGTCCGATGCACGCCGATCACCGGGTCACCCCAGTTGAAGGGTACATCCATGGTCATGTCGAAGTCCCAGTTGCGCACATAGTTGGCCCAGGTGGGGAAATCGGGCGAAACCCTGACGGTTACCTTGATGCCGATTTTCTTCAATGCCGGCTTCAGGTATTCAGCAACCGCCTTTTGGTTTTCGTCGATGGCCGCCGCCGGCAGGTAATCCACCTTGAGGGTGAAACGCATGCCGTCGCTGCCCTTTTTGTAGCCGGCGTCGTCGAGGATCTTGTTGGCCTTGGCAAGGTCAAAATCATAACGCTCAACATCCGCCGTGTAATAGGGCGTGCCGGGCACGATGGGTCCGGTGGACGGCTTGGAGAAGCCGCCGTGCAGCGCCTTGGTGACGAAATTACGGTCAACCGCGTAGGCGATGGCTTGGCGCACGCGCACATCGGAAAGCTGCTTCTGCTTCAAATTGAAGGCAATCCAGTTGTTCGGGCCGATGGCCACATAATGGTCCGAGGTCACCGTCAGATTGCTGGATTTTTTCAACCGCGCCAAGGTTCGGCTGGAACTGCTCCAATGCATCATGTCGGCCTTGCCA
>JAPYPT010000100.1 GCA_029937535.1 Alphaproteobacteria bacterium
CACGTTGGTGGTCGCTGGCGAACAGCGCGCGGGGCGCGGGCGTTCGGGCCGCGAATGGACCTCCCTGCCCGGCAATTTATACATGTCGCTGCTGTTGCGGCCCGCGGGCGACGCCACCGCCGCCGCGCAGATTTCCTTTCTAGCCGCCGTTGCGCTCTCGACCGCCATTCTGGAAATTGCGCCCAATCTGGCGCCAAGGCATAAATGGCCCAACGATGTTCTGATCGATGGCGCCAAGGTTTCCGGCATTTTGCTGGAATCATCGGCGCGATCAGGTGGCGGCGTCGATTGGCTGGTCTTGGGCATGGGCGTCAACATCGCGCATCATCCAGAGGACACCGGTCAGGCGGCCACCTCCCTGCACGCCCAGGGGGTGACCGATTGCACCGTCGAAACCGTGCTGGGCGCCCTGGCCCCGGCCCTGGTGCAAGGACTGGAACGCTGGCGGCGGGGCGGTTTTGCCCCGCTCCGCCAGGCCTGGCTGGAACGCGCGGGCGGCTTGGGCGGGCCGATCCGGGTGCGCCTGCCCAGGGAGGAATTCACGGGTATCTTCCGCGATCTGGATGGGAATGGTAGCCTGATTGTTGAACAGACCGGCGGCGGCCTTCGTACCGTGACCGCCGGCGAAGTTTTCCTGCCTCAAGAATAGGGATTTTCGTTATGCTGCTCGCGATAAGCGCGGACAATACCAATGTCAAATTCGCACTATTTGATGGTGATGATATCGTCGGTGAATGGCGCCAGCACACCTCCGCCCATCGCACGGCGGATGAACATGCGGTATGGCTGACGCAACTGTTCGATTTGAATGGTTTCGCGCTTGGCGCGGTAACGGATACCGTGATTGCCTCCGTCGTGCCGCAGGCGTTGTTTAACCTGCGCCGTTTGTGCAGCCATTATCTCCGTGCCGACCCTCTGGTGCTGGGCGATGAGGAAACCAAATATGGGGTGGAAATTCATGCCACGCCGCCCGTCGGCGCGGACCGGATCTGTAATACCGTGGGCGCCGGTAAATTATATCCCGGTCAAGCGGCGGTGATTGTTGATTTCGGCACCGCGACCACATTCGATGTGGTCGACGGGGCGGGTGATTACCGCGGCGGCGTCATTGCGCCCGGCATCAACCTCAGCCTGGAGGCCTTGCATAACGCGACCGCCCAATTGCCGCGCATCGTGGTGGCCAGACCGGACAAGGTCATCGGCACCGATACGGTCGCTTGTATGCATTCCGGTGTCTTTTGGGGTTATGTCGGCCTGATCGAGGGCATCGTCCACCGTATTTGCGATGAATTTGGCGCGCCTATGAAAATACTCGCAACAGGCGGCTTGGCGCCGGTGTTCGAGGACGCCACTGATGTGATAGAAGCCATTGTGCCCGACATTACCCAAGTGGGTTTGCGGGAGATTTACCGGCGCAGCCGGGGCGTCTAGAGCCATTCCGATCCAATGTGAATCGCGAAGCGATTCCAAGTGATTGGAAAAATTGCTTGAATCTTAAGAATCTGAGCATTTCCCTCACGGAAATGCTCTAGAGCTGGGAATATTGCGTGACAGAGTTTGCTGAAGACGAGTTGATCTTTCTGCCCCTTGGGGGCTCCGGCGAGATCGGCATGAACATGAACCTGTACGGCTTTGCCGGGCAGTGGCTATTGGTTGATCTTGGCATCACTTTCGCCGACGGTGAACAGCCGGGCATTGATATAATCACCCCCGACCCGACCTATATCGCCGAACGCCGGGACGATCTGGCGGGTTTGATCATCACCCATGCCCACGAAGATCACCTGGGCGCCGTGGCGCATTTGTGGCCCCGCCTGCGCTGCCCCGTCTGGGCCACGCCGTTCGCGGCCGCCCTTTTGCGCAACAAACTGGAAGAAGCGGGTTTGTTGCGCGAGGTACCCCTGCACATCATAGAACCGGATCAACAACTCGAAATTGGTCCGTTCGCCATCGAGTTTATCGGATTGACCCATTCGACCCTGGAAATGAATGCCCTGGCCATCCGCACCAAGGCGGGCCTGGTGCTCCATACCGGCGATTGGAAATTGGATCCCGATCCCCTGGTTGGCCCGAAAAGCGACGAAGCGGCCCTGCGCCGCCTGGGCGATGAAGGCGTCATGGCGATGATTGGCGACAGCACAAATGCCCTGAACGATGGCACGTCGGGCTCGGAGGCGGACGTGCGCGACACCTTGATGGAGATTTGCGCCAACCGAAAGGGCCGCATCGCCGTTACCACCTTCGCCTCCAACGTTGCCCGTATCGACACGGTGGCGAAAGTCGCCGCCGCCCATGACCGGCACCTGGTGCTGGTCGGCCGTTCCCTTTGGCGCATCGTGGCGGCGGCCAAGGAATGCGGCTATCTCGATGATCTGGCCCCGCCACTGAAGGATGACGAGGGCGCCTATTTGCCGCCCGAAAAGGTGCTGTTTCTGTGTACCGGGTGTCAGGGTGAATCCCGGGCCGCCCTGGCGCGGATCGCGACGGGGGGGCATCGCCATGTGGTGTTCGAAAAAGGCGATGTGGTGATCTTCTCCTCCCGCATCATACCCGGTAACGAGACGGCCATAAACCGGGTGCAGAACCGTCTGTTATGGAACGGGGTCGAGGTGATCGGCGAGCGGGAACAGGGCGTCCATGTCTCCGGCCACCCCTGCCGGGATGAATTGGCGGAGATGTACCGCCTGGTCCGCCCCAAGATCGCCGTGCCCGTGCATGGGGAATACAAACACATGCTGGCCCATGCTGAATTGGCCCGCTCCCTTCAGGTGCCGGAGGCGGTTGTGATTGAGAACGGCCAGGCCCTGCGCCTCTCGCCCGGCGCCGTGGAAGTGGTGGCCGAGGTGCAAAGCGGCCGCTGTTTTGTCGATGGCGACGTGATCGTGCCCGCCGATGACGACGGCGTGCGGACCCGGCGCAAATTGATGTTCAGCGGCGGTGGCGTGGTTATCCTGGTCGCCGATCAGGATGGTGAATTGCTGGCGGACCCGGAATTGGTGCTGCAAGGCCTGGCCACCGACATCATTGGCGGCGCTACGAACCTGATTGAGGAGGGCGCCCGCGTGGTCGAGGAAGCGGTGGACGGTCTGCCCAAATCCGCCCGCCGCGATGATGGCCGCATGATGGAAGCCGCCCGTATTGCCCTGCGCCGTCTGATCAGGGACCGTCTGGGCAAAAAAGCCGTTGTGGAAGCGCGAATCATCCGTCTTGATTGATGCAAATGAACATACTGGGGAAGATCAATGATTGGACGACTTAACCACATCGCCATTGCCGTGCCTGATCTGGCCGCGGCGGCGGCGCTGTATCGCGATACCTTGGGGGCCCGGGTCTCGGACGCGATAGAGCTGCCCGATCACGGGGTGACCACGGTGTTTGTTGAGTTGGAGAATTCAAAAATCGAACTGCTCCATCCCCTTGGCGAAGGTTCCACCATCGCCAAATATCTCGAACGCAGCCCCGATGGTGGCATGCATCATATCTGTTTCGAAGTTGAAGATATTGTCGCCGCCCGCGACCAATTGAAGGCTGACGGCGCCCGCGTTCTGGGCGATGGAGAGCCCCGGACCGGCGCCCACGGCAAACCGGTTTTATTCCTCCATCCCAAGGATTTCTGCGGCACCTTGATCGAAATCGAACAGGTTTAGGGGGCGGGATGAACCTGGTCAGCGGCCTGATGATATATGCCATCCTGTGGTGGATGGTCTTGTTCATGGTGCTGCCATTTGGGGTGCGCACGGTGCGCGAGGACGGTGGCGAGGTGGTTGACGGGCAGGCGGTATCCGCCCCGGTGAAACCCCGGATCGTGACAAAAATGCTTGTGACGACCCTGATTTCCGCCGTGATCATGGCGACGGTGGTCACCGTCGTGGAAGCTGATTTGATCGATTTTAGAGGCTATTTCAGCCCTCAAGGACAATAATATCACTGTGTTGAATTTGTACCAATTTCGACCCATCTGAAACTATTTCAAAATACCCCTTGAATTTCTTAAATTAAGAACCATTATCAATAGCGTCGTTGGAGGCTCGACTCCCGACAAAAACGCTCGATGGCGTTTCCTCCTATTTGGGCCGCACCTTCCCGGTGCGGCCCCTTTTTTTGCCCAGTGCCGGCGGTTGCGGAAATTAATCAGAGGTTAAGGCCCAAGGTGCATGATGGGGCCATGACGATCCGAATATTCATTGCGGGCTTGCTGGCCGTTTTCCTGGGTTCGTCCGGTGCTTTGGCGACGGATTCGAAGGAAGCGGTCAGGATCTCTAAAAAGGATTGCCGGTATTTGGTAAACCACCGGCCGGCGGCGGATGTCGCCTTTAAGCCTGGCGTCGGGGTCAAGGGGCGCCGTGTAAGGCCGGCGGATTTGCCACCCGGCCATCAAATCAAATTGCCGGACTTGATCGCCATTCCCCTGCATGTGCCGGTTCGTGATCTGCTGAAGAAAGGCGCTAATAGTCAAGTTGGCGAGTCAGAAGTGGCTGTTGGCCAGGTCACGGTCGATCGTCACAATGGCGAAGTTAAGTATGAGGGTCAGACCCTGGTCGCCGCGGAATCAAAGCGTCTGGTCGTGGCCTGCCGCAAGCTGTTGCGTGGCAAATACTAGTGGATTCTGTTCGCGCGCCCTCCCTATACTGATCCCTTCCAAATGAAACTGCCGTGTCGCGGGTTTAATGCCCGCCCTTGAAATGCGGTGGAACATGAAATTAGGGGAGGGTGGATCAGTGAATATCAAAAAACTTCTTATAGGTTCCGTTGCGATCTTCGCGTTGTCGTTGGGCGGGGCGAGTGCCGCCAAGGTCAAGATTGGCGTGGTGCTGCCTTATACAGGCGGTGCGGCGCAGTTTGGCGAACAGATCGACCGCGGCATGAACCTCTTTATCCAACAGCACAGGGCAGCCTTTGGCGGCCATGAGATTGAGCTGATCAAGCGGGATTCAAAACGGCCCGGCGGCGATATCGCCAAGAACGCGGTGCAGGAGCTGATTACCCGCCAGAAAGTAGACCTGCTGACCGGCTTTGTGTTTTCGCCCAATGCCATGGCCTCGGCGCCGCTGATCACCCAGGGCAAGGTACCAATGGTGATCATGAACGCGGGCACCGCCTGGATTCCGAAACTGTCACCCTATATTGCCCGGGTTTCCTTCACCATGTGGCATGCCGGCTATCCCATGGGCGGCTATGCCATGAACAAGCTGGGCTGCAAGACCGCCGTGATCGGCTTTACCAACTACCCCCCCGGCAAGGACAGCCGCAATGCCTTTACCACCGGATTTGAAAAAGCCGGCGGCAAGGTGCTGGAAGCCATCCCCATGGGCGGCCCGCGTCAGGTGCCTGATTTCACGCCGTTTTTCCAGCGCGTGAAGAATGCCAAGCCGGATTGCTTCTATATCTTCGTGCCGGCGGGCAACCATGCCGTCGCCGTGGTCAAGACCTATGCCAACCTGGGCATGAAGACCGCCGGAATCAGGTTGATCGGCCCCGGCGACATCACCCAGGACACCAAGCTGCAGTCCATGCCCAAGGAAGCCGAAGGCATGATCACCGTGCATCATTATTCCGCCGACTATAAGACGCCGGTGAACATAGCTTTCGTGAAAGCCTGGAAGGCAGCCTATGGCGCCGATACCACGCCGGACTTCATGGGTGTCGCGGGCTATGACGGCATGGCCGCCATCGCCCATGCCATCACGGCCCAGGGCGGGGCCGTAACGGCGGAAGGCACCATGAAGGCGCTGTCGGGATGGAGCTATGACAGCCCCAGGGGCAAAATCACCATTGACCCCGAGACTCGGGACATCATCCAGGATTCCAATGTGCACAAGGTCGTCAGCAAGGGCGGAAGGTTGATGATCGAGGTGATCGACACCATTCCCCAGGTCAAGGACCCCTGCAAGGCCCACGCCATAGGGAAGTGCAAATAGCGGGATACGAGGCGGCGGCCTGACGGCCGCCGCCCGTCGCCATGGAGCAGATCGCAAGGGCGGCCATTGCCATCCTGTTCGATGGCGTGGCCTACGGCATGTTGTTGTTTATCATGTCCGTGGGGCTGTCGATCACCATGGGTCTGATGGGGTTCGCCAATCTGGCCCACGGCGCCTTCGCCATGGCGGGCGGTTATGTCCTGGTCGGCCTGATGGTTGGCATCGGCGTGCCGTTCATACCGGCGCTGGTGATGGCGGGGGTCATCGTTGCGGTGATTTCCATTCCGTTCGAGCGCTATCTTTACCGCCCGCTTTATCAAGCGGATGAGCTGGACCATGTGCTGCTGTCCATCGGCCTGGTCTTCATGGCGACGGCGGCGATTACCTTTGTTTACGGCCCATCCACGGTCAGCATCACCGTGCCCGATTATTTGAATGGCCAGATTGATCTCGGCATCGGCCTCTTTCCCGCCTATCGCACATTTACCATCGCGGTCGGCGCCGTGCTGATCCTGGCTCTGTGGTACGGTTTTGAAGGCACCATTATCGGCGCCAAGATCCGCGCCGCCGTGGACAACCGGCGCATGGCCCAGTCCATCGGCATCAACGTTGACCGCCTGTTCGTGATCGCCTTTGCCCTGGGCAGCGGCCTGGCGGCACTGGGCGGTGGTCTGGCCATTGAAATCATCGGCATGGAGCCGACATTTGCCCTGACCTATCTGGTGTTTTTTCTCATCGTCGTGGCCGTGGGGGGCTTGGGCAGTATTCGCGGCGCCTTTGTCGCGGCGTTGTTGCTGGGTTTGATCGACACGGCGGGTAAATACCTCTGGCCCGACGGCGGCGCCTTTTTTATCTATGCGGTGACCGTGGCGATCCTGCTGATCAAGCCAATGGGACTGTTCGGCAAGGCATGACCCATCAGGCGGATATTGCCCGGCGTTACATGGTCGCGCGGGAAAATTGGCATTGGGGCGAGGCGCTGCCCTGGCTTGCCATTGTCGCGGCATTTTTTGTCTTTCCGGATTATCTGGCCTTGGGCACGCAGATCATCATCGCCATTATTTTTGCCCTGTCCCTGGACCTGATCCTTGGCTATGCGGGTATTATCACGCTGGGGCATGCGGCCTATTTCGGCGCCGGCGCCTATGCCACCGGCATGCTGTCGGCGCATCTTGGCTGGTCTGAACCAATCAGCGCCTTGCTGTTCGGCGGCTTGGTTGGCGGCGCCCTGGGCTTAGTCACGGGCTGGATTTTGCTGCGCTACCACGGTCTGACCCTGCTGATGCTGACCCTGGCCACGGCCATTCTGTTGCAGGAAGGCGCCAATGCGGCCGAGGACTGGACGGGTGGTTTCGACGGCCTGGTGGGCATCTCCTTTCAGCCGTTGCTGGGCAGCTTTGAATTCGATCTGTGGGGCAAGACGTATTTTTGCTATGCCGTCGCCGTATTGCTGCTGTGTTTTCTCTTCGCCCGGGCCGTCGTGCATTCCGCCTTCGGGCGCTCCCTGGCCGGCATCAAGGGCAATGTGGAGCGCATGCATGGCGTGGGCACCCCGGTGCATGGCCGCCTGGTGGCGATCTATACCATTTCCGCCGCCATGGCAGGACTGGCGGGGGGGCTGTTTGCTGAATCCAACGCCTACGTGACCCTGGATGTCTTGAGTTTCTCCCGCTCCGGCACCGTATTGATCATGCTGGTTCTGGGCGGCACGGGCCGGCTGTACGGCGCCTTCGTGGGGACGGTCGCTTACATGGTTCTGGAAGATGAACTGGCCAAGTTGTCGCCGGAATTCTGGGAATTCGGGATCGGTCTGTTGCTGGTCGTCGTCGTACTGTTTTTCCGCCGCGGCTTGCTGGGCGCCTTGGAAGATGCGCGCGCGCGCATGGGCGGCCTCAAATGACCCAGGCGCCGGCATTGGAGACCATTGGTCTCGGCAAAAGCTTTGGCGCCCTGGAGGTTACGCGGGATGTGCATTTGTCCCTGGCGCCCGGCGCCCGTCACGCCTTGATCGGACCCAACGGCGCGGGCAAGACCACATTGGTGAATTTGATGAGCGGCGCCCTGACCCCCGCGCGCGGCCAGGTGCTGCTGGGGGGCCGGGACGTGACCGCCCTGTCCCAGGCGGGCCGGGTCAAGCAGGGGTTGGCGCGGACCTACCAGATCAACCAATTGTTCCGGGATCTCAGTGTCCTGGAAAACGTCGTGATCTCGGTTTCCGAACGGCTGGGCGCGTCCTGGAACCTGTGGCGCCGGGCCTCGGCCAGGGCGGAGGTGATCGATGAAGCAGTCGAGATATTGGGCCAATTGCAGCTTGACGATCATATCCTGACCCCGGTGCGTGAGCTGCCCTACGGCCGCCAGCGGCTGGTGGAAATCGCCATGACCCTGGCGCAGCGGCCATCGGTATTGCTGCTGGACGAGCCCGCCGCCGGCGTGCCGTCGGCGGAAAGCCACATCATTTTGGATGTCATCGCGGCGCTGCCCGATCATATCGCCGTGTTGATCATCGAACATGACATGGACATCGTCTTCCGCTTCGCCGAGGCGATTACCGTTCTTGTCGCCGGCGGCATCCTGGCGGAAGGCACGCCGGATGAAATTGCCGGCGATGAGCGTGTGCGGGCGGTCTATCTGGGGCAGGGCGGCGATGTCTGAGGCGGCCCTGAAAATAACGGACCTGCACGCCGGTTATGGCGAAACCGTGGTGCTGGAGGCCATTGATCTGATCATTGAACCCGGCGCCTGTGTCTCCATTCTGGGCCGCAACGGCGTGGGCAAGTCGACCTTGCTGGAATCCATCATGGGTCACACCAACCGCCATTCGGGCGCCATTACACTGTTTGGCGCCGCCATTGAACGGGAGCCGGCCTATCGGCGCGTGGCCCTGGGCCTGGGCTATGTGCCCCAGGAGCGGGAGGTGTTTCCCTCCCTCAGTGTCGTGGAAAACCTGGAAGTCGCCGCCCGGCCAGGCGATTGGACCCTGGAGAGGGTGTTTGGCTTTTTCCCCCAATTGATGCAGCGCCGGAACAATCGCGGCAGTCAGCTTTCGGGTGGCGAGCAACAGATGCTGGCGATCGGCCGCGCCCTGATGGGCAATCCAAAGGTATTGTTGATGGATGAACCCAGCGAAGGTCTGGCGCCGGTCGTGGTCGAGGGGCTGCAATCCGGCCTGCTGCGCCTGCGTGAAGAGGCGGGTTTGAGCATTGTTTTGGTGGAGCAGAACAGCCGCCTGGCCCTGTCCTTCGCGGAGCGTTGTTTGGTGATGAACCGGGGCCGGATCGTGCATGACGGCCCCTCCGCCGGGTTACAGGCTGACGAAAACCTGCTGCGCCGTTTGCTAGGTGTCGCGGGTGGGGGCTGAAGTCATTGCCTTATGGGACGGCTTTCCCTACATATCGCCGGGACGTAATTTTGATTTGAGGGCCAACCATGCGTATGTCGCAATTCTTCCTGCCGGTGTTGAAAGACACCCCGGCCGAGGCGCAGATCGTCTCGCACCGTCTGATGCTGCGGGCGGGCATGATCCGGCAATCCTCGGCGGGGATCTATTCCTGGCTGCCCCTGGGCTTCCGTGTGTTGAAGAAGATCGAACAGATCGTGCGCGAGGAACAGGATGCCGCCGGCGCGCAGGAATTGCTGATGCCGACCGTTCAGCCCGCCGATCTGTGGCGGGAAAGTGGCCGCTATGACGACTATGGCCTGGAAATGCTGCGCTTCACGGATCGCCACGAGCGCGACATGCTGTTCGGCCCCACCAACGAGGAAGTGATCACCGATATCTTCCGCGGCTCGGTCCGCAGCTACCGCCAACTGCCCCTGAACCTTTATCATATTCAGTGGAAGTTCCGTGATGAGGTGCGGCCCCGCTTCGGCATCATGCGGGGGCGCGAATTTCTGATGAAGGACGCCTATTCATTCGACCTGGACCCGGAGGCCGCGCGCCGCGCCTACAATAAGATGTTCGTGGCGTATCTACGCACCTACGAACGCCTCGGCCTGAAAGCCATACCCATGCAGGCCGATACCGGTCCCATCGGCGGGGATATGAGCCATGAATTCATTATCCTGGCCGATACCGGAGAATCGGAAGTCTACTGCCATGCGGACTATCTGGATTTCGAAGCGCCCGATGCCTCCATCGCTTACGAAAGCGATTTGACCCCCGTGATCGAACATTGGACCTCCCGCTACGCCGCCACGGATGAGAAGCACGATCCGGCGGTTTTCGATGCCGAGGTGCCGAAAGAGCGGCAGATTGCCACGCGGGGTATTGAAGTGGGCCATATTTTTAATTTCGGCGATAAATATTCCAAGTCCATGGGCGCCACGGTAATGAATGCAGACGGCGTGGAAGTGCCGGTCGAGATGGGCTCTTACGGCATCGGGGTGTCCCGTTTGGTTGGCGCCATAATCGAGGCCAGTCACGACGACGACGGCATCATCTGGCCGGCTTCGGTGGCGCCATTCCAGGTCGGCTTGATCAATCTGAAGGTCGGTGACGGGGATTGCGATGCCGCCGTCGCCGACATCTATGAAAAGCTGCAAAATGCCGGCGTGGATGTCCTGCTCGATGACAGTGACGGCCGGGCGGGGGGCAAGTTCGCCACCATGGATCTAATCGGCCTGCCCTGGCAGGTAATCGTCGGTCCGCGCGGGGTCAAATCCGGTGTGGTCGAGATCAAGGAACGGCGCACCGGCGAACGCCAGGAATTATCTCCCGATGCCGCCCTTGCCAGCCTGACCGGGCGTTAGACCAGTCCGATGTTTGGCGCCTTGGAATGGGCCATCGCGGCGCGCTATCTGCGGGCCCGCCGGAACGAGGGCTTCATCTCGATCATCGCCTGGTTTTCCCTGATCGGGATCGCCCTGGGCGTCGCCACGCTGATCATCGTCATGAGCGTGATGAATGGCTTCCGCATCGAATTGATGGACCGGGTTCTGGGCTTGAACGGCCATATGGTGGTCCGGGGCGCGGATGCAAATATACGCGGCTACGATCCCATCGCCGAGGCCCTGCGCAAGATCGAGGGGGTCAGACAGGCCGCGCCGCTGATCGAGGGTCAGGTCATGGCCACGGCCAACAAGCAGGCCTCGGGCGCCCTGGTGCGGGGCATGTGGCCCAAGGACCTGAAGGCGCGCGCCATTATCGCGGGCAACCTTTACAGCGGCTCCATCGAGGATTTCCGGGGCAAGCACAATGTCATCATCGGTCAGCGCCTGGCCAAAAAACTGGGTCTGGTGGTCGGCGATAAAATTACCCTGGTCGCACCGCAGGGAACCGCGACGGCCTTTGGCAATGTGCCGCGCATGAAGACTTACAGGGTCGCCGCGACATTCATGGTCGGGATGTATGAATACGATTCGACCTTTATTTACATGCCTCTAACGGCCGCGCAGGTGTTTTTCCGTCTCAAGGGCGCGGTCAGCGGCGTCGAGATGTTTCTCGACAACCCCGACGATGTCTTCCGGTTGCGCCGCGCCATCCGTTCCGTGCCCGGCGTGGCCCGGGTGGTGGATTGGCAGCAGGTCAACAGCCACTTCTTTCAGGCCCTGCAGGTGGAGCGTAACGTCATGTTCCTGATCCTGACCCTGATCATCCTGATTGCCGCCTTCAACATCATCTCCTCCCTGATCATGTTGGTAAACGACAAGGGCAAGGCCATTGCCATTCTGCGCACCATGGGCGCCACGCGGGGCATGATCATGCGCATATTCATCATTTCCGGGACCACCATTGGCGTCATCGGCACCTTGACGGGGTTTGCCTTCGGCATGGCTTTTTGTTTGAATATTGATACCATCCGGCGCTGGCTCGAAAGCCTCACGGGCACTGAATTATGGTCGCCGGAAATCCGTTTCCTCAGCAGAATCCCGGCCGATGTGAACAATGGTGAGGTGCTGTCGGTGGTGGTAATGGCGCTCTCGCTTTCATTCCTGGCCACCTTGTACCCGGCCTGGCGGGCCGCCCGGATCGATCCCGTGGAGGCGTTGCGCTATGAATGAGGCGCCGGCCCTGCGGATCAGCGGCCTGGACCGCACCTTCCATCAAGGCGGCCGCGAATTGCATGTGCTACGGGGCCTTGATCTGCAGGTCGCGCGGGGGGAAGCGGTGGCGCTGGTTGGACCATCGGGCTCGGGCAAGTCAACCTTGCTGCATGCCGCGGGGCTGTTGGAGCAGCCCGATGGTGGCGAAATCGCCATTGCGGGACAACTTTGTTCTACCATGAACGATGCACAACGCACCGCCATGCGCCGGGACAATCTGGGTTTTGTCTATCAGTTTCACCATCTTCTGCCCGAGTTCACGGCGCTGGAGAATGTCGCAATGCCCATGCGTCTGGCAAAATTGCCCCGCTCCGAAGGATTGTTGCGGGCGGAACAATTATTGACGGAAATGGGCCTGGCGGATCGTCTGAGCCATGTGCCGGCGCAATTATCGGGGGGCGAGCAGCAAAGGGTGGCGATCGCCCGGGCCTTGGCGAACCAGCCGGTTCTATTGCTGGCGGACGAACCGACAGGAAACCTGGATCAGGCGACGGCGGAAGTGGTTTTGGGGGAATTGTTGTCGATTGTGCGGGGTCAGGGACTTGGCATTGTCATTGCGACCCATGATCCGCTGGTTGCCGGCCGCCTGGACCGCGTCGTGCGTCTCCAGGCCGGCCGGCTCGCGGAATAAACCAAGCCGGTTAAGACCGGTTCAAACATTCAGTCTTAGATAAAGTTGCAGCAAGGCTGAGGCCGAAACCAACCAAAGTAAGCTCCAGACCGCAATTCCGACCTTTTGCCGGTTTGTGACGCGGCTTCGCATCTCGTTCCCTCTTCGCGTTCTGATGTCCAGGAATGAATATGATCCGGATTGAGCGTGGGAACAGTGACAAGGGTCACAGTGCCATCATGTTTAAGCCGCATTTCTAACGGCGGCGCCCGAAGGGTCGGCCTGGGCCGGCCGGCCTATTTGTTCTAAACTGATAGGGCATTTAATTCCGGGTGAGGGCGTCCATGGGCCGAGGGGTCTTTTTCGGCTGGTTCGTGGTTGCCGCGACGTTCACGGTTCTGACGTTGGGCTTTGGCGTCGCCTATTCCTTTGCCTCCTTCTTTGATGGACTGGAGCGTGATTTTCAGGCCTCCCGTGGCGATGTCTCGCTGGTTTTCTCCATCGCGGGCTTTCTGTATTTCTCCCTCGGCGCCATAAGCGGGCCGTTGAGCGACCGTCTCGGCGCCCGTCCCGTCGTGGCCTTCGGTATTGTCTTGATCGCCCTTGGCCTGCTCGGCTCTTCCTTCGCGCAGAATTTGTGGCAGGTTTATTTGACTTACGGCGCGGCGGTGGGCGTGGGCATCGGTTTCGTCTATGTGCCCTCGGTCGGCGTTTTGCAGCGCTGGTTTGTCCGCCGCCGCGGCTTTGCCACTGGCTTGGCGGTGGCCGGAATTGGTGTCGGTACCCTGGTCGCGCCACCCATTTGCGGCGCCTTGGTTGAAGCCCTGGGCTGGCGCGGGGCCTTTCAGGTGCTGGCGGCCGCGACCCTGATCATAGGCCTTTTGGCGGCCCGGATGCTGGTGCCAAATCCAGCCGCGCGCGGGCTGTACCCCGATGGTGACGGGACACCCGTGGGGGAAGCCGCCTCGCTGTCGGGGATGTCCCTGGGCGCGGTACTGTCATCGGGGCCGTTCTGGTTATTGTTTTCCTCTTCCACGATCGTGTCTTTGGGCCTGTTCGTGCCGTTCGTGCATCTGGTCAAATTCTCGGTGGACCACGGCCACGATGAAAGCTGGGCTATTTTGCTGATCTCCCTGATCGGCGCCGGCTCCATGTCCGGCCGGCTGACCCTGGGCGGACTGGCGGACCGGTTCGGCCGCCACCGCGCGGTCATCACCATGTTCCTCGGCATGGCTTTGGTACAGGGCTGGTGGTTTTTCTCGACCTCATTTTGGGCCCTGGCGATCTATGCCGTATTTTTCGGGTTATTTTACGGCGGTTACGTCGCCCTGGCGCCGGCCTTGGCGGCGGATTACTTCGGCGCCAAAAATGTCAGCGGCATTCTCGGCGTGCAATATTCAGGTACGGCGGTGGGCAATCTGGTCGGCCCCGTCGCCGCCGGCTTCGCGTACGATGCAACCCAGGCCTACGACCTGCCCATCGCCCTGGCGGCCAGCACCGCTTTTCTGGCCGTGGCCGTGATCCTGACGCTGCCGTCGCCGGAACGATGGCGGCGGTATTAGCCCCAACACGCTTTACGGTTTGCGCGCGACGATGTGAAAGATGTGCCAATGTTTTGGCTTGCCGCGCAGGGTTTTGGAGTCGGTTTCCTCCTCGCGGAACATTTCCACCTCGTAGCCGCGAAGCAGATCATCCGCCTCCGCGCGCGTGAAGTGGCTGTTCGTGGGGTCGCCGGCCCATTCATCGCGGTCGCCGTAAAGCTGTCCGCAGAAACGCCCACCAGGGCGTAAACCGTCATGAATACGTTGCCACATTTCCAGAAAACCCGCCCTTGGGCACAAGGGCAAGGCAAAGCTGGAGTTGACCAGATCGGTTTCGGGCCACCTCGCATCTTCAAAGCGGCTGACCCGGGTATCCGGCCGGGCGCCAAGTTCCGCCAATTCAGGCCGCGCCAAAAGCGTCTGGATGGCGGCCGCCTGGGCATCGACGGCTAAAACGGACCAACCCCGGCGCAGCATTTCAACCGTGTCCCGCCCGCCGCCGCAGCCCAGGTCGACCGCATGCCCGATCGCCCGGTCGGCGTCGAACCGGTCCAGGGCATTTAACAAGGTCTCCCAGGGTGGCTTGCCGACGCCGCGTTGGTAGTAGGCCCGCCATTCTTCCGGCGTGGTCGTGGCCGCCATTAATTGGCCACCAGATAGTCAATGGCGGCGGTGACGCCGCCCCGGCCATGGGGGATGTTCAAGGTTTGCAAGGCGGCCTCGACCCCGCCCAGGGCGCCCAGGATCATGGGTTCGTTCAAATCGCCCATATGGCCGATGCGGAAGACATCTCCCTTTAGCTGCTCCAGTCCGCCGCCGAGGGCAACCTGGAAACGTTCCCGCGCGGCTGTCCGAACCTCTTCGGCATCGTAACCGGGGGGCACGCGGATGGCGGTGATGGAATTGGAGCGTTGGCCCGGCACCACGGCGTTAAAGGCCATGCCGCCTTCGCCGCACCAGACATCGACGGCGGCGCGGATGGCGCTGGCCAGACGCTCATGGCGGGCCACGATCCGGGGCAGGCCTTCCTCCGCCAGCATGTCCAGGGCCTCGCGCAGGCCGTACAGCAAATGGATCGGCGCGGTGCCGCAAAAGCGAATGTACTGGGCGTCCGTCATACGCTCCCGCCAGTCCCAATAGTTGCGCGGCAGCCTGGCGCTTTGGGTCGCATGCAGGGCTTTTTCGCTACACGCCGTTAAACCGATGCCCGGCGGGCACATCAAACCCTTCTGCGAGGCGGCAAGGGCCACATCGACGCCCCAGTTATCCATTTGGAATTCCACGGTGGCGAGGGAGGCAATGGTGTCCACCATGAACAGTGCGCCATGATTGGCATTGTCCATGGCCTGGCGCACGGCGGGAACATCCGAGATGATACCGGTCGCGGTATCGATATGGATCATCAACACCGCCTTGATCCGGCCCTCGTCATCCTCACGGAGGTGCTGTTCGACGGCCTCTGGGTCGATACCGTGGCGCCAGTCACCGGGCAGATGTTCAATGACCAGACCGAGGGATTCCGCCATCATCCCCCATTTCAGGGAGAAATTGCCGGTTTCGGGCACCAGGATGTGATCGCCCGGCGACATGGTATTGCTCAGCGCGGCTTCCCAGGCGCCGTGGCCATTGGCGGCGTACATGAAGACCGGGCCTTGGGTCTGAAATATGGGTTTCAGATCCTCGAAACAGCTTCGCGTCATGGCGACGAACGGCGGCGCCGTGAAATCAACCGCCGCCTTGTGCATGGCGCGCAGAATACGGTCGGGAATATTGGTCGGGCCGGGAGTATGAAGAAACTCCCGGCCACGCAATACGTCGGTCATATGTCTCAGCTTCCAGGTACAACGCCCGCGGGCAGGCTTTCAATATGGCGGCAGATATCGCCGGGGCGGGTCAGCCAAATCTTGTCACGGCGCGCGATGATATGTTTCAAGGCCCGGCGCAACTGGCGCAAACGAAACGGCTGGCCAACGACGAAGGTATGCAGCGAGATCGGAAAGACCAGGGGCTGGTGTTCCGATTGCTCCAGCATCTCGTCGAAATTGTCGATGATGCAATCGGCGTACTGGTCCGGCGTCATCTTGTGCAGGACGATGGCCCGGTTGTCATTCAATTCCACCGGATAGGGCATGGCCAGGATCGGCTTGTTCCGGGTTTTCATCCAGATCGGCTGATCGTCGCAGCACCAGTCCATGTTGTAGCTGTATCCCTCCTCGCTCAACAGATCCAGCGTGGTTTCGCTTTGCGACAGCCAAGGGCTCATCCAGCCCGTGGGCGCGGCGCCCTCGTTTTCGGTGATGGCGTCGGTCACGGTCTTGATCAGGGCGCGCTCCTCGTCCTCCGGCCGTCCGCCCTGTTCCTCGGAATTGGTAATGCCGTGGCCCAGAAACTCATCGCCCCGTTGGCGTAATCGTTCGGGAATTTGCGGGGCGTGCTCATAGATCGCGGAATTGAGCTGGGCCTGGATGGGGATGTCCAGGTCGTCGAACATGTCCATCAGACGCCAGAACCCGACTCGGTTGCCATAGTCGCGCCAGGAAAAGACGCTCTGTTTGTTGTTCATGCCCGATGGCGCGATGGCGCTCTCGACGCTTTTATCCCAGCCGAATTGCTCCACATTCAGGGCGATATAGACCGCCAGGCGTTTGCCGTCCGGCCAGCTGTAATCAGGCCGTTGGCTGATCGGGGAAAACTCATAACGTCCGTGGGTTGATAGCATTCTTCTTACCTCTTCAAAGTGTGGGCCGGTTCTGGGGCCAGTTTGTCGCGCCTTCATAGGCGGCGGCAATGCGATAGATCATGGCCTCGTCAAATTGCTTGCCGACGATCTGCATGGCCAGCGGCATGCCGTCGCCGTCAAAGCCGGTGGTCAGAGCCAGGGCGGGATTGCCCGTCAGGTTGAATGGTATGCGAGCCTGGCGGGAGTATTTCTTGGCGATCTCCTCCGGGTCGTCGATGACAAAGGCCGCATCCATGGCGGAAATGACGATGACCCCGTCTAAATCCTTGATGGTCCGGTTGAACCCGGCGGTCAATTTGCGGCGCAAACGCAGGGCATCCACATAGTCGCTGCCCGTCAGAAAGGCGCCGGGCAAGACCCGTTCCAGGAACGAGGCACTGTATTCCTCGGGC
>JAPYPT010000101.1 GCA_029937535.1 Alphaproteobacteria bacterium
GCGTTCAACTTTTTTACCACCGTGCCCTATGGCCTGACCGGAACCGAGCACGCCGCCTGGATGAAGTATGGCGGCGGTCAGGAACTCTGGGACGAGCTGTCGGCGCAATTCGGCCTCAAGGGCTTCCTTGGCAACAGTACCGGCACCCAGATGGGCGGCTGGTATCGCAAGCCGGTCAACGTGATGGATGATTTCAAGGGCCTGAAATTCCGCATGCCCGGCATCGGCGGCGAAGTTCTGCGCGCCCTCGGCGTTACGGTTGTCAATCTGCCGGTGGCGGAGATTTATCCGGCCCTGGCGTCGGGCGCCATCGATGCGGCCGAATGGGTTGGACCGTGGCATGATCTGGCCTTTGGCTTCCACAAGATTACCAAACATTATTATTATCCCGGCTTCCATGAGCCCGGCACCACCGGTAGTTATGGCATGAACAAAAAAGTTTGGGATGGCCTGACCAAGGATGAACAACTCTTGGTGAGCACGGTGATCGATGCCGAAGCGCATAACCAGTTTGCCGAGTTCAACGCCCGTAATCTGGGATCGCTGAATGTGTTGTTGACCAAACATGGTGTGCAGTTGCACAAATATCCGCAGGAAATGCTGATCAAAATCGGCGAGGTCGCCGGCGACGTTGTGAACAAGATTGGCCATACTGACGCCTTCACAACACGCGTCTATGACAGCTTCATCGCCTATCGGAAACAGGCCATTACCTGGGCCAAGATTGGTGAACAGGGCTTCATGAATGCGCGGGGATTGCCGTTCAAGTATTCATAAGACCGGTTAGTTCGGCTTTTAACGGCGTAAATGGGCACCCGCGCTGCGTAATTCGCGCGGGTGCCTGTCGCTTTAGTTCCGCACCGAAAGAATTCACATGTCCATGATTAGAGCGATCGTGCGCTCGATTGATATTTTTAATGAACAACTGGGCCGTATCGTGGCTTGGTTTGCCCTGTTCCTGGTATTGACGCAGTTCACCGTTGTCCTGCTACGCTATGTATTCGGGCTTGGTTTTATTCCGATGCAGGAATCGATCATCTTCATGCATAGCATGCTGTTTCTGATGGGGGCCGGCTATACGCTGCTGCATGACGGCCATGTCCGCGTCGATATCTTCTACGGCGGCGCCACCGAGATCAACAAGGCGCGGGTCAATTTCTTTGGCGTCTTGATTTTTTTGTGGCCGCTTTGCGCCATGATGACCTGGAAGGCCCTGATCTTCGTCGGCGCCTCGGTCCGCGTCTGGGAAGGCTCGCCCGAAGGCACATTCATGCCGTTCTGGCTGCTGAAATGCATGCTGCTGGTATTTCCGTTCGTGCTGACGCTGCAAGGCTTCTCATTGCTGGTCAAGTCCTGGTTGATCATGACCCGGCAGGAGCCGATCCACACACCACAAATTGAGGCGGAGGGATCGGGGGTATGATCGTTAGTGAAATTTTCGTCGTCCTGATGTTTTTCGGCGTCTGCGGATTTCTGATGGCAGGCTTTCCCGTGGCCTTTTCTCTGGCCGGCACGGCGTTGTTTTTCGCCGGCGTCAGCTATCTGTTCGGCGTCTTTGACCTGGCCTTCATGGGCATTTTGCCGAACCGCATTTACGGCAATGCGATGACGAGCGAGATTTTGATTGCCGTGCCCCTGTTCGTTTTCATGGGGGTGATGCTGGAACGTTCGAAAGTGGCGGAAGAACTGCTCGATACCATGGCCATGCTGTTCGGTTCCTTGCGCGGCGGATTGGGGATATCGGTCTGCGTGGTCGGCGCGCTTTTGGCGGCCTCGACCGGGATCGTCGGCGCCACGGTGGTCACCATGGGTCTGCTGGCCCTGCCCACCATGTTGCGCCGCGGCTATGACCCATCGCTTGCCTGCGGCTCGATCTGCGCCTCGGGCACCTTGGGGCAGATCATTCCGCCCTCCCTGGTACTGGTGGTGCTGGGCGACCAGATCTCCAACGCCTATCAGGAAGCCCAGCGCCAGCTTGGCAATTTCGCGCCCGATCCGGTGTCCGTCGGTGATCTTTTCGCCGGCGCCCTGATACCCGGCTTCATGCTGGTCGGACTTTATATCCTGTATCATATCTTTATCGCCATCGTGCGGCCGGAGACTTCGCCGCCCATCCCGCGCGATGAACTCATGGACGGCCGCACCAACAAGGAGCTCGCGATCAAGGTCTCCCACGCCCTGGTCGCGCCCATGGTGCTTATCATTTCGGTGCTCGGGTCCATTCTCGCCGGCATCGCGACACCCACGGAAGCGGCATCGGTCGGCGCCGTCGGCGCCACGCTGCTGGGTGGTTTGAGGCTCTCCCCCGACAATCCCAAGCCAATATATGCCGCGGCGGCCGGCTTGATCGTTGTGCTTTTTCTTACCGGTTCAATGGACCTGCGGGTGTTGCGCGATAATATTCCCACTGGCGACATGATTGGCATCATCGTGGCGGTGATCTGTTGCATGGCCCTGATCTGGGGCATAGGGGTCAGCCTGCTTCGGGTCTACGGCACCGGGGGATTGCATGAAGTCATGCGCTCGACCACGCGGGTCAGCGCCATGGTCTTCGGCATCGTCATTGCCGCGCAGCTTTTTTCCTCGGTGTTCCGGGGTCTGGGCGGCGACGATATGGTGCATGAATTTCTGACCTCATTGCCGGGCGGCACCTTCGGCGCCATGGTCGTGGTCATGGCGATCATGTTCTTTTTGGGTTTTTTCCTCGATTTCATCGAGATCAGTTTCGTCGTGGTGCCGATCGTCGCGCCGATCCTGCTGTTGATGGATTTAAATCCGGTCTGGCTCGGCATCATGATCGCAATAAATCTGCAGACCTCATTCCTGACGCCGCCCTTCGGCTTCGCGCTGTTCTATTTGCGCGGCGTTGCCCCGCCATCGGTCAGCACCTTACAGATTTACAAGGGGGTCATCCCCTTCGTCGCCATTCAAGTGGTGGCGTTGTTCATCGTGGCGGTGTTCCCGCAACTGACGACATGGTTGCCAAGCATAATTTTTGGGCCCTAAAAAAGTTTCTTAGGACGCTTCGATAAATTCGATGGTGACGCCGTCGGGATCGCGCAGATAGACAACCTTGCGCCCCGCATTGGGGCCCTTGTCGATCACGGTCACCGCACCGATGGGCAGAACCTGATGACGGGCGGCGGCGGCAACGGCGGCGTCCACGTCGTCCACGTCATAGGCGATGTGGGCAAAGCCGGCATCGCAGGGCCGGCAGTCCACCTGGCCGCGGTCGGCGGGGCCGTGATACTGGATCAGCTCCAAACGGTGGCCGGGGCCTTGGATATAGGCGACCTCGATATCGGCGCCGGCAATACCGGTGATGCCGGCCACCAATTTCGGATCGCGCGGGGCGCGGTTCAGCATCTCGAACCCCAGGGCCTCGGTAAAAAAGGCGATGCTGCGGTCCAAGTCCGAGACCGTGAAGGATGTGTGGTTGGTGGCAACGACCTGAAATTCGCTCATAATTAAAGCTCCTGATGACTAAAATGCATAGGTGCCATGCGCGATGATCACTTGTCCAGGGCGGCGGTGGCAACTAGGTTCCCGCCATCATGAATACCTTGAACACCACCATCGAAGGCACGTTGGGGCGCCTCGCCCCGCCGACGCGCGCCGTCGTGTTGATATTGTTTTCCACGCTATGCTTCACCTCCATGCATACGGTGATCCGCTATGCCACCACCGAGGGGCAAATTCATCCCTTTGAAGTGGCGTTTTTCCGCAATTTTTTTGGTCTGCTGGCGGTCCTGCCCTTTGCCCTGCATGGCCGGGCGGCGGCGCTGCGGACCAAGCGGCTGAAGCTGCATGCGATAAGGGGCTGCATGCAGGTATTCGCCATGTTGATGTTCTTCTATGCCCTGTCCATCACGCCGTTGGCAAAGATCTCGGCCATCAGCTTCACGGCACCCTTGTTCGCCACCCTGGGCGCCATCTTATTTCTGGGCGAACGGGTCCGGGCGCGGCGGATCATCGCCCTGGTGCTGGGCTTCGCGGGCGCCATGATCATCGTCCGCCCCGGCGTCATCGCGCTGGATCTAGGCGCCATGCTGGTCATGACATCTTCGGCTATCTGGGCCTGCGCCATTTTGATCATCAAGTCCCTGTCGCGGACGGAATCCAGCCTGACCATCACGACCTATCAGAATATTTTTCTCATTCCCTTCACCTTGGTCGCGGCTTGGTTCTTTTGGACCTGGCCCAGTTGGGAGTTGATCGCCATGTTTGCCGTCATGGGGATTTTTGGCAGCCTGGCCCATGTGGCCATGGCGGAATCCCTGAAACTGGCCGAAACCACCGCAATCCTACCCTATGACTTCGTCCGGCTGATCTGGGCCACCGGCATTGGCTTCGTGGTTTTTGGCGAAATTCCGGAAATCTGGACCTGGATCGGCGGCACGGTTATCTTTGGCTCCACCACCTATATCGCCTTCCGGGAGGCCCAGTTGCGGCGGGAGCGGAAGAAAAAGAGCGGTTAATCACAACGGGGAAACCGATGGCATCGAAGCAGATTGATTTTTACTGGGAAATTGGCTCCACGAATTCTTATTTTGCGTGGCATTTGATAAAGCCAATTTTAGAACGCCACGGCGCGCACCTGAATTTACACGCGGTTAATCTGGGTTTTGTCTTTCGCCATCACAATTATGTCCTGATGGAAGAGCCGAAGGCCAAGATTTCCAACCGGCTCCGCGATCTGGAGCGCTGGGCGGAGCGCCATGATCTGCCCTTCCGCATGCCCGATACCTTCCCCATTAAAACCAGCCGGGCCCTGCGTGCCGCCCTGGCCATGCGCCGCTGGGACAAAGAGATACCCTTCATCGATGCCTTGATGGCCGCCTATTGGGAACGCAACGACGCGACCATTGCCGAATACAGCGGTTTGCGTCCCCTTGCGGCCGCGCTGGGCGTAGACGGGGATGCCTTGGAACAAGCGGCGGAAAGCGATGAAATCCGGCAAATGTTGATCGACAGCACCAACAACGCCCTCGGAAGGGGTGTTTTTGGCGTGCCCAGCTTCATCGTTGATGGCGAATTATACTGGGGCAAGGACCGCATGGAATTCATCGAGGACGCCCTGTCGGCGCCCACGAATTGAACGGACCATCAAATTTACGTAGCCAGCTTCTTGATCAGGTTCAGGTTGAACAAATTCGTCATGGAGAGATGAAATGACGGATGTTTCATCATAACCGTGGGCAGCTTTTTTCTATCGATCACAATGCATTTTGTTTGATCGTCGGCGATAACGTCGGCGTTGGCCGCCGTCTCGGTCAAAAATGACATCTCACCAATGACATCGCCAGAGACCAGGGTGTTGATGGACTCGCCCTCGCGTCTCACCTCCAACTGCCCCGATGTGACGAAATAGAGAAAATGGTTTTCCTCGCCCATCTCGGTCAAGACATCCCCCGCCTTGTAGGACTGGAAATCGAATAGTTTGCGAATGCGCCGGAATTCATCCACCGTTAGGCCTAGAAAATTCGTTTTCCAGATTTCAAGATCTTTCACCGATAGTCCGGTCTGCCGGTTGGAAAAATAGAAAACGACGATCATCGAGACGTTGATGCCAATGAATACACACAACCAGATGATGGGTATCCAGCGCGGTTCGCTGGCCGATAAGAAATTATAGGATATGCCAATCAGTCCCGACGTGATGCTCAGTGCGCGCAGCAATATTATGTCGCGCATCATGAATGAAGTCGCAACGAGCAGGAAGGATAGGTGTCCAATCAAATCAATAAATGTCATGCGCTCTCCGCTTAAAATGTAGTCTTCCACGAACCGGATACGCTTTTGAATTCGCGACGCCGCCCTGAACTTTGTTCCGGTCTGTTATTTAGATATTCACGAAGCGTCAGCCATGCCTCGCAAACGAGCCTGCGGACGCCGGTCAAGTCGGCGCTGATTGTATAATATCAGCCGCATGCACGACTTGCATCCCCGCAGACAGAAATTCTTCCGATTGAACCGCCTCACGGAGTCATCTCCCGAATCGCCGTATGGGCGCCGGCCAGCCGCTCCATCGGGAATTGCTCCTAGGCGGCCAGCTTCTTGATCAGATTGAGATTGAACAAATTCGTCATGGAAAGATGAAATGTCGGATGCTTCATCATAACCGAGCGTAGTTTGTGCCTATCGATCACAATGCATTTTGTTTGATCGCCGGCAATGACGTCGGCGTTGGCCGGCGCCTCGGTCAGAAATGACATCTCGCCAATGACATCGCCAGCGGCCAGGGTGTTGATGGTTTCACCCTCGCGCCTCACGTCCAATTGCCCGTCCGTAACGAAGTAAAGCGAATGATTATCCCGTCCCGTCTCGGTCAAAACATCCCCCAATTCATAGGTTTGAAAATCGAACAGCTTGCGAATGTGCCGGAACTCTTCCGTCGTCAGGCCGAGGAAATTTGTTTTCCAGATCTCCAGGTCCGCCGCCGACAGCCCCGTCTCCCGGTTCGATAGATAAAACACGACGATCATGTAGGCGTTGATGATCATGAACACGGTCAACCAAATTATGGGCACCCAGAGCGGTTCGCTGGCGACGAAAAAGTTGTAATAGATGCCGATCAGCCCGGACCCTATGCTCAGGATACGCAGCAGAATGATGTCCCGCATCATTAATGACAAAGCGATGATCAGAAAGGAAAAATGGCCTACCATATCTATAAACGTCATGCGCTCCCCACTTGAAAATCAGACTTTATGGAATCGAATACGCTAGAGCAATTCCGATCCAATGTGAATCGCGAAGCGATTCTAAGTGATTGGAAAAATTGCTCCAATCCTAAGAATCGGAGCATTTCCCAGTCGGAATTTCTCTGGTGAACTTTCCACCCCGCCTTGACACCCATTCCAGTTCAATTTTGCAGCCAATCCCGAAGCGCCAGCAGATCCTCGCAGACGAGGCTGCAGCCGCCGGTCAAATCGGCGCTGATGGCGATAATATCAGGTACATGTACCACTTGCATCCCCGCCGCCAAGGCGGCGCGCAGGCCGGGTTCGGAATCCTCAACCGCCACACATAGGCGGGGCGCCACGCCGAGTCGTTCGGCGGCCGCCAGATAGACATCCGGATCGGGTTTGCCGCGGGCCACCTGATCCCGTGTCACCACATGACGAAAATAATTTTCAAGGCCGGTGTCCCGCAATTTTGCCGGCACGGAGGTGGTTGAGGAGGTCGCCACGGCGCAGGGAACCCCAGCCGTTTGGAGAAATTGCAGGACGTCATGGGCGCCTGTCTTCAACGGAAATCCGTTGACCAGAAGTTTCTGCACGGCGGCGCCCATCGCCGCGCGAAACCGTTCCATGGAAACCCTACCGTTCAAAAGTTCCTTCACGATGACTTCGATCTGATCAAAAGGAAGGCCAATGACCTCAGGGTAGGCCGCGGCGAGCTCTTCAACATGGAGTTCCTCGGCGACCTTGAGCCAAGCCTCCACATAGATCCGCTCGCTGTCGATCAGAACGCCGTCCAGATCGAAGACCACCGCCTCAATGGACGAACGCATGGCACGTCTCATCTAAGAGCTCGACAAAGCGCCGTGACATACCCTTTAGGTCCTGGTGTTCCGGGCCGAGACTAAAATCCATCTGATATACCTATGTGCTTTTCTTCGCTCCGGCATTAGACGCTGGCCGGTTTCTTTCCTGGTTTAGTCCGTTTCAGGGGACCGCAGCCCTGCCGGACGCCGGTCGGGGTCTTCAACCTAGCTTGTGCAAGCTTTGCTTTCTTTGCCTTTTTGAGCCTTTTGTTCTTGGGTCTCTTTGTCGCCGTTGCAATCGGCTCGCGATCCGCCGGCGGCTTGTCGGGTTCAAGCTCCGTGCGGGGCGCGGGGCGATGGGCGGCTCTGGGGGCCCGGGGAGCGCCGCGGGCGGCGCGGGGTGCATCGTTCCGGCGCTTCCCGTATGGTTTTTCAGCTCCGTCTCCCAAGACCTTGGGCGGGCCATCCGACTTGCTCACGGTGATATTTTTTTCAATCGTGGCGTCGGGGCCCAGGGCTTCCAGGAAGGACGGGACACAGTCCCGTGCGAGCTCTACATAAGTCTCGCCCTGTTCGATCCTGATGGCGCCGATATCGCGTTTCGTGATGTGTCCGGCCCGGCACAGCATGGGCAACAGCCAGCGCGGTTCGGCATTCTGTTTGCGCCCAACGGAAAGCGAGAACCAAACGCCATCCTTGAAGTCGTCCCGCCGCTTACCCGGTTTTTCCCGGCCCGCGTGCTCCGCCGGGCCGCTATCGAGCAGTTCTTCCGGCGCGGAGCGGCCTGCCCGCATGCGGCGCACAAAGGCCGCGGCGACCTGCTCGGCGCCATGCCGGGCCAGCAGCTCCTGGGCGAAAGTCTGTTCATCCCCCTCCGCCGGCAGGCTTAAATCCGGATCCGCCATGATACGTTCATCATCCCGGCGCATGATCTCAACGACCGAGGGCGGCTTGCCCCAAGTCGCTTGAATGCCGGCACCGGCCAACAGCCGTTCCGTACGCTTGCGCCAGTTGTAGGGAACCACCAGAACACTGACGCCCTTGCGCCCGGCGCGCCCCGTCCGCCCGCTGCGGTGCAGCAGGCCCTCGCGGTTCCGCGGCAAATCGGCGTGGATGACCAGTTCACAATTCGGCAAATCGATGCCGCGCGCGGCTACGTCCGTGGCAATGCAAATCCGCGCCCGGCCATCACGCATGGCTTGCAGGGCGTGGCTGCGCTCGGCCTGGCTCAACTCCCCCGACAGCGCCACGACGGAAAAGCCGCGGTTGGCGAAGCGGGCGGTCATGCGATTGACGGTGGCGCGCGTACCGCAGAATACCAGGGCGGTCTCCGCCTCGAAAAAACGCAGGATGTTGATGATGGCGTTTTCCCGGTCATTCGGCGCCACGGCCAGGGCGCGGTATTCGATGTCCACATGCTGGCTCTGTTCGGCCTGGGTCGAAAGGCGAACAGCATCGCGCTGATAACGCTTGGCCAAGGTGGCGATGGTGCGGGGCACGGTGGCGGAAAACATCAAGGTGCGGCGCTCTTTCGGCGCGGCGCCGAGGATATATTCCAAATCCTCCCGAAATCCGAGGTCGAGCATTTCGTCCGCTTCGTCCAGTACGACGCCTTTCAGGGCCTTGATGTCGAGGGAACCGCGTTCAATATGATCCCGAAGCCGGCCCGGCGTGCCAACCACGATATGAGCACCCCGCTGTAGCGCCCGGCGCTCGGTCCGCATATCCATGCCACCGACGCATGAGACGATGGAGGCGCCCGCCGGCTCGAACAGCCAAGCCAACTCCCGCTTGACCTGCAAGGCCAATTCCCGGGTCGGAGCGACGACCAATGCCATTGGCGCATCGGCATTCTTGAAACGATCAGCCCCCGCCAACAGCGCCGGGGCCAGCGCCAGGCCGAAGGCCACGGTTTTGCCCGACCCGGTCTGGGCCGAGACCAATAGATCCGCATCCGCTACTTCCGGCGCCAGGACAGCCTCCTGCACCGGGGTCAAGACATCAAATCCGCGCTGTTTCAACGCCTGTCCAAGCGCCGGGACGACGCCTTCAATTTCCAACATTTTCATTCTTCCGGAACAGGGCCATATTTATCGGCCTAGAGCATTTCCGAATTGGAAATGCTCTGATTCTTAAGATTAGAGCAATTTTTCCGATCACTTAGAATCACTTCGTGATTCATATTAAATCGGAACCGCTCTAGGGTGCCTTGGCCTGCATCCTCTAAACGAATGCCACTGGCCAAAGCCCAAAATAATTTCTATGAGCGCCTTGTACGTGGTGCGGGCCCTATTGTACAGACCGTTGGGGCCAATCAGTTGTCAAGAACTTCGCGGATCTGCTGGGCCAAGGTTTGGGCGAGGTAGGGTTTGCTCAACAACGCAACATCGTCATCAAAGCCGCCCCGATCCTTGAGGATTTCCCGCGTATAGCCTGACGAGAATAGTATCCGCGCCGCCGGATGGCGCTTGTGGAAGCTTTCGGCAACATCACGTCCGTTCATGCCTCGCGGCAAGATGACATCGGTCAACAGCAGATCAATCTCTCCCGTCGCTTCCATTAACTGTACTGCCGAAGGGCCGTCCTCGGCCTCAAGGACGGTATAGCCGAGGCGGCCAAGGGCGGTGGCGAGGAACTTACGGACGTCGCCGTCATCCTCGACGACAAGAAGCGTTTCGTCGCCTGTAGGCCGCTTTTCTGTCACGGTTTTTTCAACAACTTCGGAAGCCACGATCTCCTCGGATCTGGGCAGGAAAATCCGGACGGTGGTGCCGTTGCCTTCCTTGCTGTCGATCAACACCTGCCCGCCTGATTGCTTGACGAAGCCGAACACCATGCTCAGGCCCAGGCCGCTGCCTTTGCCAACATCCTTGGTGGTAAAAAACGGTTCAAAGGCCCGGGCGCGCACATTCGCCGGCATGCCACTACCGGTGTCACTAGTGGTGATCATGACATAATCACCCGGCGCAAGTTCCTCATCTTGATCTTGCGCGATGTCGCCCTTCCCCAGGGTCTGGTTGGCCGTTTCGATGATCAACCGTCCGCCTTCGGGCATGGCGTCGCGGGCATTGATCGCCAGATTTAGCAGCGCATTTTCCAGCTGACCCGGATCGACCACCGCCGGCCACAAATTGTCCGCCAAGCGCAATTCGATCGCAATGTCTTCACCGATCGTGCGTTCGGCAAGCTGGCGGAGTTGCGGCAGTATCTGATTGATGTCCGTTGTCTTGGCAATCAGCTCCTGGTTACGGGAAAACGCCAACAGACGGTCCATCAGTTCAGCACCACGATGCGCGGCTCTCAGGGCGACGGAAATGGCTTCGTGGTCGGCTTCGCCGATCATGCCGTTCGCGTCGATCAGATCAAGATTGCCGATCACGGCGGCCAGAATATTGTTGAAGTCATGGGCCACGCCGCCAGTCAATTGGCCGATCGCTTCCAGTTGTTGCGAGCGGCGCGATCGTTCGGCGGCCTGTTTCGTTTCCGTGATGTCCGTGCGGATCCCCACCATATAGCCATCCGCCGACTTGCGGTCACGACACAACAGCCAGCGCCCGTCCGACAGATGTTGCTCTCGCAATCCCTGCTCGGAATTCTGAGCGGCGAGGCGCTCGTTCAAAAATTCTTCGGCGTTTTCTGTCGCACCAACAATGTTACCACGTTCCAGCACCATGCGTACTATGTCTTCCAGCCGGGCGCCTGGTACCAGATCATCCCGGACAGAGGGAAAATAGTCCTTGAATTTTTCATTGCACATGACGAACCGGTCGTCGGGATCGTAGAGGATAAAACCTTCTGAAATGCTCTCGATCGCGCTGGCAAGATGACCCTCGGTCGCTCGCAACGCTGCTTCCGTTTGTTTCGAGGCCGTCAAATCGACGACGAAGCTGAAGAAACCGCGCACGTCGCCCAGCTCCGTGATGTCGGGAATGTACGTGGATTGAACGTCACGAACCACGCCGTCCGGATATTTGCTCGTCCTCTCATGGGTGACAATTTGGCCCGCCAACGCCCTGTCTCGGTATGGCTGGTCATTGTCCTGTACCGCGTCGCCAAGAATTTCAGCAATTGTCCTGCCCAAGACTTCCTCGCGCGACATCGCATACCAATCTTCGACGATTTTGTTGGCGTATTGAAAACGGCCGTCCGCATCCAGAAAGGTGATTAACGCGGGCATGGCGTCGGTAATGGTGCGCAATCGCCGTTCGTTCTGCCGTAACGCCGACTCCGCAATTTTTCGTTCCGTGACGTCGACATGCCAGATCATGATGCACGCCTGGCCATCGAACCGGATAGGCCGGGAATTCATGGAGACCCACCCCTGGCCGCCATTGGGAAAATGCCGCAAGGATTCATGGTCTCGCAAATCAGCGCCCGCGGCCAGTTGATCGTTGGTCTGCTGTAGTTGTACTTGATCGACCCAGCTCTCCGCTATATCCATGTTAACAATATCGTCGGGCGAGTTACCGCCCAGTAGCTCGGCCAACGCTTGGTTGGCGAATAGCCTTTTTGACGTGGCCACGCCATTTACCGTTTCAAATTTGACGACCGCCACGCCAAACGGGCTTTTTTCCAGAATCTCTCGGGAACGGGCCTCGCTTTCCCGCAGTTCCAACTCGGTCCGCCGGCGATTGTCTAAATCTATCCGGGCGCGAAAATTTTCCCGGCCGAGCACGATTTTGAGCACCGCAATCACCAAGGTCGCCAGCAAGGCGATAATATAGGCTGGGAATTCAAAGGCCGTGACCGCCGCGGCAATGTCATCCGTGGCGGCGCCGATGGCAACGATCAGGGGAAATTCCGAGAGCCGGCGATAGGCATAATAACGGGTGACATCATCGACGACGCTGCGTTGTCGATACAGCCCGGTGGGACTCTGCGCCAGTTCACGCCAAATGCGGGAGCCACTGATGTCCTGCCCTGGCCCGACCCGGCCATAGGAAGACCGGGCGCGGATTTTTTTGTCGGTGCCGACCAGGGTCGCCGAACTTTTGGCGCCCAAGCTCATGGCGGCGGTAAACTTGGTGATGTTGGCCGCATTGATGGCGGCGAATATGACGCCGTCAAAGCCGCCGTCGGGTTTGTTGATCCGCCGCACGAGCCGGATCGTCAGTTTACCCGTGTTCCGCCCCTTGTGCGGCAAGGAGATATAGACCTGATCACCGGGGGTATTGGCCAGAAATCTGAAATAGGCCCGGTCTCTGGCCGAGGTGCCGGGTTTGATTTTATGCCCGGATACAAATATTGGCGTACCTGTCTTGTCAATTATCGTGAGATGCGAAACGTCTGTACGATTGAGCGGGATTTCCGCCATCATTTTCGCCACCGCCTTGACCGAGCCGCGGCGGAGGTATTCCCGCCGCGCCATGAGCAGATAGGTGTTGCTGTAGCGGAAGATTTCCAGCACGTTTTGTTCGAAGAAATCGGCCAGACGCTTGGCCTGTTCGGCGGTCCGCGCCATGGTCTGTTCCCGTTCGACCGCTACCGACCGGTACGCGACAACCCAAACCACGGCAACAAGCAAAGCGCCCGTGACCAAATAGGGCAATAGCCACCTATGCGATTGTCCCATCAATCACCATCCCCATCGCCGCGTATGCAGATTTCAATTCGTTGTTGGTTTTATAATTAATTGAACTAGTTTCAAAACTTACGCTAATGGTAATGAACATCCAATTAAATAGTCGGTTCTATTCTCGCCCTGGATTTGTGCTTGACGTGGCCCGCTTGCGCCCATATCTAGCGCAACCAGGGAAACGGTCCCTGCCGCTCGCCGGCATTTGCCTTGGTGAAGCCGTTGTCATTTCATATCCGCCAGCACATTGACATGTGGCCGGGTGGTAACGCGGGCGCCATTCGTTGCACCACATGTAGATGCATGAGGCGAGATAATGAATGAGACAAGCACTATTTCCTCGGTTGAAAACCTGAAGGCCCAAGCCAAACGCCTACGCGCGGAACTTGCCGACGATGGCCGGGTTATCGGCCACGGCCAGTCGTTGGAAATCATCGCGCGTCAATTGGGTTACCGGGATTGGAACACGCTGCGCGCCGCCGCCGGCAACCGGCGTAACGATGAACCCTTGGTCATTGGCGAACGGGTTAGGGGCCATTATCTTGGCCAAGCGTTCGTGGGCGAAGTGATTGCCTTGGCCCGGCAGCAGGCTGCGGGACGCATGCGCGTGACAATTCGTTTTGACGAACCGGTTGATGTTGTCACTTTCGACAGCTTTTCAGCCTATCGCCAGCGCGTGTCCTGCACCCTGAATGCAGATTTCGTCACGGTGGAGCGAACCAGCAACGGCCAGCCCCATATGCGTCTGGAGCGTCGATAGACTGGCTACGGCGCGATATTGACCCGCGCCAGACTGGCTGCCTTGCCGGCCTGGTTTTCGATCCGCATGGCGGTCAGCCGGCCGTCAACGGTTTGGTGATGAAGGCTCAAACGTTCGTCCCAAAACATCGGCCGTTTGAACCAGATCTCTATATCCAGGGTGTCGGGCGCGCCCATGCGGGCCAAGGCTTCGAGATAATAGTGCACGCCGATCAGGCCGGCGGCGATGGGCGCGCGAAAGCCGAACTGGCGGGCGATCGCCGGATCGGAATGAATGCGGTTGCGGCCATCGCTGCTGTAGCGCGCTACCTGCTCGGACACCAGGGTGCGTCGCCAGATTTCCTCAAATCCAGCTTCATCCTCATCCGGCGGCGCCAGGAACGCCGTGGCGCCGCTGCCGCCCGTGCCGCCCGCCCGGGGGCGCAGGCCCGCCCGGTCGACAGTGACCAGTTCGCGTCCCCCATCGTCGGTGAAGGAAAATGCCCAGCGCACGACTCCACCCTTGGCGACCTGTTCGATGGCGGTGATTTCACCCCTCATGTGAAGGCGGGCGTCCCAGGCAACGGGCGCGTACTGGATAAATCGTTGATAGACATGCACCTGGCCTTGCAACGGCACGCCCGGCTCCATCAAGGCATCCAAAATAGGCAGGCCCAGGAAGGTCAGATCCAGCTTTTCGCCGTGGACATCGGGATCGATGCCGCTGGCCTCCAACTTTGCCAATTGCACTGAGCGGTCAATGGAGACCGGACGCGGCTCATAAATGTATCCGACGGGCAGGGGGTAGGGATCAAGCATGGATGAATGATCCTTTAATCGGCCTTGGAAGACAACCGCGCCGCGCCCGCGTCATCCAGACGCTGGCGGACCAGACGATCGGTCAGGCGCAAGGGCGTCTCGGCATTTGTCTTGGCCCGGACCAGCATTTCGGCCGTTATCTCGCCAATACGGTCCACGGCCCGCAGCACCGCATCGGGCGTATCGTCAATATGCTCCATATGGAAATCGATGACGCCGCCGGCGTTGGCCAGATAATCGGGTACATAGACGATACCGCGTTCGGCGAGGGCGCGGTCATGTTCGGGACCCAGCAGTTGATTGTTGGCGCCGCCACAGACGATTTTTGCCTTAAGGCGGGGGATCGTTTCATCGTTCAATATGGCGCCGAAGGCGCAGGGCGCGAAGACATCGACCCCCCGGCCGTATATTTCGCCCGGCGGCACGACCGTCGCACCTATTTCGCGCCGGGCAATGACGAGGCGTTCGGGGTCGATATCACAGACCGTCAGTTCGGCGCCGTGCTCATGCAAGATCCGGCAGAGCGGCATGCCAACATTGCCCAATCCCTGCACCGCGACTTTCAGGCCGGCTAAATCAGAACGGCCCAGGACGAACGCCGCCGCCGCCTCCAAGGCCTTGGACACGCCATGGGCGGTTACCGCCAGCGGCTGGCCGGCGGCGGCGGTGGCCGCGGCCGTGTAGGAGGTTTCCTGGCGCATGACGGCAAGATCGTCCAGGTTTGTGCCCACATCGTCGGCAATGATGTAAAGGCCATTCAAGCCTTCCACCAAGCGGCCCATGGCGCGCAGGGCGGCCGGCGTTTTATCGGTTTCGCTGTCGCCAATGATCACCGACTTGGCGCCGCCGTAAGGCAACTCGCAGATCGCCGCCTTATAGGTCATGCCCCGCGAAAGACGCAGCACGTCGCGCAAGGCGGCCTCTTCATCCTCATAAGGCCACATGCGGCAGCCACCGAAACCGGGACCGAGGGCCGTATTGTGGACGGCGATGATGGCGGTCAGCTTACTCACCGCATCGCGGGAGAACACAATCGTTTCATGACTGTCAAATTCCGGGTGACTGAACATGGTCCATCGCTCCCTCAATATCATCAATATTGGGATTCCGTTTCTGATATTGAAGATCAAAATCAAGATAATATTAGGATCGACATGGGATCTCCATGGGTTGCTTTCACTTCAAGGTGATATAGTCCCGGAAAATGGAGTGGGCCGTGAACGCCGGGCACAAATCACAGCTATTGGTCAACGGACGGATATTCACCGGCGAGGAGATCCTGCCGAAACGGGAGGTGCTGCTGGCCGATGGCATGATTGGGGAGGTGCGGCTTGCCAGCAGGTCCGCGGGCGATATACCGATCATCGATCTGGAAGGGGGACTTTTGGCGCCGGGCTTCATCGATTGTCAGGTTAATGGCGGCGGCGGCGTCATGTTCAATGACCGGCCGGATTTAGCCACCATCGCGGCGATTATTCAGGCCCATCGCGCCTTCGGCAGCACCGGCCTGCTGCCCACCCTGATCAGCGATGATTGGGCTGTCATGAAAAAAGCGGCGGGGGCCGTGCGTGATGCGCGGCGTGCGGGGATGGCGGGGTTATTGGGCCTCCATTTCGAGGGGCCTTATCTGAATCCGGCCAAAAAAGGCGCCCATGACGGGCGCCGGATCAGACCTTTGGATGATGGCGCGCTGGATCTGTTCACGGGGCCCGGGCTCGGTAAAGTGGTCGTGACACTGGCGCCGGAAATTGTGCCGCCCGGCATGATCCGCCGATTGAGCGACGCCGGCGTACGTGTCTGCGCCGGTCATTGCGCACCCACGGATGGCCAGATCGCCGCCGCCCTGGACGAGGGCCTGGCCGGTTTTACCCACTTGTTCAACGCCATGCCGCCCCTGACCAGCCGGGAACCGGGCGTCGTCGGCGCCGCGCTTGCCGACCAAGATAGCTGGTGCGGCATTATCGTCGATGGCCACCATGTAGACCCCATCACACTGCGTGTCGCCATCGCCGCCAAGGCGAGAGGGCGCATAATGCTGGTCACCGATGCCATGGCGGCCGTGGGCGCGGCGGCGCGGTCCTTTCAACTGTCCGGGCAAACCGTGACGGTGGCGGATGGCCGTTGCAGCTTGCCCGACGGCACCCTGGCCGGATCCAATCTGGATATGCTCTCCGCCGTGCGCAATACCCACCAATTGTTGGATCAGCCCCTGGAAGAGGCCCTGCGCATGGCCTCGCTGTACCCGGCTGAATTCTTGGGGCTGGGGGAGTCCCGGGGCCGCATTGCGGACGGTTATTGCGCGGATCTGGTTTTGTTGGGCGATGATCTAGCCGTGCGCCGAACCTGGATCGGCGGCCAGATGAGCGTTCACAACTAGAGAACGCCCTCTTTAAACATGCCCGGATTCCCGAGAAACGAGCAATTGTTCCAACGATTTGGATCGCAAGAGCGAATCCAAGTCACACGACACGACACGCGCCCATTTTTACGTCGTTGCCGGGCTCGACCCGGCAATCCAGGGCAACAAACTC
>JAPYPT010000102.1 GCA_029937535.1 Alphaproteobacteria bacterium
ATTGGCGTTGACCGCCTTTTGCCAATCTTCCATGGAAAAGTCCCGGAAATTGCCCGGCGGCGGTCCGCCCGCGTTGTTGATAAGGATATCGGGATTGGGGCAGACCGCCACTATCTCCGCCCGCCCCTCGACGGTGGTGACATCACCGGCAATGGCGCGGACAGTGACCCCGGTTTCCGAGCGGATTTCGGCCGCTGTTTCGGCCAGGGCCTCTTCGCCGCGGGCGGAGATGACCACGTGGACGCCTTCGTGGGCCAGGGCGAGGGCACAGCCCTTGCCCAAGCCTTTCGACGCCCCGCAAACAATGGCGGTCTTGTCCGCTATTCCCAGATCCATGCTCTCACCCCTCGATGTCGCTCAGCTTAATTTTCGTTCATTGCCAAAACGGCCCGGGCGGAATGGATGGTAATGGGCCGTTGCCCCGATAAGGAATTGTGATCCAGATGCTTCACCACCCGTTCAGCGGCCGCGAAGGACCGCTCTATCCGCGCCACCAGAAAGGATAGCACATCCGGCGCCACCCGCACCTGACGGTCGGCGAACAATTTTGCCATGACCGCCATTAACAGCCTGTCATCGGGCGGCTCAATCCCGGCGGCGGGCGCCGCCAACAGGCGTGAGCGCAAATCGGCCAACGGCAGGCGCCATTGCCGGGGCGGCTTGCGGTCCGCCAGCAACAAAAAGCCGCCCTGTTCGGCCAACAAATTATAGAGATGCAACAGCGGCTCGGGGTTTACAATCGCTTCGGCCCTGTCCAGGGCCACGGCCCCCCGGGCCGCCAGTTCAGGGACCGACGCCGCCGTCAAATTTTCCGGCATAATCGCCGCCGCTTCCGTCCGCGCACACCAAACCTGTAGCAAATGGCTCTTCCCGCAACCTTCGGGTCCGAAAATGCACATAGCCGGGCTGGGCCAATCGGGCCAACGATCCAACCAGGCGACGGCTTCGTCATTGCTGCCGGTCACAAGAAAATCAGCGCGTCCCTGGGCCGCACGCACGGGCAAATCCAGGATCAACTGACCGCCATCGTTGATATCGGTGGTCATGCCTGATCGCCGCCGCCGGGTGGTTCATCGCCGCCGAGGTAAAGCGAACTGCCGAGATAGTGGTCCAGGGCAAAGCGGACCATGACGCCGATCGCCGCCGCCGCCGGCACGGCGATCATGATTCCGACAAAGCCAAATAAGGCGCCACCCGCCAACAGCGCAAACATCACCCAAACCGGGTGCAAACCAATCCGGTCGCCCAACAGGCGCGGCGTCAACACATAGCCTTCCATCACTTGGCCCACGACGAAAATGCCGCCAATAATGGCGATACGGCCAATTTCCCCTTCCGGCAGGAACTGGGTCAACGCCGTCAGCATGGACAGCACCAGGCCCAGGAGGGCGCCGACGAACGGCACGAAAGAAACAAGTCCGCTGAACAACCCAATGATCAAGCCGAATTCCAGACCGGCCAGGGTAAGCGAAAGGCCATAGAAACTGGCCAGGATCAAACAAACCGTGCCCTGGCCGCGAATAAAACCGGCCATGACATCGTCGATATCGGCCAGCAATTTACGGACTGTCGCGGCATATTGCCGCGGCAGCCATTTATCCAGGGCGGCAACCATATGGTCGAAATCACGTAGCAGATAAAAGGCCACGACGGGGGTGATGATCAGCAGACTCAATATGTTGAAAAAGGCCAGACCGCCGCTCCAGACCTGGCGCAGCACGCGGAATCCGAAGCCGACCGCATCGGCGGCAATCTCCTTCATGGCATCGCCGGCCGAGGCGCTGATATCAATCCCGACCTTGGCGCCCAAATCGATCACGAACGGCAGGGCCGACTCGCGCATTCCGGCCACATACCCGGGCAAACGGTCGGCAAACCCGGAAAACTGCGAATGCAGGACGGGCACCAACAACAATCCCGACAGAACCATCAATATGAAAAAACAAATCACGATAATCGAGGTTGAGAGGCTGCGCGAAAGGCCGCGCGCCTCCAATTTATCGGTTGGCGGGTCGAGGAAGTAAGCGACGGCGATACCGGCCACGAACGGCAACAGGATCGAACTCAACAGCCAGACAAAGGCAATAAGGGCCGCCAACGCGAACAGCCAATAGATCATTTGCCCGCGCACCGACATCATTCGCCCTCCAGCCTGTTCATGCGCCGCCACCAGTCGATCAGATATTCCGTTCCCGAAGCAACAGTGGTGATGGCAACGGCGAAGATCAAGACCTGGACATAGGGCGCCGCCGCTTCCACGGCAAAGGCCAGGGTCGCGATCACCGACGCCGCCAGGATGATTTGTGTCGCGGTATTGATTTTGGATAACAGGAAAGGTTTCGGCGTGTAAGGCTGATCAAAAACATACAGCAGCAATAAACCGCCAACGATCAGAATATCGCGGCTAACGACAAGGATGACCAACCAAAGGGGCAAATGCTGTTGCGCGCCCAGGACGATATAGATGGAAACCAGCAGGACTTTATCGGCGATGGGGTCAAGGTACTGGCCCAGGCGGGATTGCATGCCAAATCGTTTGGCCAGGAAGCCATCCACCGCGTCCGACAGGCCGGCCAGACAGAATACCACCAAGGCCAGTCGCCATTGATCAATCATGATCAACCAGACCGTGAAGGGCACCGACAACAGCCGGGCCAGGGATATGATGTTGGGCAGGGTCATTCCGCCGCCTTGGCCTTATTAGCGTCATTAATCTTGCCAGCCAGCCGCAAAATCCAAAAACCATCGACCAGGGACAAATGCAGATCGCGCTGGGCCAGGGAAATCACCAAGCTGTCGGTATCGCCAAGGTAGTCGATGACCACCTGAGCATCCAGGCGTGAAATACCCTGCAATTTGACCGCGCCGACCATGGCCGAGGCCTGCAAACGGTTGCGCACCGTCAGCCAATCGGACAAGTCCGATAGCGGCACCAGAGCGGACAGAGAGGTATCGGCATCGAACGACAACTGCGTCCGCCGTTTCCATTGTTCCTGTTGATCGAGAGCAACACGCATCGCCAATTGGTTCAGGGCAACTTCCAGATCAGTTTTGACACCGACTGTGTAGTCGAGCACTTCAGTGCTTTTCCCCCGGGGACCGAAGCGCAGCAGATTGACCTGCACTTGCGGCAAACCGCCCACCGTCAAATCAATATTCAAGACCGCATGGGCCACCATAACGTTTTCAACCTCGTAACGCCGCGCGATCGCACGCAATTGATCCTCCCGGCCACTCAACGCCGCCGGCGCCGCAATTGTCGTGATATCCTCCAGATCGCCCAACGGCAGGCGCAACGGCAACAACGAGTCCGCCGCAAGATCCAATCGGCCCCACGCATCGCGCCAAAAATTACCTTCCTCGAACAGGGATTGCGCCGCGCCCCTTTCAAACACCGGCAATACCAGGATCGGCTTGGCGCGGGTTTCGGAGAACTTGATCCCGGCGCCACGCAGCAAATTCCTGACGGCATCGCGATGGAACCGCACGGTCAACTTCGCCAGGTACCGGACGTTTGATGTTTTTTCATCGGCCACGGCGACCGTGGCAACCATTTGCGCGATTTCCTTATTATTAGGCTTGGGCAGGCCGGGATGATCGGTACGCAGGGTTATCCGCCGCAAAATGTGTTGCAACGCCAGACGCTGGCCGTCGCGGAGCGCCTGATCACGGGCTGTCACGGCCGATTCGGCCGTCACATCCACTGCCAGGCCGCTGACCGTGAAGACGCTATCCGGTGTATCCCCCACGGCCGTCCGCGCCTGACCGACGGCAGCGAAGGGGTTCCAGACACAGGCCATAATCAAACAGCAAAATATGCGATGCGACATTACAAGATCAACCAGATGCAGTATCCTCGCCGCGATCATCACGGCACTAGAGCATGTTCTTTTAAAACACGCTCGGAATCTTAAGAAAAGAGCAATTGAACCAATCACTCAGGTCGCGCCAAATAGGTCTTGGGTGACTCCGATTAATTGAAAATTGCTCTATATTGTTTCAAAGTTATATCCTAGCGAGGGCATCATCAACCGTTACACCTATAAAAACGCCGGTGTGGACATTGATGCGGGCGACCGTTTGGTCGAAGCCATCAAGCCGCTCGCCGCCTCCACCCGCCGTCCCGGCGCCAATGCCACCCTGGGCGGATTTTCGGGACTATTCGATCTGCGCGCCGCGGGCTACCAGGATCCGCTGTTGCTGGCCGCCACGGACGGTGTCGGCACCAAGCTGAAAGTGGCCATCGCCGCCGATTGCCACGACTATGTGGGGATCGATCTGGTTGCCATGTGCGTCAACGATTTGGTGGTGCAAGGGGCCGAGCCGCTGCTGTTTCTGGACTACTACGCCACGGGGAAACTCTCGGTGGCGGCGGGAGAGGCCATAATCGCCGGTATCGCGGAAGGCTGCCGCCAGGCCGGCTGCGCCCTGATCGGCGGCGAAACGGCCGAGATGCCGGGTATGTACCGGGACGGCGACTATGACCTGGCCGGTTTTTCGGTTGGCGCGGTGGAGCGTGACGGCCTGTTGCAAATGTCCGGGATCACGCCGGGCGATGTGTTGTTGGGCCTGGCCTCGAACGGCCTGCATGCCAACGGCTTTTCATTGGTTCGCCGCCTGATCGAGGATATGGGCCACGACTATGCCGCCCCCGCGCCTTTCGCCCCGGATATCAGCCTGGCGGAGGCTTTATTGCGGCCGACCAAAATATATGTACCGTCCTGTCTCGGCGCCGTCCGGGCCGGTCTGATCAAGGGCCTCAGCCATATCACCGGGGGCGGCTTGATTGAGAACCCGCCCCGGGTTTTGCCCGATGATACCCTGGCCCGCATTGACGGCCGCGCCTGGCCCCTGCCGCCCCTGTTCAAATGGCTGGCCAAGATCGGCGGTATCGAAGCCCTGGACTTGGCCCGCACCTTTAATTGCGGCATCGGCATGATTGCCGTCGTGGGGGCCGAAGACGCCGCCGCCGCGACCGCGCATTTCGAGGCCGCGGGCGAAACCGTCTGGTCGATCGGCGTGATCGAAGCCGCCAGCGGCACGCCCCGGGTCGAACTAACCGGATTGGAGGTGTAAAATGGCCCGCTACAAGATCGCCATCCTGATTTCCGGGCGGGGCAGCAATATGGCCGCCCTGATCGAGGCCTGCCGGGATGAGTCATTTCCGGCGGAAGTGGCCCTTGTTTTGTCTAACCGCCCGGAGGCGCCCGGTCTAGAAATCGCCAAGGCCGCCCATATCCCGACCCAGGTCATAGAACACGGCGATTTTGACAGCCGGGAAGCCTTCGATGCGGCGATGACGGAGAGCTTGGCGGCTTCGGGCGTGCGGCTGATCTGCCTGGCGGGTTTCATGCGTTTGTTGAGCGCCGAATTCTGCCAACGCTGGCGCGACAGTCTGATCAATATCCACCCCTCCCTGCTGCCCGCCTTCAAGGGCCTGCATGTGCACGAGCGGATGCTGGAGACGGGCGTCCGTATCGCCGGGTGCACGGTGCATTTTGTCCGCCCGGAAATGGACGAGGGACCGATCCTGGTTCAGGCCGCCGTGCCCATCGCCGCCGATGACACGCCCAAGACCCTTGCCGCGCGTATTTTGGTGCAGGAACACCGCATCTACCCGCTTGCGGTAAGATTGATCGCCGAGGGCCGGGCGCGAACGGCCGGCGGCATGGTCGCCATAGATAACTATGGCCTGCCGGAACAAATCTTGATCAATCCGCCGCTGGAATAAGTTTGCGGCCGCCTTGCCAACAACGGCTCTTAATCTTGTGATTTTGCCATGCCGCCAATAATTGCCATTATTCCCCCATGCTCCCACGAATGACATGGCGCCGCCTCTGCCTGGTCCTGGCGCTGCCCGTTCTGATCGCGCTGTCCCTGCTGGCGTCCTTTGCCATCCGGACCAGCAGTCAGGCCTTGGCGGCGGATTGGCGCACCGCGCGCAACGATAGCTCCCACCAGGCGCCGGACCCCGCGAAGACGGAGGAAGCCGTTTTGCAGGTCTATGCCGCCCGGGCCTTTAGCTGGCGTGGTACCTTTGGCGTCCATACCTGGTTTGCCTTGAAACCGCACGGTGGGGCGCACTATTCACGCCTGGAGGTTATTGGCTGGGGGGTCCGCCATGGCCGGCCAGCGGTGCGGGCCAGCCGTTATACGCCCGATGCCTACTGGTTCGGCAGCCGGCCCAAATTGCTGTTGGAGATGCGCGGCCCCTTGGCGGATGTACTGATCGGCGATGTTATTCAGGCGGCGGAAAATTATCCCTACCCCGCCACGTACCGGATCTGGCCGGGGCCCAACAGCAACACCTTCACCGCCTACGTGGCGCGTCAAGTACCCGGCTTGGGTCTGGAACTGCCCGCCACCGCCATCGGCAAGGATTTTCTGACCAATGGCGCCTTCCTCGCCGACGCGCCCAGCGGCACGGGCAAGCAGTTTTCGCTCTACGGTCTCGCCGGTTTGACCCTGGCGGCGGAAGAAGGTTTGGAGGTCAATATTCTTGGCCTGACCGTTGGTATCGATCTCTCCCCACTGGCCTTGAAATTACCCGGCATCGGTCGCCTGGGTGTAGGAATGTGATACGCTCGGGTAATGAGCACGCAAAAAATTCTTCATTGTACCGACTACAAGAGCCCCTTTGCCTATCTGGCCAAGGATCCCACCTATGCCCTTGAGGATGAATTCGACGTGGCCGTGGAATGGCGCCACTTCACATTGGATATTCCATCCTTTCTGGGCGCGGTGGAAACCCGGACCGAGACGGAGTGGCGCAAGGTGCGTTACGCCTACATGGACATGCGGCGCTGGGCCAATAAACGCGGCCTGACCGTGCGGGGGCCGCGCCGCGTATACGATTCCTCCCCCGCCGGTATCGGCATGCAGTATGCCCAGGACCACGGTGTTTTCCGCCCCTATAACGATCGTGTGTTCAAGGAATTCTGGAACCACGAGTTGGAAGTCGACGATGTGGATGCCTTAACGGCGGTGCTGGATGACGTGGGCGCCCCGGCCGGCGGATTTACCGCTTATCTGGCGGGCGAAGGGCGGCGTTTGCATGACGAGCGGCGCGAGGAAACCGAAAAACTGGGCGTCTTCGGCGTTCCCAGCTTTGTTCTGGACGGTGAGATTTTCTGGGGCTATGACCGCATGGATTTACTGCGGGAACGCTTGGCTGGGGGATAGCTAGATGAAACTGGCATCGTTGAATGTGGGCCGCGACGGCCAATTGCTGGTGGTCAGCAACGATCTGGACCGCGCGGTGCCGGCCTACGGCATCGCCCAAACGCTACAGATCGCCCTGGACGACTGGGCCAATATGGCGCCGCGGCTGGAGGGTCTGGCCCAGACCTTGGCTGACGGCCAGGTCAGTGGCGCTTTCGACCTGGATCCGGGCGATCTGGCCTCTCCCCTGCCCCGCGCCTTTCAATGGGCCGACGGTAGCGCCTATGTCAATCATGTGGAACTGGTGCGCCGGGCCCGCGGCGCCGAGATGCCGGAAAGCTTCTGGACCGATCCGTTGATGTACCAGGGCGGCTCCGACAGTTTCATCGGACCCTATGACGATATCGTCGCGGCCTCGGAAGACTGGGGCATTGATTTCGAGGCCGAGGTGGCCGTGATCACGGACGACGTGCCCATGGGTATTGAGGCCGCAAACGCCGGCGGCCACATCCAGTTGGTGATGCTGGTCAACGATGTTTCCCTGCGCGGCCTGATCCCCGGCGAACTGGGCAAGGGGTTTGGTTTCTTCCACGGCAAACCGTCCACTGCCTTTTCGCCCGTCGCCGTCAGCCCGGACGAGTTGGGCCAGGCTTGGGACGGCGGCCGCCTGCATTTGCCGATTTTCTGTGATCTGAACGGCGAACCCTTTGGCCGGGCCAACGCGGGCGTGGACATGACCTTTGATTTTCCCACCCTGATCGCCCATGCCGCCAAAACCCGGCCGCTCTGCGCGGGCACCATTGTCGGCTCTGGCACCATCTCCAACAAACAGGACGCGGCCCACGGCTCGGCCCTGGCGGATGACGGAGTGGGCTATTCCTGTATCGCGGAACTGCGCATGCTGGAAACCATTCAGGACGGCGCGCCAAAGACGCCTTTCATGTCCTTCGGCGACCACATCCACATTGAAATGCCAGATGGCGAGGGCAATACCATATTCGGCGCCATCGATCAGGAAGTGGTGCGCTACGACGGGCCTGAAGCCGATCGTCCTTGACGTTAACTGGCTCCGGTGCTGGATATCTTCGAAGCATTCGCGTTCAAAACTTGATCCCCGCCGTCAGCCACAGCTTGTCGATATCAACGGAGGTGTTCTCCGCTGAATAGGCGGCATAGCGGAGCGCCAATGTCAGGTGGCCGAAAAATGGGCGGGCGATGCGGAAATTCCACTCCTCGCCATGGTCCAGGCTGCCCTCCTCGGCATCGAAATTGTGATAGGCGGCGATGATGCTGATCCCCTGCACCTTGGCGCCGATGGAGGCATATTGATCGATAAGACCGATGGCCGGGGTGCTGCCCAGGAACCTGTCGCTCCAGCCGTTGAAGGCGAACAGGGTGGCGAGCGGCATCTGGATGGCCCGGGTGCGGTCCCCATCCAGAACCTCGTAGCCCGCCTTCAAGGTGAGATTCACGCCGGAAACAAGCTTGCTTGTTCCCAGCCCGACCTCCGCCAGATAATAATCGTGGCTGTTATCGACCGCGCTGTCGGCCCAATCCGTCTGATGCGCGAATTCGCCCGTATAAAGAGCGTTCCAGCCGTCCGCGATGGCGGTTTTACCGGTTAGTCTGAGACCGAACGTCGCCGTCGAGCTGTTCGCCTTATCCCGGTCGGTAAAGTCCAGAAGGTAGGCATAGGCGGAGGGTTTGACGAACCCAAGGCCGCCGTATGATGCGTTGAACAGATGGGTGTTGGAGCGGAATTCACCCCTGACCGAGCGGTCGCCGAAAACCCGATTGACGTTCCAGACATAACCGTAGAACAGGCGGGTGTCCGGCAGGCTGGTATTGACCAGGGTCAGGGCATCGAAGGTCTGTTCGTTCTGACGGAAGGGCACGCTGCCGATGAAGCGGGCGTTGTCCAGGTTGATGCGCTGGCGGCCGCCTTTGACGACCGTGTCCGCAAAACCCTTCAGGGTAAGATAGAGCCGGTTGATTTCGGTATTGTCGGGATCGGCGACCACGGGAAAGGCCGCCTTGCCATTGATGGTGCTGTTGAAACGTTGCGAGCCAAGATGGTCGATACGCTCCGCCTCCACCCGCCCCGAAAGCATCAGGCTTTGGTCCGTCACGAAGCCGATGCGGGTCCGGACCGTGTTGGCGTCGGCGTCCCTGGCAAGGCCGTCCTGGTCCACATGCTCATGGCGAAACCGGACGTCGATATCGGGCGTTCCGCCTTTGAATGCCTGGACAATGGGATTGTCGGCCGCCTGCGCCCCGACGACCGGCGCCAAGGTCGCAATCAAAACTCCGGCAAGGATCGCCGCCGCGCTGCGCATTAAATGTATTCCTTTCAAGTTCGAAACGGACAATATTGCCGAATGAATACACTGCCATGGGTTAAAAATTGCCTTCATCCCTCGTCTTCGTTTCACTTTCGAAACTACACGTCGCAGATCGATACGGTCTTTGTTGTAGATCAATTATCTTAATCAAGAAATTTTCTGGGACAACGCTCATGGCCGGCGCGCGACGGAATCTAGGATGGGGGCTGGCTCAGTCCCGTGGCCATACGCGGGGGAACATATCGCACGTCATCCCATCGCCGGGCTTCAGGCCGTGGCCTTCCAGGGGCGGCGAAGTTTGGCCCGTGCGCGTGGCATAACGGGTATCCTCGCCGAGCCAGCGCGTGGCATAGGCCCGGCGACGGCCTTGGGACGAAGGATTACCAGGCGCGCCATGTACGGCCAGACCGTGAAAGAAGATGCAATCGCCCAAATCCAGATCCCAGGCCAGCAGTTCATGTTCGTCCCGTTGGCCATCGAAATCGGGAATAACCTCGAAACGCGGGTCCTGGGTGGCCAGATCCGGGTTGCCGGATTTAAAGAACTGCGGCGCGAACCAGCGGTCCCATTTGTGGGAGCCGGCAATGTATTCAACGCAGATATCCCGTGGCACCGGGTCCAGGGGCAGCCAGATGGAACCGACCATCCAACCCTCGATGGGATAATAGGGTTGATCGTGATGCCAGGGCGTCTTCTCCGCCGTGCCCGGTTCCTTGACCAACAAGTGATCATGGTAATAGGTCACCGTTTCGGCGCCCATCATGCGGGCGGCGATGGCCCCGCCGGGGCCTTCCAGGGCGAAACGGCGGGCCGGCTCCCAACGTTGCCAAAGCTGAAAATCCACAAAAAACTCACCGCCGCCGCCGGGCGGAGTGTTGTAGCGCACCATTGCGCCGGGTTCGGCCTTGTCCGCCTCCACCGCGTCCCTGAGCTGCTCGATCCACTCCAAACCAAACAGACCCGGCAGCATGACCGCGCCGTCCCGTTCGTAGGCCGCGACTTCACCATCCGTGATGGGCCGCAGGGGATCGCGGTGGGCCATGGGTTTGGCGTCAGCCGACGATTTCGGTCGCCGCGAACCAATAGGCTATCTCTTCGGCGGCCGTCTCCGGCGCATCGGAGCCATGCACGGAATTAGCCTCGATATTCTCGGCGAAGTCCTTGCGGATGGTGCCATCGGCGGCATCTTCGGGATTGGTGGCGCCCATGACGTCGCGGTTCTTGGCAATGGCGTCCTCGCCTTCCAGAACCTGAACCACCACGGGGCCGGAGGTCATGAAGGTACACAGGTCGTTGAAGAATGGGCGTTCGCTGTGCACGGCATAAAAACCCTCGGCCTGCTCTCGGGTCATCCATAGCCGTTTCGAGGCAATGACGCGCAGGCCGGCGCCTTCCAGGCGGGCGGTGATCTGGCCGGTCAGGTTACGGCGGGTGGCGTCGGGCTTGATGATGGAAAAAGTACGTTGGATGGCCATGGGCTGGAGCTTTCCTTGTCGCGCTACAATATGAAAAAAGGTAATTTCGCGGGCGGTTTATATCGGCTTCGCCTCCAGGCCGCAACCGTGCTAGAAGGCCCCCCATGCTGCACATCAATGATCTGACATACCGCATTGGCGGGCGCGATATTCTGAGCGAAGCCTCGGCCCATATACCGAAAGGGCACAAGGTGGGCGTGGTCGGCCGCAATGGCGCCGGCAAGAGTACCTTGTTGAAGCTGATCGCCGGCGAGCTATCGGGCGATGGCGGCAGTATAAGCTTCTCGCGGCGGGCCCGCATGGGCATGGTGGCCCAGGAAGCGCCGGGCGGCCCGCAAACCCTGCTGGACAACGTTCTAGACGCCGATACGGAGCGCACGGCCCTGTTGGCCGAGGCGGACAGCGCCAAGAAACCAGGTCGCATTGGCGAAATTCACCAGCGCCTGCTTGATATCGAGGCTCATGCCGCGCCCGCCCGCGCCGCCGCCATTCTGGCTGGCCTGGGTTTTGACGAGGCGGCCCAGGGCCGGCCACTATCCGAATTCTCGGGCGGCTGGCGCATGCGCGTGGCCTTGGCGGCCATTCTGTTCGCGGCACCTGATTTGTTGCTGCTGGATGAGCCGACCAACTATCTCGATCTGGAAGGTACCTTGTGGCTGGAGGATTTCCTGCGCCGCTATCCCCACACGGTATTGCTGGTCAGTCATGACCGGGATTTGTTGAACAATGCGGTCGGCGCCATCCTGCATGTGGACCGGGGTGGCCTGACGCTTTACCGCGGCGGCTACGACACGTTCGAGGAAACCCGCCGGGAGCGGCAATTGCAACAGGAACGCCTGCGCCAACGCCAGGATGCCGCGCGCAAACACATGCAGGCTTATGTGGACCGCTTCCGCTATCAGGCCAACAAGGCGCGCCAGGCTCAAAGCCGCCTGAAAGCCCTCTCCCGCATGCAGCCCATCGCCGAGGCCGTGGTCGATCCATCGGTCAACTTCCGCTTTCCTGATCCCGATGAATTGCGCTCCCCCATGATCAGCGTGGATCGCGCCTCGGTCGGTTACGAGGAAGGTGTGCCGATCCTCACGGATCTGGATCTGCGCATCGACGCGAAGGACCGCATCGCGCTGCTGGGCCGCAACGGCAACGGCAAGACCACTCTGGCCAAGTTGATCGAGGGCCGGTTGGCGCCCATGACGGGAAATATTCAACGCAGCGGCAAACTGCGCACCGGTTTTTTCGCGCAACACCAGATCGAGGATCTGCACCCGAACGACACGCCCGTGATGCATTTGCAAAGGCTGCTGCCTGATTTAAAGGAGGCCGCCCTGCGCGCCCGCCTGGGCACCTTTGGATTAATCCAGGACCGGGCCGAAACGGCCGTGCGGCATCTGTCGGGCGGCGAGCGGGCCCGTCTGGTCCTGGCCCTGATCACGGCCAAGGCGCCGCATTTGCTGATCCTTGATGAGCCGACCAACCATCTGGACGTGGATGCCCGCCAGGCCTTGGTGCAGGCACTAAATGACTTCCCCGGCGCCGTGTTGCTGATCAGCCATGACCGGCATTTGCTGGAATTAACCACGGACCGGCTGTGGCTGGTCGCCGACGGCAAGGTCACGCCATGGGAAGGCGATATCGACGACTACCGCCGCCTGGCCGTGCGCAACGAGCCCCCCAAGGACGGCGTTCAGGCGTCGGAGAAGGACCGCCGGGCGGCCCGGCGCGCCAATGCCCAGGCCCGCCAACGCCTTGCCCCCCTGCGCAAAACCGTTAAGGCGGCGGAACAGAAAATGTCCAGGCTGCAGGTGGAGCAGGACCGCATCACCAAGGCCTTGGCCGATCCCGCCCTGTACCGGGATACACCCAATAAATTGGCGGATTTGAACCAGAAACGGGCCCAGACCGACAAAGCCATCAGCGAGGCGGAGGCGGTCTGGCTGGCGGCCGAGGAAGAATTGGAAGCCGCCAAAGTTTAGAGGTGAACATGCCGGACGTAGACCTTCCGTTTGAACGTTCCGAGTACGCCGAACGCATCGCCAAGGTTCGCCGCGCCATGACGGACAAGGGCATTGAGCTGCTGATCGTCACCGATCCTTCCAACATGGCCTGGCTGACGGGCTACGACGGCTGGTCTTTCTATGTCCACCAATGCGTCCTGCTAACCTTGGACGGCGAGCCTTATTGGTATGGCCGCCAGCAGGATAGCAATGGCGCTCTACGCACCGTGTTCATGGAACCGGACAAGATCCTGTTTTATCCCGAACACTACGTCCAGTCCTTCGAACGCCATCCCTTTGATCATCTATGTGGCGAGATGACGGCCCGCAACTGGGATAAACTGCCCATCGGCGTGGAAATGGACAACTACTACTTCTCCGCCGCCGCCTTTGGCTCCCTGCAACGGCATCTCCCCAACGCCGCCTTTCATGACGCCACCGCCCTGGTCAACTGGTGCCGGGCGGTCAAGTCCCCGCGCGAGCTCACCTACATGCGCCGGGCCGGCCGCATCGTCGAGGAAATGCACAAACGTATCGCTGAGTTGGCCGAACCGGGACTGCGCAAAAATGAATTGGTGGCCGAGATCTACCGCATCGGCATTCAAGGCGCCGACGGACATGGCGGTGACTATCCCGCCATCGCGCCCTTGCTGCCCTCGGGCGCGGATGCCTCCGCCCCGCATTTGACCTGGGATGACAAGCCCATGCGGGCCGGCGAAGGGACATTTTTCGAAGTTGCGGGCTGTTACCGCCGCTACCATGCACCGCTGTCGCGGACCATTTTTCTTGGACAGCCGCCGCAATCGATCCTGGACGCGGACCAAGCCATACAGGAGGGCATGGCGGCGGGTCTGGAGGTGGCCCGCGCCGGCAATCTTTGCGAGGACATCGCTTTTGCCTTTTTTGCCGTCCTGAAGAAACACGGCATCGTCAAGGATAGCCGCACCGGCTACCCCATCGGCCTCAGCTATCCGCCTGATTGGGGCGAGCGTACCATGAGCCTACGGCCGGGCGACAAGACCGAATTGCAGGCGGGCATGACCTTCCATTTCATGACCGGTCTGTGGATGCAGGACTGGGGCCTGGAAACCACCGAAAGCATCATTATCACCGACGGCGAACCCGAGTGCCTGGCCAATCTGCCGCGTAAGCTTATCGTGAAGGATTAAGAGTGGCAGGTTCAGAGCGTGGTGAAGAAATCATCCCTGGCCGGCTCATAACCAATTCCAAGCCTTCGTTCGCTTGTCGATCTATATCATATATGGTATATAATGAATTGGTCTGTCGTTACATTGAACCCCATCGTCGATCAGGAATTGGATGCCTTGCCAACTGATCAACGGGCGAGGTTCTTGCGTATCGCCAAGTTGATTGAAACCCAAGGCCTGGAACATGTCCGGGAACCTTATGTGAAGCATGTGCAAGGTCCTTTGTGGGAAATTCGCATGAAGGGCCGTGATGGCATTTCACGGGCCATCTACGTAACGGCCACCGGACGGCGGGTCGTTGTAATACGGGTATTTGTCAAGAAGACCCAAAAGACGCCACGGCGGGAAATCAGACTGGCACTTCGCCGGGCAAAGGAGGTGCGATGAGCAGCATCAAGACATTAGGCGACAAATGGAAGCAGGATCCGGAATTCCTGGCGCAGTATGATGCCCTCGAAGAGGAGTTCGCCCTCGCCGCAGCTTTGATAGAGGCGCGCAAGCACGCCAATATCACGCAAACAGAGCTCGCCGAACGCATGGAGACCTCACAAGCTTCGATCGCGCGGCTGGAAGGTTTCAAGGGAAATCCGTCGGTAAGGACGCTGCGGCGATACGCGGAAGCGACCGGTACACGATTAAAGATCATTTTTGAGGCCACGCCCACAAAACGATAGGTCAGACTGCCTGAGCGGTAACTTGTAGCGCCGTGTCATCAAATTCCGGCGCTGTTATTCCCCACCGCTGTTCCTCGATAGCCATCTCAAGAGTTGTATGCCGCGGCCGGGCGGCGGCGGGGATGTTGGCGGCCTGGCAAGATGTTGGCTGGATCAGGGCGGGGTCGGCGCCTAGGGAGGCGGCCAGGGCATGGGCGAGGTCCACGTAATTATGATCGGCGGCGCCTGTGCAATGATAAACGCCCATCGCCCGATCCTTGGCAATATGGGCCGTGGTTCGGGCCACCAGATCCATGGGTACGGGGGCCAGATAGAGATCATGGAACGGCGTAATGGGTTCCTGCGCGTCCAGATCGCGCGCCCAATCCGCCAACAGATCCAGATCCGGCGTCAAGACCTTGCTCAGGCGCAATACCGCGCCCTGACCGCCCAATGCCAGCACGCCGGCCTCGGCGGCGGCCTTTTGGCGGCCGTATTCGCAGGCCGGACATGGATCGTCGTTGCGGTCACGCCGCGGCTCGGTGCCGTCAAAGACCTTGTCCGAGGAAAGCAACACGATATGGGCGCCCCGCCAGGCCATGTGACGGGCGACGGCCAGGGTGCCCTCGACGTTGATACGGCGGGTCGCCGCCGGATCCTCTTCGCAATCACCGATACGGGCTGCGGCGGCGCTTAGAATAACCACATCCGCGTCCGGCAGGTCCGCGATTGGCGCGGTCAGATCGAGGAAGGGGTGGCTGGCGTCTACGTGATCGGGCCGGCGGGTGGTTGCCTGAACTTGCCAGTCGGCGCCCGAAAAGTGATCGGCGAGCGCGGCGCCAAGGGAGCTGTCGCCGCCGACGACGAGCAGTCTATCCCGACCGCTTGCCACAGCAGAGCACCAGATAATAATGGGCCATGGGCCAGAAGCCCGTATGAACCACCTCATCATTCATGGAAAAGACAAAGACGTTGTCGAAGAACCGCTCCATCAGCGCCTTGAAATCGCCACCCTGTTTGCAATTAACGTGGCCGATCTTGCTTTGCGGCGAGGCATATTCCTGACTGTCCAGGGACGGCATGCCCATGATCAGCGTACTTTCCTTGGTCAGCGAGGAAAGAATATTGCGCAGGAATGTTTCCTCGTTTTCAATTGGGATATGTTCCAGCACATCAAGGCTGTAGGCGGCATCGAAAATACCCGGATAGGGGCCGGCCAGCATGTTGTGGACCGCCGGCGTCAGGGGCCAGTCAGGATGCATGCGCTGTTCAATGTCGGTAATGAAGACCGGATCGATATCCAAAACCGTCAATTCGCCGATTTCCTGCTGCACGACGCGGCTGCCAAAGGCATCGCCGCAGCCCACTTCCATCACCCGGCGCCTGCCCGACAGCATTTTCGCCACGAACTTGTAGCGGGAGAGCAGAATAGCCAGACGGCGGGGATCATCGCGCCAGACCTGGTTGGTCATCACGCCCAACCGGTCGACCCCGGATTCTTCCGCCGCCCGCAGGCAATCTTCGTATTGCGCTTCCTGTGTTCTTGCCATGTTTCCTAACCAATGCTCCCCTTACTCAAAGGTAATATAGCCGTAATCGCCGTCATAGCCGGCCTGTTCGAACGCAAACTCCCATTCCCGAGGCATCATGAAGGCCCGGCACCCAGCACGGTTTCCAGGTTCATGTAACAGGCGTCCATGGCATATTCCGTGGCGCTGAGCAGATAATGCAGGCCATTACGCTGGGCATAGTCGCGCACCACCAAATTCTGCACATGTTGAGGCCATTCCTGGCCGCGCACGGGACGGGACGCGATATAGCCGCGATGACCCAAACTGTTTTGCCGGTTCACGGGGTTATTCACTGAACCCTCCCGGCAGTTCGTGCACCATGCCGACGCGGCTGGCGGGACGGATCGTGATGGGTTCGAAAAATTCGCCCAGGCGCTTTCCGGCATAGGGCGCGAACAACCCCTTGAAGCGGCAGTTCATGGTCCAGCGGGTGCCGCCTTCGCGGTTGATGCGGTTGCCATGCATGAGGTTTTGATTGAACAGCAGGACATGGCCAGCACGGCGGCCTCGGGCCGCTGCGCCAGACGGTAAAGGTCGAGGACGAAGCACAGAAGTGTAGTGGTTGGTGGCCGCCTAAGCCATGGACAAGTCGAACTATTGCAGTT
>JAPYPT010000420.1 GCA_029937535.1 Alphaproteobacteria bacterium
ATCGGCGTTTGCCTGGACGGCATTTTGGCCCTGTTAATCGATGGGGCGAGTTATTGGGGCAAGTTCTATGATGGCGTGGCTGACCGCTTCTATTACGCCGCCGCGCCGCTGGCCGCCGGCATTGGCCTGTGGCGCGGGACCGATCTGGTTTGGCCGGTCATCGCCGGCGCCGTGACGGCGTTGGTCTTCACCTACAACGATCTGATCGCCAACCGTTTGCAGTTTTTCCGCCTGTGGATGGAAGGGCAGACGGGCCCCGCCAGTTACCGCAGCGGGAAAGTTCTGGCCGCGTTGGAAAACTTCAATGACCGGGTCATGACCAATGGTTTCTTCGTGGCGCCATTGTTGCTGCTGATCCCCGGTCCGGGTCTGTATTGGTATTTCTGGGCGGTCCTGGCGCTGCAGGGTCTGTGCGGCGGCCTGGGGCTGCTGGCCTTGTTGTACCAATCCTTTCGAATTCTCTCCCGCGCCCGCAAAAGTAAACATGCCAAGGGCGTCGATCCCAGCCAGGCGACCAGCCCCGGCCTGGATCAGTAAATTAGGAGCAACCGCATGCATCCCGCCGACCCCCGCTCCAATCTATGGACCCATACCGTCGCGCCAGGGCCGGACTATCCGACCCTGGAGGGGGAACGGGCGGCGGATGTCGCCGTGGTGGGCGGCGGTTTCACCGGGCTTTCGGCGGCCTTGCATCTGGCCCAGGGTGGCGCCGACGTAGTCCTGCTGGAGGCGGGACAACCCGGCTTCGGCGCCTCGGGCCGCAACAATGGCCAGGTCATTCCCGTTTACAGCCGGCATGGTCCCGACGATGCCGTTGCCGCCTTTGGCCCTGAACGCGGCGAACGCCTGAACGAGATGGTGGCCGGCTCCGCCGATCTGGTGTTCGATCTGATCCGCAAGTATGACATTGAGTGCGAAGCGGTCCAGGAAGGCTGGCTGCAACCGGCGCATCGTCCATCTCGTCTGCGCGGCATACAGGCCAAGCATGACCAATGGGCCGCCCGTGGCGCGCCGGTTGAGATGTTCGATGCCCCTAGGGCGGCCGAACTCACCGGCAGTCCGATCTACCATGGCGGCTGGATGCATCGGTCGGGCGGCCATATCCAGCCCTTGGGCTTTGCCAAGGGTTTGGCGCGGGCGGCGGCGGGGCTGGGCGCCGCCGTGCATGGGGATAGCCCCGTGCAATCGCTGGACCGGGAAGGCGATAAATGGCGTCTAAAGGTCGGCGGCGGCGCCGTCCGGGCCGATAAGGTCATCCTGGCCACCAACGGCTATACCGGCAATCTGTTCCCCAACCTGCGCCAAACCATAATCCCCCTACGCTCCACCCACGTCGCGACAACGGTGCTGGGGGACAATGTGGCCAAGAGCATTCTGCCGGGCAATCATGGCCTGTCGGATACCCGTCAGGCGCTGTGGGCCTTCCGCAAGGAACGTTTCGGCCGCATCGTGACCACCTCCGCCCCGGTCTTCACGCCAGGCGCCAGGCGCCGGATGACCGCATCGACCATTCGGCGCCTCAACATCGCCTTTCCCCAGATCGAGCGTCCGGAAGTGGAATATGTCTGGGAAGGCATCATCGCCATGACCTACGAACGCCTGCCCCGCTACCATGAACTGGCGTCCGGCGTTATCGCGGCCCTGGGCTACAGCGGCCGGGGCATTGCCCTGGGCACGGCGGTCGGCCGCATGATGGCGGAACGCGCCTTGGGCAAACCCGCCGCCGAATTGGCCTTGCCGGCGCTGCCGATGAAGCCCTGGCCCATGCATGACCTGGTGGTGCCGTTCTCGCGCACCATGGCCTGGTACTTCAAATGGCGCGATAGCCGGGATTAAGGTTCATCAAGGGGCAGCGTGACCCGGACAAGCAGGCCGCCATTCGGGGCATCATGCAAGGTGATGTCGCCGCCGTGCCGGCGCAGGATCGTGCGGGCGCTGGACAGGCCGAGGCCGGTGCCTCCCGTTTCCCGGCTGCGGGAGGTTTCCAGACGGAAGAACGGTTGAAAGACCTTTTCGCGCATATCTTCGGGAATGCCGGGGCCGTCGTCGGTAATCTCCACCACCGCGTCGCCGGCGTTTTCCGACAGGGAGACCCGCGCCCGTTCGCCATAACGCACCGCATTGTCCAAAATATTGCGAAAGGCCCGGCGCAACGCCGTGGCCCGGCATTGTATGGATAGATCAGCCGGCCCCTGATATGTGACGGCCTGCCCGGCATCGGACATGCCGGCGCACAGGCCCTCCAGCAAGGCCGGCAAATTAACGGTCGCCGCCGCCTCTTCCCGCGCGTCGTCACGGGCGAATGACAGGGTTTCGTCCAGCATGGCCTGCATTTCATCGATATCTGCGACGGCCTTGTTCTGTTGCTCCCCATCCTCGATGAATTCCGCGCGCAGGCGCAGGCGCGTCAGTACCGTCCGCAAATCATGGGAGATGGCGGCCAGCATCATGGTGCGGTCATCGACGAAGCGGCGCAGACGCTCCTGCATGCGGTTGAAGGCGCTTGCCGCCCGGCGCAGCTCGCGGGAGCCGTCTTCGGGCATGGGCGGGGCCCGCACGTCTACGCCGAAGCGATCGGCGGCCTCCGCGAAGCGGCGCAGCGGGCGGGTCATCCGATGCGCCGCCCATATCGCCGCGCACAGCACCAAAACAACCGTAAGAACCAGCCATCCCAGGGGCGCCATGCCCCGACGCCATGGTACGCGTCCCCTGTGCAGCCCTACCCGCAACCAGCTGCCATCCCGTAGACCAAGCGCAATCACCATGCGATGACCACGATGTCGATGATCCACGCCGCCGTCTTCCCAGGGCCGGTAGAGGCGTACGAAGACCGGACGCTGTTCCAGGGCGCTCAGGTGGCGGCGAACCGGGCCGGGTAATTCAGCGGGCCGTTTCCCGT
>JAPYPT010000103.1 GCA_029937535.1 Alphaproteobacteria bacterium
CGATAATGCCGTCATAGATTTCCGGGACTTCCTGGGTAAACAGCTTGGCCATGAACTGGGGATGGGTGCGGGAAAGGAAAATCTGCGGTCCCCGCAGTTCCGAGCGGACGTCATAAATGTATGCCCGGATACGGTCGCCCTGACGCAGGCTTTCCCGCGGCAGCGCCTCGTCGCGGCGCACAATGGCCTCCGCCCGGCCCAAATCGACCAGCACGTTGCCGTATTCCACCCGCTTGACGACACCGTTCACCACTTCGCCGATGCGGTCCTTATATTCCTCGTACTGCCGCTCCCGCTCGGCCTCGCGCACCTTTTGTACAATGACCTGCTTGGCGGTCTGGGTCGCTATCCGGCCAAAATCTATGGGCGGCAGAACCTCTGAAATCAGATCACCGATACGGGCATCCGGGTTGCGGCCCAAGGCTTCCGACAACAGGATTTCCGTGGCCGGATTTTCCACCTCTTCGACCACGTCCAGCAACCGGAACAGACCAATGTTGCCGGTCTTGCGGTCAATCTCGGCGCGGATTTCGTTTTCCATGCCATACTTTGAGCGGGCGGCCTTCTGGATCGCCTCTTCCATCGCCTCGACGACGATTTCCGCGTCAATCGCCTTTTCCCGCGCCACCGCGTCGGCAATTTGCAATAGTTCCAGACGATTGGCGCCTACGACTGTTTGTGCATCGGCCATCAGTTTTTTCTCTTCTTCAAGGTGTCTCGGATCAAATCATCGGTCAGCACCAGTTTGGCGCGGACGATGGTCTCAAATGGAATGTCGAACTCTTTCACGCTGTCATCGCTGTCGGTTACAACAATTTGTACCCGGCCCTCATCCAGGCCCCGCAAGCGGCCGACGAAGCGGCGCCGGCCATTGATGGCGGCACCGGCCTCGAGGCGCACCTGATAACCGGCGAAGCGCGCAAAGTCCTCGCGGCTGACCAACGGCCGGTCGACGCCGGGGGAACTGACCTCCAACGAATAGGCCGTGGGGATCGGGTCTTCCACATCCAGTATGGCCGATATGGCGCGGCTCAGATCGGCGCAATGATCCACGTTCATTTCGCTCTCATCCAAAGGTTCCGCCATCACCTGCAGGGTCGGTTGCTCCGCTTCCCCCGTAAGGGCCAGACGCACCAGACGATAGCCCATGGCTTCCACCGACGGTCCAATCAACCGTTCCACCTCGCCCAAATGGTCGTCTGCTACCGGCACCATTTATCCTCGTATTCGTATTCGAACCCAACATCGGCGCAAAAATTCGCCCAAAAAATGCAAAAGGCGGGCCGCTGGCCCACCTTTGTTACCGCCCCGCTGGTCGCCAGGCTATTTGTTAGGTGCCTATATATGGTCCCTGACGCCGTAACGCAAGCTTTAAGGCTGTTTCCGTGGACGCCTTTTGAAACTGAGGAAGACCGGCGGCCGCCCAGCCGCGATACCCTTGCCTTCATACCGGGTCGGCGGCCAATCTTCGGGCCTAAGGCGCCAATCGCCGGGCCGACGGGCCAGCCAGTCGAAGTCAGCCGCCGTTGTCATGTGATCGAGCATCCAGCGGCAATAATCCCGATGATCCGTCGCCATGCGCCACAGCGCGCCATCCGTCAGAACGCGGGCCATGGCGGTAATATTCCTGGCCCCGACAAAGCGCCGTTTGTTATGCCGGCGTTTCGGCCAGGGATCGGGGAATAGCAGAAAGCTCCGCCCGATACTGCCCGCCGTCAGGCAATCCAGCAACAACCCGGCGTCATCCACGACAATGCGGATATTGTCCAGGCCGCCTTGTTCAATCTCAACCAACAGCCGGGCCACGCCATTGATGAAGGGTTCGCAACCAATAAAGCCAATATCAGGGTAGGCCCTCGCCATGGCCGCCAGATGTTCACCGGCACCGAAGCCGATTTCCAGCCAAACCCCACGAACCCCGCCAGCAGTGGCTTGGAACAGCACACGCGGATCCAGCGCGCCGGCGCCATGATCGGCCGGGTTCACCTGCAAAGCCGGCAACAAGCTGTCCAGCGCCGCGCGGCGGCCCAGTCTCAGGGGCTTGCCGCGCCGCCGGCCATAGAGCGTGCGGAGTGGAGGTTTAACCAAGAAGCGGTTTCAATTCCTCGGCCAGATCCAGCCGTTCCCAACTGAAATGACCCTCGTCATCGGGCGTCCGTCCGAAATGTCCGTAAGCGGCGGTGGAGGCGTAGATGGCCCGGTTTAGGGACAGCATGTTGCGAATGCCCCGTGGGCTCAAATCCACGTTCTTGGACAGAAAATCGACCAGCTTGTCCTCATCGCAGCGCCCCGTGCCGTAGGTATCTACATAAATCGACAAGGGCTTGGCGACGCCGATGGCATAGGACAATTGAATACAGCAACGGTCCGCCAGACCGGCGCCAACGATGTTCTTCGCCAGATAGCGAGACGCATAAGCCGCCGAGCGGTCAACCTTGGTGGGATCCTTGCCCGAAAAGGCGCCGCCACCGTGCGGGGCCGCGCCGCCGTAGGTATCGACAATAATTTTACGGCCGGTCAAACCGGCATCCCCATCCGGGCCGCCAATGACAAAGCGGCCGGTTGGATTGACATAGAATTCATCCTCATCACACATCCAGCCCTCGGGCAGGACATCAAGCACATACTTGCGGACCAGTTCGCGCACTTCTTCGCGTCCGGCATCTTCCGCGTGTTGCGTTGAAACCACCACGCATGTGGCGCCAACCGGCTTTCCATCCACGTAACGCAGTGTGATCTGGCTTTTCGAATCAGGGCCGAATTGCGGCGTTTTGCCGGCCCGGCGGTCATCGGCCATATTGCGCAAAATGGCGTGCGAATAATGGATCGGCGCGGGCATGAGCGCGTCCGTCTCGGTGCAGGCATAACCGAACATAATGCCCTGATCGCCGGCGCCGATGTCCTTGTTCCCGGATGCGTCCACCCCTTGGGCGATATCAACGGATTGGGAATGGAGATGCACCTGCACTTCCGCATTGCGCCAATGGAAGCCGTCTTGCTCATAACCAATACGGCGCACCGTATCCCGGGCCGCCTGTTCCATGGCCCCCTTGTTGTTGGCCACTTCCGCCGGTCCGCGAACCTCGCCGGCAAGGACGATCAGGTTCGTCGTGGTCAAGGTTTCGCAGGCAACCCTGGCGTCATCGGGATCGGCGGCGAGAAACATATCCACGATGGCATCCGAAATTTGGTCGCAAACCTTATCGGGATGCCCTTCGGAAACGGATTCGGAAGTGAAAAGATAATTACCGCTCGACACAAGGCGCCTCCAGCCAATTGGGGAAATTGCTAATTCGCGGCGATCGCACCGCCGACTGCCGGGGTTGTTGCAGGCTTTTTGCGCCGGGTCAAGCGCTGGCGGCCTTACCCTTGGCGCAGCCTGAATTTATAGCGCTTGGAAGCAGAGACGGCCGCAAATTTAGGACCCTCTGTCCCGAACTATTCAATATCGATGGCCTGGCCGCCGATCGCCTTGACCAGGTCGAACAGCCGCTTGCGTACGGCGGCATCCTTAATTTTGTAGTAGGCGCGCACCAATTCAAGCGTTTCCCGCTTGGCCAAGTCATCCTGGTCGAAATTGGCCTGGGCCGCTTCGGCGAAACCGCGCTGGCCATCGGCGATTTCCGGCGCCATATCATCAAAAAAGAAAGATACCGGTACATCCAAAATGCGGCTCAAAAGGAACAGACGGCTAGAGCCGATGCGGTTTGTGCCGCGCTCATACTTTTGTACTTGCTGAAAGGTCAGCCCCAAAGCATTGCCAAGTTTTTCTTGGCTCATACCCAATAGTGTACGGCGTAGCCGTACCCGTGAGCCAACATGGATATCAACTGGATTGGGGTTCGCTGTCACTGATACTACTCCTTATTCACAATTTTAAGCTGCAAGTAATTTATTTGATCGCTCATCAATATTGCATGCCGCCAAAAGGTTGAATATGCATGTATGTAGCAGCCTGTTAGGTCTGTCAAGCAGAGCTTATAGTTCGGAGCGGGGTCTATTCGAACTATAGATATAAATCAAAATCAATAAACATCCAATTATCATGCAAAATAATGCGAATATCCCGTCACCAAACCGCGCATATAGTGTTTTTGGCAGCGCCATGGGCAGTCGGCTGTCAATTATACCTGCCCTATTCAACGGCAATTGGTGGATAATCCTGCCAAATGGATCGATAATGGCCGAAATACCCGTATTTGCGGCGCGAACCACGGGAAGGCCAAGCTCGGCGGCGCGGATGCGCGCAATATCGAGATGTTGCGAGGGGCCGAAACTATTACCGAACCAGGCATCATTGGTCACATTCAATAGCCATTCCGCATCCAAACCTGCTCCGGAGGCCGAAATCTCCCGCGGAAAAATAATTTCGTAGCAAATAAGCGGACGAAATGGCGGCAGATCAGGCAAGGCCACCGCCCTTGGGCCGGGCCCGGGCGAAAAATCCACCGCGCCATGAGCCAATTTATCGAGGCCAAGCCGGGTCAAGAAACCCCGCCATGGCAAATACTCGCCAAATGGCACCAAGTGGACCTTATCATAGACCACCGTGACCGCGCCGTCGGCGGTTAGTGCAACGATGCTGTTTTGCAGGATCAGTTCCTTGCCCGGCAATTCGCCGCGCCGCGGTGTCCCGGTGATCAAGACCGAATCGGGCGGCAAGGCTTGTGCAATGGCGCGGCGACGGACCGGATCGCTGGCCAGGAAGAACGGTGTTGCGGTTTCTGGCCAAATCAGATGGCTGAATTCCGGCGCTCGGCCAGAGAACACCGGGGCCAAGCTTAGCCTCAAGTACAAGGCAAGGTGCCTGTCACGCAGCTCGGGCCGCCATTTGTCCGCCTGGGGGATACCGGCCTGGACCAGGCGCAGGCGGACATCCGCATGTTCCCTTACCCCAGCCCCCTGCAACCGCAGAAAGGACAGCGTCAGGACCACGACCACGAGCGCCAAGGCCGCCGCGGCGGTCAGAATCGCGGATTTACGTTGTTCGCGCGGCCCGGTCAGGATCAAGGCCGGCGCGGCGGCGGCCAAGACCGCCAACAGCCCCAAGCCCGAGGCGCCAAGATAGGCGGCGGCTTGCAGACTTACCGGACTGGCGGCCCAGACATGCCCCGACAGCAGCCAGGGAAATCCGGTCAAAATCGAACCCCGCAGCCATTCACTCAGCCCCCAGAACAGGGTGAAGGCAATGAGACGCCCCAAACCCGGCCGGGAAAAGCGCCGGGTCAGCGCCGCGGCCAGACCCGGGAACAGGCCCAGCCCGGCAGCCAGGGCGAACAAGGCAAACGGCATCATCCAGGCGAACCGGGCGGCATCGACCATGAAAGCATGACCAACCCAATGCAGGCCGACCAAAAAATAACCAATGCCGAAGGTCCAGCCGATGGCAAAGGCCGGCCGCCAACCAATCGATCCCGATAGCAGCCACAAAAACCCGGAATAACCAACCACCATCAAGGGCCAGAGGTAGAGGGGCGCAAGGGCCAGGGCCGCCGCCGCGCCAAATGCGGCCGAGGCCAGCAGACGCAGCCAGATTGGGAATGTGGTCATGGTAAGGGGGCCAAATTTCCTCGCCCAAGCCGGTCAGCCGTTGGCGTCCGAGGCGGTTGCGTCACTATCCCCGGCCCCATCATCACCATTACCATCCTCGCCCAAGGCGGAGCCGGGATGGATCAGCAAGCGTTTTACCCGGCGCAGATCAGCGTCAACAATTTCCAATTTGATACCGCTCGCATGATCGACGATTTCGCCAACCCGCGGCACACGGCCCAGCATGGCAAAGACCAGGCCGCCTAGGGTTTCAATGTCCTCGTCCACCTCGTCCGGCAACAAATCCACTGTCAGGATCGCCTCCAGATCCTCTATCTCGGCCCGGCCATCGGCGTCGATGCTGCCATCGGGCCGTTGCTGCAGCGTTGGGCCTTCGTCCTTGTCGTGTTCGTCCTCAATCTCGCCGACGATTTCCTCAACGATATCCTCAATGGTCACCAGGCCGTCCGTGCCGCCATATTCATCCACCACCACGGCCATATGGATACGGGTCGCACGCATGCGGGCCAGCAGATCCAATATTGGCATGGAAGGCGGCACCACCAGCAATTCCCGCAAAATTCGGGCCAGGGAAAGTTCCTCGTCCCGGTCCCAATGATCGACCACATCCTTGATATGCACGAAGCCGGCAATATCATCCAGGGTCTCGCGGTAGACGGGCAGCCGGGAATGATGGGCCTGACGGAAGGTAGAGACAACGTCGGAGGAGCTGGCGCCCGCCTCCAAAGCGACGATGTCGGTCCGCGGCACCATGACGTCATCAACCTCCAATTCGCCGAAACTGATGATGTTCATCAGCATTTCCCGCTGTTCGGGGTTCAGGCTGTTGGGAGAGGCCTCATGCTCGTCAATGACCTCTTCGATGCTTTCCCGCAGGTCGGCGTCACCACCGCCCCGCAACAGGCCCATCAGCCAGTTGAGGATGCCGCCGCCGCCATCCCCCGCGGCCTTGACGCCGCCGTTGCGCGGGTTATTCGGTTGATTGGATTCGGAATTGTCGTTCATGTCAGGTCCAATGAAATAGGTTACTTGGCGGCGGTCGGTCGATAGGGGTCGGCAATACCGATCCCTGCCAGGATCGCAATTTCCCGGGCTTCCATTACCGCCGCCTCTCCATCATCCACATGGTCATAACCCAACAAATGCAGAGTACCATGAACCAGCAAATGACAATAATGGGCATTCAGCGTCTTGCCCTGATCCCTTGCCTCGGCGCAAAGGACGCCATGGGCCAGGACAATATCGCCCAGCAACAATGGGCCGTCGTGGACCGGCCCTTCCACGCCCTCGCCGGCAAATGACAAAACATTGGTGGCCTTGTCCTGAAAGCGGTATTCGCGGTTGAGACGGCGTATTTCGCCATCGTCGGTCAGCATCACGCCAACTTCGACCACGGCGCGGTTCAGGCCCGCGGGTTCCAAGGCGGCGGCGACAACACGTTCTCCCGTCGCGGCCGCGTCAGGCAGGTCGGTCAGCCACGCCGGGCAAGGGGTGGACACGATGATCTCCATCTGCATCGCTTTTTGCATTACCTGCTATTTCGCCTTCTGACGGCGAGCCATTGGGGTTCGCCATGGGGGGATACTCAACGCGGTTATGAAACACGCCCAAGGTCAGCGTGCGGGTAAAGGTGGCTTCAATTTCCGCCAAATCCTTAAGGGTCAGATTACAATCATCCAGTTCACCTTCATCGACGCGCATTTCGATGACTTGGCGGACCCGTTCGCCGACCTTGGCGGCGGAGGGGTCTTTCATGGCGCGGGTCGCGGCCTCGATCGAATCTGCTAGCAGCAGAATACCCGCCTCGCGCCGTTGTGGTTTGGGGCCGGGATAGCGGTAGTCATCTTCCGGACCGTTGTAACCCTGGGCCCGGGCTTTGTCATAGAAGGACCGCAATAATGTGGTGCCCTGGTGTTGCGAGATGCCTTCCAGGATCAGCCGGCCCAGTTTGGCTTTTCGGGCCATTTCCAGGCCATCGAGAATATGGTGCAGAATAATCCGCGCGGAAACGTCGGGCGCCAGGCGTTCGTGAATGTTGTCGGCTCCGCGCTGGTTTTCCATGAAATAGGCCGGCCGCTGCAACTTGCCGATATCATGATACAGCGCCATGACCCGGCACATCAGACCATTGGCGCCGATCGCCTCGGCCCCGGCCTCGGCCAGGTTGGCGACCATGGCGGAATGGTAGTATGTACCCGGCGCCTTCAAGGCCAATTCCTTCAATAACGGATTGTCGGCGGAGGCCAATTCCAGCAGGCGGGTATCGGTGGTTTCATCGAACAGCCATTCAAACGCCGGCAGCAGACCCAGGGTCCCCACGCCCACCAGCAGGCCCGACACAACGGCGCCCAGCATCAGCGGCAGATGTTCGCTGCCCATGGCATGACCGGCCAGGGTCACGGTTACCGGCACCATCGCCGCCTGGGCCAGCGCCACCACCAAGCCGATACGCAGCAGATCGATCCGGCGCCGGCTCTGGCGGGCGGCAATACCGGCCACCAGAACGCCAACGATATAGTTGGTCACCAACCATAGATCGCCGTTCACCCGGTAGGCGATAAACAGGGTCAGGGCCACGCCCACCAACAGTGACGTGCGGGCATCGACCAATAACGTAACCAATACCGTGGCCAAGGCCAGGGGCACGAAATAGGCCGCGGCGTCGGGATCAAAACCCATGCCCTCGGCAAAACCCTGCCCGGCATAAAACATCGCGACACCAATGGCCGTGGTCGCCGCGACGATGGCAAGGGTCAGATAGGATGACTTGCGGCCAAAGCTGAAGGGCACGCGCGCCCGGCTGAAAAATATCGCGCCCAGCAACAGAAAACCGCTCACCAATCCCGCGACCGCGATTAATTCGCGCCACATCCGCCGGCCGCCCGCATATTTGTTCAGAGTGCCAATACGTTGCCAGGCCGCGGCGGTTACCCGGTCGCCCCGGCGGACAACGACTTCTCCCGCCTTTATGCGCAGGAATACCGGCTCAACGGCGGCAATGGCTTCACGCCGGCGTTTCTCGCTGGCCACCTGGTTTGGTTTCAGATTTGGCCGGACCAGTTCCTGGGCGGCCTCCAGTATCCAGCTGCGCACGATGCGGGCTTCACCATAGGGCGCATCGCCGGCACGGGCTGTCATCAGCCGGCGTAATTGCCGCAGATCGATGATCCCGGCGGCATTTTCCCTGCGGGACCCCAGCTTCAGGCCTAAATCCCAAATTTCGAGCCCGCCGCCCTTCGGCAGGGCGCCGCGATCAGCGATGATGTGACGGTCCAGCCCCATGTTCAAAAAGAAATTGATTGCCAGGGCGGCGTCGGTGGGATCGGCCAGGCCCTCGATCAAGGCAAAGACGCCACTGTTCACGGCGACCCCGATTTCATCCTGGAAAGCCGCCCGCCGAACGGCGGGTGTCTTGGAGTCGTCCTTGCGCAGCGCCTCCATATTGGCCAAGACTAAAAACACACGATCGCCAAGACTGAAATAAAGATCGGAATCATAATCAAAAATTTCGACGACGCCGGCCTTGGCCTGCCCACGGCGGGCCTGGGTCGCGTCGCGATCCTCCACCAAGACATCCCGGCCGGCGCGTATGGTCGCCTGGGCCACCGTATCGACATCCGGTTGCGGTAGCGTGCCGCCGCCTGGTTGGACAATCAACATGGTCATCAACAGAACGAAGCATGCCACCGCCGTCAAATCCACCATCGGCCGCCAGCCCCGCCATCGGCCGTCGGCCAGCGCCGCCCGGGCCGCCTTGCGTAGCGCTTCCCGCGTATCGGCCAGGCCGCCCGGCCCCATGGGCGCGGGGGCTGAGGGTGGATTTGGCGTGCCGCTGCCGCTCTGCATCACTTGTTGCCGCCAGACGAGCCCTGATCATGACGGTCATAGGCCCGCACGATGGAAGCCACCAGGGGGTGGCGCACCACGTCTTCGGCGCCAAATCGGATCATTTTGATGTCATCGACGCCGTCCAGAATTTCCATCGCGTCATGCAGGCCGGATCGCGTTCCGGCGGGCAGGTCTATCTGCGAGGGATCACCGGTCACCACCATACGGCTGTTGTCGCCCATGCGGGTCAAAAACATTTTCATCTGCATGGGCGTGGTATTCTGCGCCTCGTCCAGGATGATGCAGGCATTGGACAGGGTGCGGCCGCGCATATAGGCCAGGGGCGCCACCTCGATATCGCCGGCATCGCGGCGGCGCAGCACGCGGTCGCCGGGCATCATGTCGTACAGGGCGTCATACATGGGCCGCATGTAGGGATCGACCTTTTCCTCCAGGGCGCCGGGCAGGAAGCCAAGCCGCTCCCCCGCCTCGACCGCCGGCCGGGTCAGAATAATGCGCTCGACCGTTTCCTCCAACAGCATGGAAACGGCGACGGCGACGGCCAAATAGGTTTTGCCCGTGCCGGCGGGACCCAGACCGAACACCATGTCATGCTTTCGCATGGCATCCACGTAAGCCGCCTGGGTCGGCGAACGCGGCGTGATCAGTTTCTTTTGCGTATTGATCAGGGTGTCTTCCGATGCCGTCGTGCGCCGTCTGGCCCCATCGCCTTTTGCCGGCGCGGCGCCACGGCGGCGGCGGGACTTGGACCCGGCTGGCACCGGTTGATTGTCCGAACCAGCCCCGGCGGCGGCACCAAAACCTTCCCCCAGTTGATCCAACGGTTCCGCCTCGGCCATGCGAACAGCGCCATCCACATCCGCCGCCGTCACTTCCAACCCGCCTTTCAGGCGTTGATACAGATCTTCCAGGGCGGCGCGGGCGACTTGCGCGGCATGCGCCTCGCCCAATATGGCCACTCTGTTGCCGCGCGGCACCAACGACAGCCCCAAACGTTGCTCGATACGAGCCAAATGGCGGTCGTGGGCGCCAAACAGAGGCGCCAACAGGCGGGTATCGTCGAAATCGATCACCAGGGCCGGTTCGCCGCCATTCGTCGATTTGTTGACGTCACGCCTCATGTCATGGGCTCCAACTGGCGCGCCAGTGGAGCCGGCCCCAGATGCGTTTGCGATTGCGGTTGCGGTTCCGCTAATGTCCCGGCCAGGCTGTTGGCATGGGCGGCGGTGATATCGACGTCAACGAGTTGGCCGAATAGTTCTTCCCCTCCATCCAGATGGACCGCTTGCATATAGGGGCTGCGGCCAACCAACTGCCCTGGCCGGCGGCCGGAACGATCCAACAACAAAGGCAGGCGGCGGCCGACCATTTGCTGATTGAAGGCCTGTTGCTGGCTGTCCAGCAAGGCCTGCAGCCGTTGCAGCCGCGCGGAGCCCACATCGCTGGGCACCTGACCATCAAGCAGGGCCGCCGGCGTACCGGGACGGGCGCTGTACTTAAAGGAGTAGGCTTGGGCGTAATTCACCTCGCGCACGAGTTCCATGGTTGCCTCGAAATCCGCCTCTGTCTCGCCAGGAAAGCCGACGATGAAATCACCCGATAGGGCAATGTCCGACCGGACCCGGCGCAGCTTGGTAATGGCGCCCTTGTAGTCAGCCGCAGTGTAGCCCCGGTTCATGGCGGCCAGGACGCGATCCGAACCCGATTGCGCCGGCAAATGCAGATAGGGCATCAACTTGTCGCATTCGCCATGAATTTCGAACAGTCTGTCGTTCATGTCGCGGGGATGGGATGTGGTGTAGCGAATGCGGGCCAGTCCCTCGATTTCGGCCAACCGCACGATCAATTCCGCCAAATCCCAATCGCCGCCGCCGGGCGCCAGCCCGTGATATGCGTTGACGTTCTGACCCAACAACGTGACTTCCCGTACGCCGGCATCGACCAATTGGCTGCATTCATCGAGCACCGCCTGACCCGGCCGGGAAAATTCCACGCCACGGGTATAGGGCACCACACAGAAGGTGCAAAATTTATCGCAGCCTTCCTGAATGGTCAGAAACGCCGTGAACCGGGCCGCCGCGGCGCCTTGGTTATCGGGGTTTGTTGTTGGCAGATGGTCGAACTTCGCCTCGGCCGGGAATTCGGTATCCAGGACGCCGGCGCCCCGGCCGCCTTTTTTGGCGCTTCCGGCCATGGCCCGCTCAGCCCGGGCAATCAGCTCGGGCAATCGGTGATAGGTTTGCGGTCCGAATACAATGTCGAGGAACGGTGCCCTGGCCAGCATTTCCGCACCCTCGGCCTGGGCCACGCACCCGGCCACGGCCAAGAGCGGACCGGACCTTTCGGGATCGGTCTCGGCGCGAAGCTGTTTCAATTGGCGCAGGCGGCCCAGTTCGGAATAGACTTTTTCAGCGGCCTTTTCCCGTATATGGCAGGTATTGAGGATGACCATGTCAGCATCCTCGGGCCCATCGACCACGGCATAGCCAAGGGTCGCCAACACGTCGGTCATGCGGGCCGAATCATAGACATTCATCTGGCACCCATAGGTGCGGATAAAAAGTTTCTTAGGCAAGGAATATTCGGGGCAAGGAGGGCCAAACGCGTTCGCAAACGCCGCCACCGTTCCAGTGGCCCCATTTGCGCCGGGCAACTTGGCGCCGTACAGCGGAATTTTCCGCATGGCGCCAGCTATTGCCGTCACGCTCGCGCGCGGGGATTAAATCCCGGCGCTGGCGATTTTGGTTCATTCCCTTGTCACGCTCCACACTATATCCACGGGAAAACACTATCAATCAGGGGCAAATAGTCAAGAAGTCAGGGCCCCGTCAACCATTTGCTCTAACAATCGCCAATTTCGTCTTTGTCAACTCCACCCCCGGACGGGAAATCGCCGGCTGGGACATCGCCAGACAGCGGCACGCCAAACAACTCCATACGGTGGCCGATAAGGCGGTAACCAAGGTCCGCCGCGATTTTTTCCTGCAATTCTTCCAATGCCGCATCCTGAAACTCGATCACCCTGCCGTTGGTGGTGTCTATCAGATGGTCATGATGTTCGCTTTCAGCAATTTCGAAGCGGGCCCGCCCGTCACCAAAATCCAAACGCTGCAAAATGCCGGCTTCCTCGAATATGCGTAAGGTGCGGTACACCGTGGCAATGGAAATCTTGGTGTCCAGCTTGCTGCCCCGGCGATAAATTTCCTCGGCATCGGGGTGATCTTCTGCTTCTGAAAGCACCTGCGCAACGATGCGGCGCTGCCCGGTCATGCGCAGGCCGCGTTCAATGCAAAGCCGTTCGATTGGAAGCGGCATCAGGCTTTATGCCCCAAGCCGCCGGACACACCGCCGGCAGGATAGAGGCCCGAACATGTTTAACCCACGCTGCGGCGGCTTCGCGATGTGCCAAGGCCAATTTTTTTGGCTAGATCCCGGCGCTGTTCGGCGTAATTCGGCGCCACCATGGGGTAATCCGATGCCAAACCCCATCGTTCGCGGTATTGATCGGGGGTCATGTCGTAGGCGGTTTTCAGGTGCCGCTTCAACATTTTCAGTTTTTTGCCGTCTTCCAGACAAATAATGAAATCGGGCGTAATGGATTTGCGGATCGGCACCGCGGGCTGCGGTTTTTCCACCGCCGGCGCGACTTCCTTGCCAAGTTCCGATAATGTCGCATATACCTGCTGAATCAATTGTGGCAGTTCACTTACAGGAACACCATTATTTGAAACATGAGATGCAACTATATCCGTAGTTAATGTCAATAGTTCGCTAAGATCGGTACCTTGTTCAGCCATGTAATCGGCTCCTTCAAGTAAGTTCTAATGTCATAAAATGCACAAATTGAATTATCTCGGCGTTATCTTAAAATTTTACCTCCAATTTTGCAATAGGAAAACAATTTTCCGATGATAACATCTCGAGTATTTGGAATTGGACAATGAACATAAGCAAATCCGAGCACTTCTTGGATATAACCGATCAAATATGCCCGATGACCTTTGTTCGTACCAAGTTATTGATTGAAACCATGTTATCAGGTGAGCGCGCAACCGTCCGATTACAGGGTGCCGAACCTTTGCAAAATGTGCCGCGGTCGGTGCGCGAACATGGCCATCTGGTCATTTCCCTGGCGCCCGAAGACGAGAGCAATCCCGATGGACCGCAAATTTTGGTGTTGGAGAAATCCTAATAATTTGCCGTTTCGCACTGCATGATGACGGCATCAACCTTGCCGCCATCCCGATCACGATAATAACCCTCGCGACGCCCCACGGAGATGAAGCCGCTTGATTGGTATAGTTTCATGGCGGAAATGTTGTTCTCGGCAACCTCCAGGAATAGCGTCCGGGCCCCACGTTCGGCGGCTTCCGCCGCGATCGCCGCCACCAGCCGGCCGCCAACACCGCGGCCCCGGTCAACCGCCAAAACGCCCAATGTTATGATCTCCCCTTCCCCACCCACCGCCCGAGCCAAGGCAAAGCCCATGGGTTCTGGATTCATCACGCCCATTGCGCTGCATTGTCGCGCCAGCAGGGCGAAGGCCCCCGGCATCGCCAACATGCGCGCGAACTCTCCCTCGGCCCAGGCGGTGGCGAAGCAGCCGGCGTGCAGCCGGGACAATACGGCGCAATGGGCGATATTGGCGGGTTGTACGGCGATGCTCATTTTACTCGCTCGCCGGCCCCAACGCCTCCGGCTCGGCGGACACCGGCAGCTTGGCGTCGGGCGCCCGCAGATAAACCGGCACGGGCGGCTGCGCGCGGGCCCGATGGCGCCAGGTCTCGGCGGCGCGCGCCAAGACGGCGGCGTCGGGCTGGACGATGTCGCCATGCACCCGCCAACGTGGCAAAACAGCCCCCAATAGTGCCGCTCCCGTGCCGACAATCAGGCCCGGCGCCAAACCGGGTGGCATGGCAAATTGGTCCGCCGGTCCGGCCACCGCCTTGGTCAACGCCACACCTTTATTGTCGAAGACTTGACTGTAAAGCTCCCCACGCCGGGCATCGATAGCCGCGATGATACCGCCCCCCCCCGTTTGCGCGGCAGCTGGGACGGCCGGCCGCGCCAGCAACTCCAGCGTCCCAATACCTAAAACCGGAAGCTCATGCACCAATGCCAGGGCCCGGGCCGCGGCCAATCCCACGCGGACGCCGGTAAACGTACCCGGGCCCACCGTCACGGCAATCAAATCCAGCTCCTGGAAGGCAATCCCGGCCTCCCGGCGCACGGCCTCAACCATGGGCAGGAGGTGTTCCGCATGGCCCCGCCTCATAAATTCAAAACGCCGCGCCAACAGCGTGCCAGCATGACAAATAGCGGCGGAACAGGCACCCTGGGTGGTGTCGAATGCCAAAATGGGCATTGCCCGCCTAAATGACCTCCGCCGCTTCGTTAAAGCTCAGACGCGGCTTGCGCGGCGGCAGGGCGCCAGGATCGCCATGCCCCAAATTACACAGAAAATTCGTTCGAATGGTGCTGTCGGGGAAAAACTCCCGGTCAACCCCCTTGATATCAAAGCCAGACATGGGGCCGCAATCCAAACCAAGAGCACGGGCCGCGATAATCATATAGGCGCCCTGCATGCTGCCATTGCGAAAGGCCGTTTCCATTATCTTGTCGTTGTTGCCTTCAAACCAGCCGCGCACATCTTCGTTGCCGGGCCACAAAGTGTCGAATTTGTTGCAGAATGCCAGATCGTAGCCGACGATCGCAACAATGGGCGCGGTCATTGTCTGGTCCATATTGCCGGCACTGAGATAGGGACGCAGACGTTCCTTCGCCTCCTGGCCGCGCAGGAAAAGAAACCGCCCCGGTGAACAATTGGCGGAGGTCGGCCCCAAACTCAATAGATCGTAAAGCGCCTGCAGGGTGATGTCGGAAACAGGTTTATCCAGCCAAACCGAATGAGTGCGGCCGTCCCGGAATATAATGCCGAAGCTCTTATCGTTCACGATCCCGCTCATCATCATCTCCTAAATTTGTCAAATCTTGATCTAACTGGTGGAGCGATCAATTTTGATGCATTGGTCTAATTGGCCAAGTGCATTAAACACATCTATCATGCAATGGATGCACCGCAAATATAGTCTCTCGTATAACCTCTTGACGGGTTCGACCCAACCTGACGGGCGGTTGGCCCGCGCAGTCCTCGCCCTGGTTTTGCTGCTATCGGGATTGGCGTGGAGTCCGGTGGCGCTGGCGGGAGACGGGGTCGCCTCGGCGGTGGTCTTTATGTACCATCGCTTCGGCGAGCGGAACTATCCGTCCACCAATATCAAAATTGAACAATTCGAGGTTCACCTGGCCGAAATTTCGGCCGGCGGTTACAAGGTCCTGCCGTTGCGGGACATCATCGCCGCGTTTCGCCGTCAGGAAAGTTTGCCCGACCGCACGATCGCCCTGACCATTGATGATGCCTTTCTATCCGTGCATGACCGGGCCTGGCCCATGCTGAAAAAGGCCGGTTTGCCGTTTACCCTATTCGTGGCCACGGATGCCATCGATGCCCGGCGGCCCGGCTATATGACATGGGCGCAACTGCGGGATCTGGCCGCCGCCGGGGTCAGCATCGGCAGTCAAACCGGCAGCCACCCACACCTGCCCGACGTCAATCAGGCCCGGTTGGACGAGGAATTTGCCCGTTCAAATGCAAGATTTCGAGCCGAATTGGGCTTCGCGCCGGAGCTGCTGGCCTATCCATATGGTGAATTCGGAACTCGTGAGAAACAGGCGGCGCGGGTGGCGGGCTTCATCGCCGCCTTCGGCCAGCATTCCGGCGTGGCCCATGGCGGCGAGGATCTATTCGGTCTGCCGCGTTTCGCCCTGAATGAAAGGTTTGGCGGGGTGGCGCGGTTCCGCCTGGCCGGCAATGGCCTGCCCTTGCCCGTCACCGACGTCCTGCCGGATGACACGGTGATACGCCGCGGCGACAAGAATCCGCCGGATTTTGGCTTTACCGTCACCGCGGACATTGGCGCCTTGAACAACCTGGCCTGTTTCGCCTCGAACCAACCGGGTCCAGCCCGCATGGAACGATTGGGCGAGAGGCGGTTTGAAGTGCGGCTGGACAATCCCTTCGCCGCTGGCCGGGGCAGAATTAATTGCACCCTGCGGGCAACGGCAAACCGCTGGCGCTGGTTCGGACGGCAGTTCTATATTCCCGAACGTTAGATCAAACAGCCTAAAACGGAATCGTTTTTGTGCTGAAAAATTGATCTAACAGGCTGCTGAAAAACGATTTAGAGCGCCGGCATTTGCCATAATTTCATCATTCCCGCGAAGGCGGGAATCCAGGGAATGGCCAAAATCCGCTGATTATTTGG
>JAPYPT010000421.1 GCA_029937535.1 Alphaproteobacteria bacterium
ACGGAATCGTTTTTGGGCTGATAATTTGATCTAATTCAAGGGTTTAGAGCAACTTATCTGCGTTCAAATGAACGCAGGTTGCTCTAGTCCAGCAATAGATTTCGATTTTCACCGGGCAGGCGCACGGTCAAGCCGTCCAGTGCCGTGGTCATGATGATTTGACAGGCCAGGCGGGAGGTGCGCCGCAGACCGAGGACCAGATCCAGCATGTCCTCTTCCTCTTCTTCGGCCAGTGGCAATTTCCCGCTCCAGTCCGCATCGACGATGACATGGCAGGTAGCGCAGGCCATGTTGCCTTCACAGGCGCCTTCCATATCCATGCCGTTGTTAACGGCGGTATCCATCACCGAGACGCCGATGGGGGCCTCAATCTGCCATTGCTCGGTCCCATCGGGACTGACAAAAATGAGCTGGGGCGGTGAAACGTTCACTGAATATCAAGCCGCGGTTCAAGCTGTTGTTCAGGCCGCGGTATAGTCCGCGGTACAGTCCGCAGTTCAGGCCGCATTGGCGTGGGAGGAGTTACGGCGGTAGATCTCCGCCCAGGCGCCGAGGAATTGTTCGATCTCGCCTTCCGTGGTGGCGCGCCCCAGGCTGACCCGGATCGCGGTCATCGCTTCATCCAATTCCATGCCCATGGCATCCAGCACATGACTGGCCGCCACTTTTCCCGACGAACAGGCGGAACCGGCACTGACCGCGATACCGGCCAGATCCAGGGCGATTACCTGGGTATCGGAACGGACACCGGGCATGGTGACGCAGGAGGTATTGGGTACCCGGGGCACCGTGCCGCCGATAATTTTGCGGGCCGGCGCGATCTCGCCCAGCCGCGCCTCCAGGGCGTCGCGCAAATCCGCCAATCTGGCGAATTCTTCCAGTTCATCCATGACAAGCCGCGCCGCCGCGCCGAAACCGGCGATGCCCGCCACGTTCTCGGTACCGGACCGGCGGCCCATTTCCTGGCCGCCGCCAACCATTTGCGCCAAGACGGTGCGGTCATCGCGCATGATCAGGGCGCCGACGCCTTGCGGGCCACCGAATTTATGTGCAGAAAGTGATAGAAGGTCGACGCCTAAATCATTGATATTAATATCTATTTTACCTGCACCCTGAATGCCGTCGCAATGCACCAGGGCATCATGGGCATGGGCTATTTCAGTCGCCTCGGCCACGGGTTGGATGACACCGGTTTCGTTGTTGGCCAGCATCAGGGAAACCAAGGCCGGTCCATCGCTGGCGGTCAGGGCGGCTTTCAAGGCGGTGATGTCCAGGCGCCCCTGAACATCCACATCGACGATGGTGGCGCCGGGGTCCAGCAACAGGGCCGGGGCCAAAATGGCGCCATGTTCAATACCCGACACAATCAAATGCCGGGGCAGAAATCCACGCAGGGCCAGATTATCCGCCTCGGTTCCGCCGCCGGTAAAGATCACGTTCTTGGCCGGCGCCGAGACCAGATCGGCGATCTGTTGACGCGCGGTGTCCACGCGGGCGCGGGCCACCCGGCCCGGCTCGTGCACGGAGGAGGCATTGCCCACAGTGGCCATGATCTCCCCCATCAAGGCAATGACCTCGGCCCGGATCGGCGCCGTTGCGTTGTAATCTAGATAAATACGGTCATTCAAGCTCGCCACCGTCCCTCATGTCTTTCACGCGCGCATGCGAAGAAATTGCGCTCAGAATTTAAGAATAGAGAAATTGAACCAATTACTTAAGTCGCGCAAGCGACTCCGATTAATTGAAAATTGCTCTAGTTGTTGCGGTCCGTGCAGCCGCTGCCGTCACCATCGTCGTCGGCCTCTTCGTAGGTGGGGCTTATATCCCATTTTCCCTTGTCGGTGTCGGCCAATCGGCGCTCCATATCCTCGACCTGCATGGACAACCCCTGCACCTTGTCCAGCAAGGCATCGATGACACGCTGTACGGGATCGGGAATGTCCGCTTCCGTGCCGTAGGCGGCAAAGGGTGCGGGCTTTGTGTCGTCGTCCTTGGCGCGGCCGCGGGCGATCTTGGCGGGAATACCGACAACGGTGGCGCCGGGCGGTACATCCATCAAAGCCACCGAATTCGCGCCGACGCGGGCGCCGTCGCCGATGGTAATGGGACCAAGGATCTGGGCGCCGGAACCGACAATCACATCATTGCCCAAGGTGGGGTGGCGCTTGCGCTGGCGTTGGGAATCGGAATCCACGGACGGCGCGATTCCGCCCAGGGTGACGTCATGATACAACGTGACATTATCGCCGATTTCCGCCGTTTCGCCGATCACCACGCCCAATCCGTGATCAATGAAAAAACCCTTGCCAATGGTGGCGCCGGGGTGAATTTCGATGCCCGTCAGCATGCGTCCGATATGAGAGATAACCCGTCCCAACAGGTAAAACTTTCGCCGCCAGAACCACCGCGCGAGACGATACCACACAACGGCGTGAAAGCCGGGATAGGCCAGAATAACTTCCAGCTTGGAGCGGGCGGCCGGATCGCGCGCCATGCAGGCCGCGATATCCTCACGAAAGGTCTTGAACATGATGCATCTCCGCATTGCTTCGTGCCGTTCGGTTTGCATCCGAATGACATCGACCATGCCCAGGGGCCCCTCGCCATGAACCGCGGCATTTCCACGGGCCGGCGAACCTCGGCTTACACCTAACCTAGTTAGCCTGAAGCAATAGTTCAAGATCATCCTTTATACGGCAATATTTAGACGATTTATATAAACCGGCCCGCAAAAGCTTGCGGATATGTCCCCAGGTGCCTTATATGATGAAAAAGGAGTGGCCACGATATGCCTGAAGTAATTTTCAATGGACCGTCCGGACGGCTGGAAGGGCGCTATCACGAATGTGATGAGAC